>CAZPQE010000032.1:0-23878 GCA_964588615.1 uncultured Clostridia bacterium | reverse complement strand
TCGCAATGGTTCTCTGGGGTATCGATAACATCAAGACCGAAGGCGAAGGAGTGGCTCAGGCGCTTCGTCTTCTGGGCGTGTCTCCGCGAAGAGACTCGCTCGGTCGCGCAACCGACATCGACATAATTCCGCTCGAAGAACTCCGCCGCCCGCGCATCGATGTAGTGATGACCGTTTCAGGGATATTCCGCGACCTGTTCGGCGCGACCATTTCACTCCTGGACAAAGCCGCGCGCGCGGTCGCCGCGCTCGATGAACCACAGGAGATGAACTACGTCCGCCGCCACATCGCCGAGCAGATGCGCGAGGGCTGCTCGATGGATGAAGCGGCGACGCGGGTGTTCTCCAACGCTGCGGGCAACTACGGCGCGAACGTCAACTTCCTGGTGCTCGAAAGCCAGTGGGAAGACAGCCGAGAGCTTGGCGATCTTTTCGTCACCCGGAAATGTTTCGCCTATGGGCGTGACTCCGAAGGCAGAAGTTTCGACGGGCGCGAAGCGAAGAAATTACTCGAACGCTCGCTGGCCCGCGTCGAAGTCACTTATCAAAACATAGATTCATTCGAGGTCGGCATAACCGATGTCGATCACTACTTCGAATATCTCGGCGGCGTGACTAAAGCGGTCGAACAGCAGGCCGCCGCGCGCCCGCGAGTCTATCTTTCGGACACGCTCTCGCCCGCCGCCCGAGTGCGCACGCTCGAAGAGACCATAAGACTGGAAGCGCGCACCAAGCTGCTCAATCCGAAATGGCACGAAGGGATGCTCGATCACGGCTTCAGCGGCGTGGCTGAGATAGAACATCAGGTGACGAACACCTTCGGCTGGTCGGCTACAACAGAGGCGGTCGATGGGTGGATTTATGATCGCGTGGCCGAAACCTTCGTGCTCGACGAAGAGATGTTGAAGCGACTCAGCGCGCTCAATCCGCACTCGGCCCGCGCGATGGTCGCAAGACTGCTGGAAGCCTCGGGCCGGGGACTGTGGTCTGCCGACGGCCAGGTCGTCTCTCGTTTGCAGCAAGCCTTCGCCGGACTCGAAGACCAGATTGAAGAAGAGTGCAGGGGAGCAGGGGTGAGGAGGTGATGATCGATATGCCGGCCACTGACCACTGACCACCGACCACTGACAGATGAAGATTACGGTTTTTTATGTCGGAACGAGTTTGCTTGCGCCGTTGAAGCGGGCGGAAGAGGAGATTGCTGCCCAGTGCGGGATCGCGCTCGAAGTGCGGGCGCATAACTGCGGAGCGCCGCTTGCGGCTGATGAGTGGAAGCGGGCTGAATGTGATATTGCAGACTCGCAGATAGTTTTCATCATTCACGTCACCGATCAGGAAAACGCTTTGAGAATAGCGAGAGCCGTTGAAGGGCGAGCGGGCGCGACGATCGCTTTCAACTGCATGCCCGAACTGATGCGGCGGACGCGGATGGGCAAACTCGATTTCGCCTCGCTGATGAAATCGCGCGATGAGGATTCGAGCCATAGCATTGCGCGTAAGATCGGCTCGTGGATGGCTGACACTTTCAGAAAAGGCAAATCGAACTCTCAAGCGAGCGGAAAGAACGGACACCACTACGTCAAGCTCATAAGCCGGATGCCCGCGCTTCTCAAATTCGTTCCGTCTGCGGGAAAACTGCGCGATATCAAAAACTATCTGTACCTATTCTGCTACTTCCTTCAGCCCACGCCCGCCAACATTCGCTCGATGCTGCTCTACGCGATCAAACATTACGGCGACGTGAAGGCTGGCATCAAAATCGATCCCATCGAGCAGATGCCAGCCGTCGGCATCTATCACCCTGACTCGGCGCAGTTGTTCGCTGACTTCGAAGCGTATCGAAAATGGTATGAGCGAAAGCAGAATAGAAAGCTTGAGCAGTCGAGCACGGTAGGGCTTCTGTTGATGCGCCCGCAGATAATCAGCCAGGCGCGACGCCACTACGACGGGTTGATAAAAGCGATAGAGAGCGAAGGGCTCGGGGTGATTCCGGCCATCTCGACTTTCATGGACAACCGCGAAGCCTGCCGCGAGTTCTTCATTGACACGGACTCGCAGCCGCGCGTCAGCCAGGTAGTTTCGCTCACCGGCTTCAGCTTCGTCGGCGGGCCCGCGATGAACGATGCGGAAGCGGCGGTCGAGTTTTTCAAAGGTCTCGATGTCGGGTTTCGCTCGATGGTCTCGCTCGACTTGCAGACGATAGAAGACTGGGAGCGAAACCGCACGGGGTTGAATCCAATCCAGACTGCGATGCAAGTCGCCATACCTGAACTTGACGGGGCGACTGAGCCGCTGGTCTTCGGCGGAATGTCGCAAAGCGAAGTTCAGCCTGAGCCGATAGAAGATCGCTGTCGAAGGATCGCGCGGAGGCTTGCGCGATGGAATCAGTTGCGCTCTGCCGCGCGCGGCGACGTGAGGCTTGCGCTCGTGATGTTCTGCTTTCCGCCCAACAAAGGCAACATCGGAACGGCTGCCGACCTCGACGTGTTTCCGAGTTTGATGGAGATACTCGGCAAACTGAAATCCGAAGGCTACGACGTGGAGTTGCCCGCCGACGCAGATGAACTCCGAAGGCTCGCGCTCGAAGGGAACTCCGCCGAGTCGGGGCAGATTGCCAACATCGCTTATCGAATGAGCGTGGATGAGTACCGCGCGCTCTGCCCTTATGTTGCGGACATAGAACGCGAGTGGGGACGCGCGCCGGGCGCGATCAATTCGAACGGGCGCGAGTTGCTGGTGATGGGAGTGAAACTCGGAAACGTGTTCATCGCCGTTCAGCCGACCTTCGGGTATGAAGGCGACCCGATGCGGATGCTGGCGTCGGAATCCGCCGCGCCTCATCACGGCTTCATGGCGCTCTACACGTGGATTGAAAAAATCTTTCGCGCCGATGCTGTCATTCATGTCGGCACGCACGGCTCATTGGAATTCATGCCGGGCAAGCAGGCGGGGCTGTCATCGAAATGCTGGCCCGACCGTTTGATAGGAGAGCTTCCGAACATTTATCTCTACAGCGTCAACAACCCATCTGAAGGCACGATAGCCCGCCGCCGCTCTTATGCGGAACTGATTTCATACCTCACGCCTCCGATTGAAAACGCCGGGCTTCATCGAGAGCTCGCATCGCTCAAAGAGCTAATCAACGCCTATCGCCGCGCTTCGGGTGAAAGAGAGCGCGAGCAGTTATTCGAAGCGATAGAAGAGCAGGCGCGGGCCATGAACCTGTAGCAGCGGTCAGTGGTCAATGAAGAGTGAAGTAAGAAGAGTGAAGAGTGAAAATTCCATTCGTGAGGTTTCACTCTTCACCCTTCACCTCTTCACCCCTGCAAAGGATGTCCGCACAATCTGCAATGGGTTCTTCGCTTCGCGTTGAGCGCACGGCACTCCGGGCATTGATAGTACATGCGGCGAGTGAACCAACTGGTAAAGATCGCGCTTGCGACCAGAATGCCGCCAAGCACCGCTATCGAGATGAGCGCGTCGGTCAACTTATTCATTGCCGCTTTATGATAACAGCCCGTCGCCGGGAGTCGGAATCCGCGCGCCCCGGTTTATTTGCATGACTGCATGCGCTCATCACGTGTGGTGAGCGTTTCATTACCATTTTCAATTGTATAACTGCCGGGGTGAAGCTATTATTCTCAATCGTCGCAACCGTTTTTTAGCTTACTCGCTCCGGTTTGTATTCCCATCAGCCGCTCAGGAGGGTTCCGATGCTCTTCAAGACTCTGAGCGCAGCCGTCTTCGGCATTGATGCTTATGTGATCGAGGTCGAAGTCGATCTGACTCCGAAAGCCACCGACTCCATGATGCCATCGTTTATGATGGTGGGATTGCCGGATGCTGCCGTGCGCGAGAGCCGCGAGCGCATTCGAGCGGCGATAAACAACTGCGGATTCTTTTTCCCTATCCATCGCGTCACGGTCAACCTCGCGCCCGCCGATGTCAAGAAAGCCGGTTCGAGTTTTGACCTGCCCATCGCGGTCGGGATACTCGGAGCTAACGGCGACCTGAAAAGAGAAGAATTGGACGACACGATGATCGTCGGCGAACTCTCCTTAGACGGGCGCGTCCGTCCCATCAGAGGCGCGCTGTCGGTCGCCGTCGCTGCCCGCTCGCTCAAACTCAAGCGGTTGCTGCTCCCGCAGGAAAACGCCGAAGAAGCAGCCGTCGTGGCAGGGTTGGAGGTCTACCCGGTCGAATCGCTTCGCGGAGTAGTCGAATTGATAAACGCGGACTCATTGCCCGCGCCTTTGAAGATCGATTCCGACACGCTGCTTTCGAGCCTGGGAAATTACGCGGAGGATTTTCACGAAGTGCGAGGCCAGCATCACGCCAAGCGCGCGCTCGAAGCGGCTACCAGCGGCGGGCATAACATTCTGATGATAGGCCCGCCGGGTTCGGGAAAGACGATGCTGGCCAAGCGAATACCTACGGTTTTGCCGCCGCTGGAATTCGAAGAGTCAATCGAAGTGACCAAAATTCATTCGGTGGCGGGGATGACCGAGGGGCGCGGGCTTGTCACCGTCCGTCCGTTTCGCGCGCCTCATCACACAATTTCCGACGCCGGGCTGATAGGCGGCGGCGCGGTTCCACGTCCGGGCGAAGTGTCGCTTGCTCACAACGGAGTCTTGTTTCTCGATGAGCTTCCTGAGTTCGATCGCAGTGTGCTTGAGGTCTTGCGACAGCCTCTCGAAGACGGGCGAGTGACTATCAGCCGGGCGGCGATGTCGCTGACATTTCCATCGCGGTTCATGCTTGCGGCGGCGATGAATCCCTGCCCGTGCGGGTTTTTCAACGATCCTACGCGCGAGTGCAAATGCACGCCTCTTCAGATTCAGCGTTACGTGTCGAAGATTTCGGGGCCGCTTCTGGATCGAATCGACATCCACATCGATGTGCCTGCGGTGAAATTCAAGGAGCTTTCAAGCGATGCGCATGGCGAAAGCTCTGAAGAGATACGCGGGCGAGTGGTTCGCGCGCGCCGGGTTCAGTTGGAGCGATTTCACTCGGAGAAGATTTACTCGAATGCGCAGATGAGTCCGCGGTTGATAAGAAAATACTGCGCGATAGATCAGCAGTCGAAGTCGCTTCTTGAAAACGCGATCACGCGGTTAGGGCTATCGGCCCGCGCGTATGATCGCATACTGAAAGTGAGCCGCACGCTTGCCGATCTCGATGGCCGACAGGAAATAGAAACACAGCACGTCAGCGAAGCGATTCAGTATCGCACTCTTGATCGTAATTTCTGGGCGTGAATCCGCCCCTGCTTGAATCACTGCACGAAAGGAGAAACCATGGCTTGCAAAGACCCGCAACTCACTTACCTCAATGGACTCGGCTATAACGTGGTGCGATTGCCCCGAAAAGGCATCGAGCCTCTCGATGTCCTCGGCATCGATGGCAGCAGCCGCGAACGACTCGGTCGCATGAACGATATATGGACTTCCTCCGCCGGAGTCCCTCAACTTAATCCGCCTCAAGCGGCTTCCAATATCAACGGACAAAAAAGTCAGTCGCTCGACCTCGCCATCGGTCTCACCCTGCTCTCAGGCATACTCGGCGGAATGGGCGCTACAACTCCTCAATTGAACTTCGCTTACAACAAAGCCAGAAAAGTCAGCTTCACTTTTTCAAACGTGCAATCGGAGTCGGTCGATCCGTTCTCGGTGGGCAAGTTCCTCTCCTCCGGCTCGCTCGACATAAACAATCCGTTCGTCGACCGCTACTTCGGCAATGAGGAGACCGAGGCTTACATCATCACTGAAGTCCTCAAGTCGGATCGCGTCACCGTAACGGGGCAGGACAACAGCGGCGCGAGCATCGGAGTCGATCTTCCATCGATACAATCAGCCGTCGGCGCTAAGGTCAGCGTCAGTTCTTCGAGCGCGGCAAACACCGACCTCACCTATCAGGGAGAAGACGCGCTCACCTTCGGCTTCAAGGTCTTTCGCGTCGATTACGAAAGCGGGCGCTGGGTCGTGCGCGGAGTCAAGCCTTCGAGCGATGTGTCGTTTGCCGCCACAGCCGCCGTCGGAGGCATAGTCGAGGTTCCTCCATTCGACGGAGACCCGGTGCTGCTCAGAGAAGGCGGACTGGTCGCCATCAGGTGATCGAGTATGAAAACTTATGCCGACTTCGAAATATGGATTGGCGCGCTCGCCGACAACGGCTGGCCGGTGCAGGTGTTCAGTTCTCCAGCCGGGCCTGGTGCGGGCAAGCTCGATTTGAACATCGAAGACGAGCAGTTCAAATCTCGACTGGAACAGGTTCGCAGCATAGACCCGAACCTCGCGCTCAGAAAATCTTTCGGCAAACTTTTATTCGACGCAGTGATGAAAGACTCTGTGCGCGATGCGTGGATGACGAGTCGCGGGCGGGTGGCAGCCAAGGAATACGACGGATTGCGCATGCGATTGTGGATCAACGCGCCTGAGCTTGCGCGCCTGCCGTGGGAACTCATCTGCGAAGACGATTTTCTGGCGACGGCTTCCGACATCGCTGTTTCCAGATATCTTCCGGTTCCGGAACCTGCGGTGTTTGCCGCCCGAAAACCGCTTCGCGTGCTTTTTATCACTCAAAGCCCCCAGGGATTTCCTGAAATCAAAAAAGACGAAATCGACCGACTCGAAGCGAAGATGAATTCGCTTGCAGGCAGCGTCGAATGCAAACTTTTGCGCAACGCGACGAGGGCCGAGATTCAAAACGAGCTTCAAAAGGATTATCACGCGCTGCATTTCCTCGGTCACGGCACAGCGGGAAAACTGATGATGGTCGATGACGATCATCAAACCCGGCTCGGACTGGATGACGCGCAGTTCTCCCAGCTTTTTCAGGGGCGAAGAAGTCTGCGACTCGTAGTTCTCAATGCCTGCAACAGCGCGCAGATGGACGCCGGAGGGCTGTTTTCAGGCATCGGGCCTGCGCTCATTCAAAAACGAATCCCGGCGGTCATCGCTATGCAGTACCCGTTCGTGCAACTCGACACGGCCAGCCTTTTCAGTCAGAGGTTCTACGCAAGCCTCGCAAACGGACTGCCGGTAGACGCGGCGGTCAATGAAGCGCGGCAGTTGATTTCTGCCGGAGAGTTGTTGAGCGACCGCGACTGGAGCACGCCCGTGTTGTACCTCGGCACGCGCAACGGGCAGGTGATGAATTTGTTGACCGAAGAAGCGGGCGAAATGGAAAAGGCATGGCATCAGGTGCAGTCGGCAGCGCAGCAGGACGCCGCCGCCACTGCCGCGCTCGATGAACTGACTGCGAGTTTCAAGGAACTGTTTCAACATCACAAACAGATACGCGGCCTGCTCGAATTGCGCGAGGCATTGCGCGAGGTGCGCGAAGATTTCGCCGCTCTTTACGATCCGGTCAGAGCGCAGATCAGCTTTCAGCAATTCGAAGATGTTAGTCAGAAGTGGAACGCGCTTCAAGAGATGTCGCTCATAGCATTGGAGGTTTTAATCGATAACCTGCCCCAGGCGGATCGCCCCGTGTGGTTTCAACCGATGAAGACGGCTGCGGCGGCAATCACGCAGAGCGTGGAAGACCAGGCGCTGGTTCTGCTGTCGAAGAACCTGAAAAGTTTCGCAGGCGCGCTGGCGCAGGCCGAATCGCGCGTGCGGCTGGAATTCAATCGGAGCGTCACTGACCTGATCGATCTTTCAAGCAGGACGCTTGGCAGGCTGGTGAAGGGTGAAGGGTGAAGGGTGAAGGGTGAAGAGTGAAGGGGTGAAGAGGTGAAGAGGTGCAGGGGTGAAACATCCCGACCACTGACCACTGACCACTGATCACTGTTTTTCGGAGGAGAAAAATATGGCAATACTGGAATCGCCTCAACAGGCTTACGAAGATGTCGAGATCAGGATTTTTCTGGACTACGAAAAAAATTATGTTGGGGAAATCACGACGGCGGAGGATCGCGTGTCGTGCAAACTCGATCCTCCGCCTGTGGATGAACTGACCGCAGAGAACGATCCGTGCGTTTATGGGATGAAGCTTTTTTCGTGGCTCCTGCACGACGATCTGCTCGACCGGTTTCGCCACTCGCAGTGGGCGACGGAAACTTATCGTCAATCGGCAGGACCGACGACCCGCATACGACTGCGATTGTGGCTCGATCAGCAGGTGGCCGATCTGCGCAGGCTGCGATGGGAGGCTATGCGCGACCCGGATCGCGGCGACCCGATTTGTCTCGACACGGCTTTCTCGCGTTTCCTCAGAGTCAACAAACCGCGCGGCTGGCCCATCTCCGAACGCCCGCTGCGCATGCTGGTGGTCGTTTCCAATCCGTCGGGGCTTGATGAGTTCAGTCTGCCCGCAATCGATCTGTCTCTTGAAAACAGCGTCATCGGATCGGCGACCGATTCGCTCAAGTCCCTGCTGCAATGCGACCGTCTGTCAGCCGCGCCGACGCTCTCAGGCATCGCGGAGGAACTCAAGCGCGGGTATCACATAGTTCATTTGCTGGCCAATGCCACGAGGATAGATGACCGGAGTTGTCTGATGCTTTCCGACGACGCGGGCCGCGCCGAGGCTGTGCCTTTCGAGAAGGTCAGCGAAATCGTGTGCTGTTCATCAGACAAGCCGCCTTACCTCATCTTTGCCGCGACACCGGTGAGCGCCGGCCACAAAGTCAGATCGCTCTTCGGCATCGGGCCGATGCTCGTCGAAGGCGGCGCGCAGGCTGCTGTCACCATTCCCTCGCCGATGGATGACGAGAAGTTGAGGATTTTCATCGAGCGGTTTTATAACGCGCTGATACGAACCGGGACGGTCGATATGGCGATGACTATGGCTCGCAGTTCCATCTATAAAACTGAAGAGTGGCAGTGGGCGCATCCGATTCTCTACACCCGCGCGCCCGACGCGCAGCTTTTCCAGCCGCTGCCCGAACTGCTTGAGACCAGGATTCAGGCGATAGTGCAGGGCCTCAGATACGAATAAAGTAAGGAGGACGAGATGTCAGCCATGCCGGAAATGAAAGAATCCGATTTGCAAACCTTGCAGGAAGCGTTCATCGAAGTGGCCTTCCGCGCCAACCGCCTCCGCGAATGGACCGAGATAGAAAAAGACCTTCGAAAACTGGATCGCAGCTTCAGCGATTTTCACGATGAGGTCAGGAAAATTGAAACTCAACCCGCCGCCGCAAATATGCCGCTCATAAGCGACCTGTGGAGACGGTGCAGCGAATCCGATCTGGTAGACCTTCAGGCATCGATCAGCGGATTGAGGTTCATCAATCAATCCACCTGGCCCGGAGGCGATGCGGGCGCGCAGCCGGGGTCGCTGCGAGTGGTCGATTTTTCCAATCTGGCGCAACTCGTCGATGCTATCGAGCAGGCCATCACAGACCAGGCGCTCAAACAACTGACGCAGCAGAGCAATCTTTTCCGCAAGGCGCTCAACACTCAGTTCGCCGACCGGCAGACCAGAATGCGATCTGAAATTCAGGAATTGTGCGAACTCACCATCAGACTCAAAGAGCGACTGCAAAGATGAATGAAAAGCTGGAGGTCGAAAATTATAGCGGAATTCAGGCGCGTGAGGGTGCAATTGGAAGTGGGACTTGAACAAGAAGTATGGATTGCCGAAAGCGACTGGCTTTGCCGGGATCTCATTAACACATCACTTCAGTTAAGAAAACCGTTGAAACGGTTCAATGGGACTCTCAGGTCGCAGTCACCCAACTGAAGTTGGGTGTTAATGAAAAGCAGTCAGCAATTCCTGTTTCTAATTGCACCATGTGCGTGAACAGGAAGTTCTCTCATTAACACCGTGATTGATCGCGGTGAAAAACGAAAGGCTGAAACCCGAAACTGTTTTAACAGTTTTCCTAATGGAGAAATGGCTATGTCGATGCATTCTTATTCGCGATGCTGGCTCCATCTGACCTGGGCTACTCTCAATCGCCAACGCATGCTCGCAAAACCCGCAGCCGCAAAAGTATCCCGTCACCTGAGCGAGTACGCCGAATCGAAAGGGATTTACATGAAGATCAATTATGTCAATCCCGATCACACCCACGCGCTCATAGACCTGCCGACGAATTATTCCATCGAGGAAGTGATGAAACTGCTCAAAGGCGCTTCGTCGCACTGGATCAACGCCAACAGGATCATCAGCGGCAAGTTTGCCTGGGGGCGCGGGTACGGCGCGTTTTCAGTTTCGCATTCCAATGTGTCAGCAGTGGTCAGCTACATCGCCAACCAGGAAGCCCATCACAGAAGGAAATCTTTCGCTGAAGAGATCAAGGCTTTCGTGCGAGCCTGCGGCCTTGAGTGGCGAGATGACGGGTGGGATGAGTCCGACATTCGGGAGGGAGCATGAAGGGCAGCGAGGTGAAAACAGTTTCCACACTTTCGGGCGAGTTTTCACCGCGATCAATCGCGGTGTTAATGAGAGGGTCTCGCCTCACATCGATATTATCTCGGAATGCGCTCTCTGACTCCAGACTCCAGACTCTCGACTCCAGACTATTCTCAGGAGAATGAAAACGATGAACGGCAGCGACAAACTCTACTTCAACGGAATCGATGCGGTGACGGGCGAGTATCTGGTCCCGCCTATGGATATTGACCAGGCTTCAAGCCTCATAAGGCGCGCGCCTACCGATGACGAAAAACAGAGAGACTCCTTTCTGCGTCGAGTCTGGCGCGTCATCAGCGAAGTCCACCTGGGGCTTCCTCTCGACGCCCGGCCCGAAGTGGTCAAAGAAGCGGGCTGGGCCATTGTCTTTCATCAGCAGGAAGACGAGGCGGTCAGAAAAGCCTTCGAACCGTTAATCGAGCATAGAAAAAAACAGATCAACAACGACAGCAAAGTCAAAGTTCTCGAATACCGCGACAGCGAAGACCGCGCCGCCTGGCTCGCCCGTCACGGCGTTGGCGCGGGCAGCATCTTTCCCGAAAAAGTTCCTTACTATCTTCTCTTCGTCGGCAGCCCCGAACGCATTCCTTTTCCTCTCCTTCATCAACTCGATGTCGAATACGCCATAGGGCTGCTCCATCTCGACGCGGCGCAGGACTACTCGCAGTATGCGCAAAGCGTTATCGATTACGAAACTGCCCAGAGCGCGCCCAACGCGAAGGAAGCGGTTTTTTTCGCCAGTCGACATGCGTTCGATCAGGCCACGCAGATGAGCGCCGACAAGCTGGTCAACCCGCTGGCCGAAGGAGGAGAGGGCGCGTCTTCTCCAAAGGGCGTGGCCGCGCGATGGGGCTTTGCTTCGCGCAAAATATGGGGAGAAGCGGCAAAGCGCAATGCGCTCGAATCAGTTTTCAACTCGGCTGACGGAGCGCGACCGGCTTTGCTCTTCACTGCTTCGCACGGCATGGGATGGCCCAAGGGGCATGCGGATCAACTCTCTTCGCAGGGCGCGCTGCTCTGTCAGGACTGGCCCGGATTCGGGAACATCTCTGCCGATCACTACTTCGCCGCAAAAGACCTGTCGGCAGACGCTCGCGTTCACGGGATGATCGCGTTCTTTTTCGCCTGCTACGGCGCAGGCACTCCGCAGCGAGACCGATTCATTCACACGCCGGGAAACCCGCCGCCTGAAATAGCGGAAAAACCTTTTGTGGCATCTCTTCCCAAAAAATTATTGACCCATCCAAACGGTGGCGCGCTTGCCTGCATAGGCCACGTCGAGCGCGCGTGGGGATATTCGATAGTGACTCCGGGCGCGGGGGCGCAACTGCTCCCGTTTGAAAACGCCATAGGCCGGATACTCATCGGCCAGCCGGTGGGCCACGCGATGAGAGATTTCAACGAGCGATACGCCGCGCTCTCGACGAGCCTGGCAAGCCTGCTCGAACAGGTCAATGCCGGCTCGCCGGTGTCGAATTTCGAGCTTGCCTCTTCGTGGATAGGACGCAACGACGCCGAGGGCTACATCGTCATAGGCGACCCGGCTGTGAAGCTCAGAGTGAATGATTTGAAGCAGACCGCGTGAGCGGAAAGGAGGCCAGTATGCCGATACAAACTGTTCCCGGAAGCGATTTGAAATACTATCTCGTCAGCTACGACTCCGACGGGCAGGAACGAGAGGACGACCCTGGAGGAAGGATGAGCGATGTGATAGTCGCCGCGCTCGGTGAAGGGATCACTGATGTGTTCATACTTAGTCACGGATGGAGAGGCGACGTGCCTGGCGCGATAGACCAGTACGACAGATGGATCAGGGCGATGG
This sequence comes from uncultured Clostridia bacterium, assembly GCA_964588615.1. Taxonomy (GTDB): domain Bacteria; phylum Acidobacteriota; class Blastocatellia; order UBA7656; family UBA7656; genus UBA7656. Next base: position 11,691 of record CAZPQE010000032.1, on the reverse strand, counting down.
CCGATCAGCAATCCGACATCGAGCGGATAAGACAGGCGCGACCGGAATTCAAATCGCTGATAGTCGGGTTCCACTGGCCGAGCGAACCCTGGGGCGAAGAAGAACTGGGCGGCGCGAGTTTTTCGCCCGCCGCGATGCCTTCGATAGAAGAGATGATCGAAGCTTACGCCCGCCGCATAGCAGACACGCCCGCCGCAAGAGACGCGCTCCGGGTCATACTCGAATCAGCGGCCAGAGAAGTGAACCCTTCGCGCATGCCTGACGAAGTGATCGCGGCTTATGAAGCGTTGAACCGCGAAGCCGGTCTTGCAGCCGATGGGGAAGGCGCGGCTCCGGGAGACGACCGCGAAGGGTTCGATCCGGTCTCGATGTTCGAAGCGGCGCGGATGGAAGACGCGCTGAGTTTCGGTTTGGGTGATTTTTTGGGAGGGATACTGTCGCCGCTGCGCCAGTTGTCGTTCTGGAAGATGAAATCGCGCGCGGCATCGGTAGGAGAGAGCGGCGGCGCAGAGTTGCTCAGGAAAATAAGCGACAGCACAGCGACGGGCGTGAAGATTCATCTGATGGGACACAGCTTCGGCTGCATAGTGGTATCAGCGATGCTCAAGGGCGCGGCGCTCGGTCGCCCGGTCGATTCAGTTGCATTGATTCAGGGCGCGCTTTCATTGTGGTCATACTGTTCGGACATACCGAAAGCGCAGGGTCGGGCCGGGTATTTTCATTGGATCATCAGCGATGGAAAAGTTAGAGGGCCGATCATCACCACGCAGACGGTATTCGACAAGGCGGTGGGGCGTTTTTATCCGCTGGGCGCGGGCGTTGCGCGACAGGTGACTTTCGCTCCAAACGAATTTCCCAAGTATGGCGCGCTCGGAACATTCGGCGCGCGCGGGCCTGGCGTTGATGTGGTCGATGAGAAGATGCTGCCGACAGAGAGCGATTATGGATTCGAGGCCGGAAAGGTGTACAACCTCGAAAGCAGCGAGTTTATCAACCAGGGCGGCGGAGCGGCGGGCGCGCACAACGACATAGCCAAACCGGAAGTGGCGCACGCCGTCTGGCAGGCGGCGATGGTATGAAGCCGGAGTGTGCAGTTTTCAAAAGTCGGTTGGTTCCTGCTGTATCCCCCTCACATTGGGGGCGCTTGCATTTAGGTCGGACTTGAATGATCCCCCAACTTCCGTTGGGGGGATTGAAGGAAGGCAGATGCTTTTGTTGTGGGTTGGATTTGAACGATCCCCCAACTTCCGTTGGGGGGATTCGACCGACTTTTGAAAACTGCACACGAAGCCGGGGATGAGGCTCTACAAGCGCATTCAATCTTCATTTTTCGGATTGTCTGCCCGCAGGTTTGGGATTATCATTTCTGACGCCGCGATGGTCTTTCAGGCTGCCTGGTTCCAACCGCAGATCGCTCGCCTCATCAGGAAAATCGCGACGCTTTTCAACGGGTCATCCGGGTGTCGGAAGACTCACGCCGGGCGCGATTGATCGAAACTTCAAGGCCCGAAATTCGAGGGCAGGGTTGAGCTAAAAAGGAGGGGAAGATGGAATCTCGCAAGGGATCGAAACTCGAAGACCGTCCGCCGCCCTAAGCGCGCGGACGAGGAGGCAGTCATGAAAGCGGAAACCGGCGGTTTGCTGTTGATAGTTTTTATGGCGCTGGGCGCTGTCGTCTACACTCAGTCGCCCTCGCCGGGAGCATCGCCTTCTATCCCTCATGAAACGCAGACAGGCAAAGGAAGCGAAGACAAAAAATCCGAGGGGGAAGATGGCGACAAGAAGGATAAAGCCGCCTGTTATCGCAATCTCGACGAACTGGTCGGAGAATTCTTCGGCAGGAATCTCAAAGACGCCCCTCTGAAGGCGACGCAACTGGCGGCATCGAATCGCTACTCGCTCGAAACTCTTATCGCCACATTGCCCGACCCCGTTTATTCCCGCGTAGGCTGGCGCTACGATCTCTTCCTCGATGCAATTCAACGCGCGCTCGAAGCAAACGGCTACGTGTCGGACAGATTTTCTATGCCCTGGCAATGCGCAACGAAGGATCAGAGGGCAGAACCAAAAGACCCGCCCCGTCTACAGGAATCCGAGCCGGGCGTGATGCTCTTTCGCCACACCAGTGTCGGCAGCAGAAAACTGCTGGCGCTCTTACTGGTCGGCGAGACTCCGACTTCAGGCATTCACAAGGACGCCTTTTTCAGCGCGCTGAAATCGATAGGGCCGGCAGGAGAAGTGCGGCTTGTCGGGCCGCATTCTTCGGGGTCTGCTGTTTCGCTCAAGATCGCCATTGATGAATGGCACAAGCAGAACGCAGGTCTGAGATTCCGAATCATATCGGGCAGCGCGACCAGCCCGGCCAACAAAGCCATACTTGAGGATGAAAAAGGGCTGATTGATTTTCGCGCCACAGTCATTCCCGATAATATCGCGCTCGATAAATTCAGAGAGTACCTGTGCGATCTGGACCCTGATGCAAAAGTAGCGATTCTGAGAGAGTCGAACACCGGTTATGGCGAAGGCATCAAGAGGGCCCAGGAATTAAAGGAAAGCTCAGATGATCAGTGCAAGAGAAAATCCTGGTTGAATCTTCCTTTTCCCATGCATATATCGGGGATGCGAAGCGCATATCAAAGAGACCCGTTGCTCAAAGAACGCCCCGCTCTGGATGTCGTCAACATGAACACGCCTCCGCGCTCGACCCTCGAACTGCCGCTTGACGAAGCCGACACCGCGCGAGATGTCGCTCCATCGATGACTCCGCCCATGACGAGCGTTGCCGTAGAATCGGTGCTGGCCAACATACTCTCGACCATCGCGCGAGAGAATATTAGATACGTCGGCCTGATGGCCACCGATACCCGCGACAAGCTGTTTCTTGCAAGTCAGATCAGAAGATACTGCCCTGATGTCAAACTGTTCACCACCGAAGGCGATCTCTTTTATTCTCATCCGAGCCAGCGGCCGCACATGGAAGGGATGATAATCGTCTCCACTTACCCCCTCTTCACCAGGAACCAGCTATGGAGCCATCCTTTTCGAGGGAACGAGGTGCGCCTCCAGTTCCCTATACACGGGGCTTATGGCGTCTATAACGCAACGCTGGCGCTTCTCAACTATGACCGGGATGGAAATCTGTCGAAGCAGACTTTCAGGATAACTGAAAAAGCCCTGGAAAACCTCAAAGCCGATGGAGTTCCCGATGAGGTCATCGCTGACCTGCGATTTCTTGGGAGCGAGATAAGCGAGTTTACAAACGAAGAAGAATACAGGAGCGCACTCAAAGACGGGATCGGGGGCAAAGTGATTACGCGCGAACCGGCGATCATCAATCGCACTCGCATGCTTCCGCCGCCGTTTGTGGAATATTCGCCTCCGCTTTGGAAAGAGGCTTACCAGTCAATCAAGCCGGCAGTGTGGCTGACGACGGTTGGCAGAAACCGGCCCTGGCCTCTGAAAGCCTACGCTGATTACGATGACAAAAATTACGTGTTCTCGTTGAAGCCCCAGCCTGTTGGATCGAGCGCGTCGCCGCCGTCAGCGCGATTCGCTCTCAAGGTCTCATGGTTTGCGACGACCCTGTTCGTTTTATTCTGCCTCTTCTGCCTGGCTAATGCCCTGGGGTTCTGGCTGGTCGTCGACGTGCGGCCAAAACGTGAACTCCCTGCCGGATTGAGCCTGCTGGAAATATTCAGGCTCGATAAATGCCTCGGCGGCAGGTCGAGGAAGATAGCCGCAGAAGAGCGTTACCGCAAGAGCGCGTGGTGGATTTTCGTCTGCCTTGCCACGATGCTCATCATCTTCGCCTTGCCGGGGGCGCTGGCCCTCGTCCCTCCCTCGGTAGATATGAGTGAAGGAAAGAGCGACTGGCTGGGCTGGCTGAAGATAGTTTCAGTCGCCGCGTTCTTCTCCATCTTGCTGCTGACAACATCGGTGGCCTTTGGAAAAGCGATTCGCCCCGGATGGAAGCTGTTTCGATTGCGTCGGAAAAAAGGCAAAGTCATAAGGCCACGCGCGCGGATGAAGAGGGCAGCCTGGTACAGGGTGCTGGCCTGGAGGTGGAGTCTGTCAATCGATCTGCTGTCGGCGGCTTCGCTGATCGCAAGCGCCCTGCTTTGCTACCTGCTGATCGATTACGTTGGCGACTACCCAAGGCAGGCCGTCCTTTTTTATGACCGGGCGACGAGTTTGGCAAGCGGAGTCACGCCGGTGGTTCCGGCTGTGCTCATCGGAGCGGGGCTGTACCTGTGGAGCCTGTTCGAGCTCAAACGGCTGCGCCTGCTCGACACCGGAACGGTCGCGCTTCCGTTCTCGCGCGGCAGGGAATTCGGCAGGGAATTCACCTGCGCGGGAATCAGCGAATTCGAGGAACACGTCAAGGGCGCGCTGGAAAGTCCTTTCCTCGGTCTGCGCAAGAGCTTCCTCGGCGCGGGATTGTTGCTGGCCCTCGCCTTCCCCTGCTTCATCATAGGGAGGCGATTCATCCCCACTTTCGAGGGAGGCTGGTTTACCTGGCCATTCCTGTCGGTATTCCTTCTGCTGTATTTCTACCTCGCGCTCTCTTTCCTGCGGTTCATCTCTCTGTGGTTTCACTTCCGCGCTCTGCTGCGCCGCCTGGAATCGCACCCGCTGGTCGAGGCTTATGACCGCCTGCCGTTGAAGTTTTCCAAGATCATAGCCAACCATTTCTGGGCGCGGCTGCCGAAGGTCGAAGAGCTCGGAATGTCGGTGCGGCAATTGCTCCTGCTCGATGAGCACGCCGGCAAATTGAAAACGAGCAAGGGCAGTCATCCCGAAAACGGCCTGCTCGACAAACGCGGCAAAGCGATGAGGCTCCGCCCTGAGGAGGGAGTCAGCGAGATTCCTGAGCTTGCCTGCTTTCGCGAGAAAGTGGAACAGCATTTTGCAAGCGAGCTCAACAAGACCATGAGTTCGGGCGCACGCGTGACTCTGTCGCGGAGCAAAACGCAGGAATATATCCTGAAAGCCGCCCGGACGACTGCCGGAACATTGCCGTTCTTCTGGAAGAAACTCTCCTTCGAAAGATCGAACGGCAACGGAGCCTCGTCAAAAGACGGCAACCCGGAAAAGCAGCCCACGATCAAACTCTCGACGCTGCCTTTTGCTGACAATGTGCAGTTCTGGGTCAAGCTTGCCGAGGACTTCGTGGCCATTCAGATGGTCACTTTCTTCAGCAAGGCGTTCGTCCACATGCGCAACCTTCTGACCTTCGTCACCGTCTGCGCGTTTCTTCTGCTGATGGCTGTGACTTCCTACCCGTTCCAGCCGCACCGTCTGTTGACCATTTTTCTGTGGATCGTCATTTTGTCGGTGGTGCTGGCGAGCCTGATCGTTTTCGTTCAGGCCGAGCGCAACGAGGTGTTGAGCCGGATAAGCAAGACGACGCCCAATCAGATATCGCTGGATCGCTGGTTCGTCACAGGTATCATCACCTACGGAGTGCTTCCGATCGTAGGGCTTCTGGCCACTCAGGTCCCGGAAATGCAGAGCCTCTTTTCCTGGGTCGAGCCGCTTTTGCGGGCTTTCAAGTAAGGTCGAAGACCAGGATGGTGGAGTGAGATCATAACGACCTCGCGCAGGGATTACTTCAACCGCCTGAGCTTGGTGATGCGCCCCGTAGAGAGCCACTCGGCAACATAGAGATTTCCTTCCGCGTCCCAGCGCACCGAGTGGGGCGATATGAACTGACCATCGACCCATTGCTCTGACGGAATGGGATTCTTTCCTCGCAGCGCCGGGTTCTGATTGTCTCCGAGGTGCGTGATTACTTTGTTGCTGCGATCTATGATCGTTACTCTTCCTTCAAGATCGGCAATCGCTATGTCGCCTCCCCGCTGATCGAAGTTGCTCGGAAGCCGCAGATCATCAGTGACCACACCGAGGAACTTTCCGTCGAGGGTGAAGAACTGAAGGCGATGATTGGCGCGGTCTGCAACCAGCACCGCAGGCAGCTTCGAGCGCGTGTCGATCCAGATGCCGTGAGGCTGTCTCAACTGTCCCGGTTCAGCGCCCGGCCCTCCGAACGAACGCACGTACCGGCCTTTCGAATCGTAGTGATGCACCCAGGATTTTCCGTAGCCGTCGGTGACGTAGAAATCTCCGCCCGGCGCAAAGGCTATGCCTGTGGGCTTGAACTCATCGGCTTTCTGATAGACGCCCGATTCCGTCGGGTAATCCTTAACCCATACCACTTCGCCGTCGAGGGTGCATTTGGCGAACTGGTGTCGATTGAAATGCGTCAGGTATAAAAACTCCTCCCGGCCTTCCCTGTGCAGAGCCATGCCGTGAGTTCCGTTTTTCCATTCCGCGCCCCACCCCTTGATGAACCTGCCGTCGCGGTCGAAGATCATCACCGCGTTTTCGCTGTCGGTGTTCATAATCACCCGGCCCTGCGAATCGATGACGACTGCGCCATGGGTGTTGCCGAATTTCACTCCTTCGGGCAACCGCGCCCAGTTTCTTATCCATTCATAACGGTGATTGCCGCTGCCTAAAATTGCCTTCCCGTCGAGTGCAGGCGGCGCGGCGAGGCTCGCGCCAAGCCCCATCAGAAAGCTGCGTCGGGTGTTGTCGAAAGGCATAAGGTTTCCTTGGGAAATGTATAGCAGGCTGCCAGCCTGCTGGTTCTTTCTCAAAATATCAACAGGCTGCCAGCCTGTTGTACATCTGCGGCTCCTCATCATTTCGGTGTCAGGCGAGCAACTGGCTTATGACCTTGCCGCTCACATCGGTCAATCGAAATTCGCGCCCCTGAAATTTATAGGTCAGCCGGGTGTGATCCATTCCCATCAGATGAAGCGCCGTCGCGTGCAGATCGTGAACATCGACCGGGTTTTCGACCGCGTTGTAGCCGAGCTCGTCGGTTTGCCCTATGCTTGCGCCCGGCTTGATTCCGCCTCCGGCCATCCACAGGGTGAAGGCTCGCGGATGATGATCGCGTCCGAGGTACTTCGATCCCATTCGCTCTTCGTTCATCGGCGTGCGCCCGAACTCGCCGCCCCAGATGACGAGAGTAGTGTCGAGCAGTCCGCGCTGTTTAAGATCACGGATCAAAGCGGCGGCGGCGCGGTCAGTCTCGCGGCAGAGGTTGGGCAGAGCGTTGAGCAGGTCGTCTCCGCCGCTCGATCCGTGATGATCCCAGCCGCGATGGTAAAGCTGAACGAAGCGGACTCCTCGCTCGACCAGACGGCGAGCAAGCAGACAGTTGTTTGCAAATGTCGCCCGCCCCGGCTCCGTCCCATAGAGTCGGTGAATCAAAGCCGGCTCGCGGCTTATGTCGATCAGTTCAGGCACGCTCGACTGCATTCGGTAAGCCATCTCATAAGCTTCAATGCGAGTCGCCGTCTCTGGGTCGCCTTCCGCATCCAGATGCAGTCGATTCAAATCCCTGAGCGCGTCGAGCGATTCGCGCCTCGCCTCGCGGCTCATGCCCTGCGGGTTGGACACGAACAGAACAGGGTCGCCCTGACGTCGAAACTCAACGCCCTGATAGTAAGTCGGCAGAAAGCCGCTGCCCCAGCATGATTTTCCTCCGTCGGGGTTGCTCACTCCCGACAGCAGAACGACGAAAGCGGGCAGGTCGCGGTTCTCGCTTCCGAGTCCGTAGGTGAGCCAGCTTCCCATGCTCGGACGGCCCACGATCTGATGGCCGGTGTTGAGGAAAATCTGCGCGGGCGCGTGATTGAACTGCGTCGTGCGCATCGAGCGAATGAAAGCCAGTTCATCGATTACAGAGGCAGTGTGCGGCAGCAACTCGGAAACCGGCGCTCCCGATTGCCCATGCTGACGAAACGAGTAAGGCGAGCCGAGGAGTTTGGGCGCGCCTTTGATGAAAGCGAATCGCTCTCCCCGGATCATCTCTTCTGAAATATTCTGCCCGTCGCGCTTTTTGAGCTCGGGTTTGTCGTCGAACAGATCGATCTGCGATGGAGCGCCGGCCATGAAAAGATAGATGATGCTCCTGGCTTTCGGCGGAAAGTGCGGAGGCTTTGCGGCGAACGGATCCGATTTCTGAGCAGCGAAAATGTTTTCATCGATGAGCGAGGCCAGAGCCATCGCTCCCAGGCCGAAGCCTGATTGTTTGAAAAAATGCCGCCTCGTGATCTGTTTCAAAACTTCCTGCTCGCTCATAACAGTTCATTCTTTCGTCAATGCTTCGTCCAGATTCATCAGCACGTTTGCAACTATCGTCCATGCCGCAAGCTCCGCCGACCGCGAGTCATCGAGCGCATCGTCTTTCAACAACTCTCTGGCTGATTTCGCGTCCGTCGTGAATCGCGCCAGTTGTTGCCGGTAAAGCGACAGGAGGCGGTTGAGCTCTTCTCTGCCCGGACGGCGCGAGGTCACGATTCGAAACCCCAGCGCGGCGCGCGACTCCGCGTCGGCGGCCCCGGCGATGATTCGTTTTTCCAGCGCGCGAGCCGCTTCGAAAAAGGCTTCGTCGTTGAGCGTAGTCAATGCCTGAAGCGGGGTGTTGGTGCGGGCGCGTCTCACGGTGCATACTTCGCGGCTCGTCGCGTCGAATGTCATAAGCTCAGGATAGGGAGCGCTTCGTCGAATGAAGGTGTAGAGGCTTCGGCGATAGCGGTCTTCGCCCTGACTTGTCTGCCAGCGGTCGTCGTTGTAGGGTACGTTCCAGATGCCTTCGGGCTGAAGCGGGAAGACGCTCGGCCCTCCGATTCGATGGCTCAACAGTCCGCTTGAGGCAAGCGCCGCGTCGCGTATCATCTCGGCTTCCATGCGGAAGCGCGGCCCGCGAGCGAGCAGTCGATTGTAAGGATCGCGCTCGCTTGCCTCGCGCCCAACGCGCGACGACTGGCGATAGGTCGCCGAGGTGACTATCAGGCGGTGAAGCGACTTGAGGCTCCACTTGTTCCGCATCAGTTCGGTCGCAAGCCAGTCGAGCAGTTCCGGGTGCGCGGGACGCTCGCCCTGAGCGCCGAAATCCTCGCTCGTCTCCACTATCCCGCGCCCGAAAAACTGCTCCCATGCGCGATTGACTGTCACGCGGGCGACCAGAGGGTTTTCTTCGGAAACCAGCCATCGCGCAAGCCCCAATCTGTTGGGCATCTCGCTTTCAGGCATCGCGTGAAGAAAATCGGGCGCTGCGGCAAACAGCTTTTCGCCCCTGTTTGTGAAACTGCCTCTCACTCTCAGGTGCGTAGAGGGCCGCTCGAACGAAGGCCGCTCGGCCATCACTTCGGCGGTGTGGATCGGGAGATCGGCCAGCGACTTTTTCAATTCCCTCAGCCTCGCTCTTGCCTGCGAGAGCGACGGCGCGATTGTGAGAAAAAACTCGGAAAGTTTTTCCTGCTGCTCATCCGTCCGAGCCGCGCTCATCAAAACGGGCCGCAGCTTTGCCGTAACTGCGACGATGCGCTCAGGGCTGGAGGATCGAGTGATCGAGATTCGAAACCTGCCGATGGATTGCGCCCGCCTGCCCTTGTGCCTGAGCCTGATCTCGATCAGCGTGCCGCCCGCGTAACCGAACGGAGTCTTCGCCGTCAGCACCGCCTGGCGCGGCTGCCGCGCGCCGTCCCGTGTGGCATCGATTGACCAGCCCTTGTTGAAGTAATCTTCTTCCCTGCCTTCATCCGTGCGCGCCGACTTCCAGGCGAGGACGGACTTTCGTGATGGAGCCAGGATTGGGCTGACGAGGACTTCGACGCCCTGAAGCGAAAAGTTTCCGTAAGGGTCGCGGCCCGGCCCGCCCTGCGGAAGGCTGGCGTCGGGCAAAGCTTCGATCCTTATGGCCGTGATGCGGGTGAGAGCGGTTCGCGCTTTTACGGTGTAGGTTTCTTCAGCTTCGGCGGCTCCTCGCGCGACGAGCGAATCGTCTTCGAGGCGATCGAGCGCGGCTCCCGCCGAAGATGAAAACTCCATGGGCCGCAGTTTGATCCAGTTTTTGGGAGACGCGGCGACCTCGCTTTCCCATCTCGACTGCTCCTGTTTGAGCGCGGGAGTGAAGGTGTTGGTCTGAGATTCGAGGCGGACGATTTCTTTTTGAATTTCGTCGCGGCGGGCGGCCTGCTCCGGCGTGGGCAGTTGAAGCGTCGGCTCTTTGGTCCATTGCTCGCCCGAGCGCGATTCGATTCGGTACTCAGAGTTATCGAAGAAGGCGAAGAAGCGATAATAGTCCTTCTGGGTGAACGGGTCGTATTTGTGATCGTGGCATTGAGCGCAGCCGAGCGTGCTGCCGAGCCAGACAGTCGCGGTGGTGTTGACCCGGTCGACTATGGTCTCCCATCGCGCTTCTTCCGCGTCTACTCCGCCTTCTTGGTTGAGAAGGGTGTTTCGATGAAACCCGGTTGCGATCTTCTGGTCTGTAGTCGAGTAGGGGAGCATATCGCCTGCGAGCTGTTCTATGGTGAACTGATCGAAAGGCATGTCGGTGTTGAGCGCGCCTATCACCCAGTCACGATACTTCCACATCACGCGGCGCTTGTCTTTTTCATATCCATTGGTGTCGGCGTAGCGCGCAAGATCGAGCCAGGGCCGCGCCCATCGCTCGCCGTAGTGCGGAGAGGCGAGCAATCGCTCGACCCGTTTTTCGTAAGCGTCCACTGACGGATCGACGAGGAATTCATCGATCTCTTTCAGGTCGGGCGGAAGCCCGGTGAGATCGAGCGTTACCCGACGAAGCAGAGTCTCTTTTGAAGCTTCGGGAGATGGGGCGAGACCTTCGCGTTCGAGTCGGGCGAGTATGAAATTATCTATGGCGTTGCGCGTCCACTCCGGGTTTTTAACCTGCGGCGGATTTGGGCGCGCAGGCTTGATGTATGCCCAGTGTTTTTTCTCCTGCTCGCTGCTGATTTCTTCATCAGGCCATTTTGCGCCCTGATCGATCCAGGCGCGTATCAAAGCTATATCTTGATCGGCAAGCGCGCCGCCCAAAGGCATGCGCGGCAGGTCAGCCTCTCCCATGATCCGCCGCACGATGAGGCTCGATTGCGAGTTGCCGGGAATGATCGCCGCGCCCGACACTCCGCCTTTGAGGGCAAGCTGTTTTTTGTCGAGACGCAACTGACCGGAAACTTTACTTGCGCTGTGACAGGGGTAGCAATGCCGTTGAAAGATGGGGTGAATATCGCGTATGAAATCTATTTTGCCCGTGGCTTTCTGAGATTGAGAAAAGACCGCAAGGCATGAAGCGAGCAGGAAGACGGGCAGTATCAGGAGTTTGAGCGATTTGCCGCGCATGAGGAAGCGATGGGCGGATTTGTTCCTGTCATTTTTCATAGGCAGCGAGTGTCAGGAGCTAAGTCATATCACTTGTTCTCAGTGATTACAACCGGCAAGCGCAGGGTCTCCCGCCAGGAATGCAAGCGCCTGCGCCCTAAGCTTTGACCTGAATCGCGCGCCTCCGGTCATGCAGGAGACATGGTTGCACGCGCGACTATTCTTCGAGCAAACACTTTTTGAATATGTAACTCGCATTTTTGTAATCCCTTTCCTATTTCTTTCTTGACTTCGAAAAATCGAATGTAGTAAGATCGCGCACGATTCAGAAACGAAATCCGGAGGCGGACAATATTTCCCGGATCGCTGCAGAAAGAAAAAGAACGCGCCATTCTGCTTTTGTCGCAGAGCGATGTGTGTCGAGCGCCGTGTTTGCGAGAACCTTATGACATGCTAACAGCGGCCTCCCGCTGAGTCGCAGTAGCTTCA
>CAZPQE010000031.1:0-23916 GCA_964588615.1 uncultured Clostridia bacterium | reverse complement strand
TTAGCGACGATTGAATGGCGCTTCGGAGGTTCAACCGTCGCTGACGCGACGCGATCAATAATCCTGATCTTATGCAGGCTCTAAAGAACCTGCCTAAAATCAACCGTCCCTACGGGACGAAAGCGACTGAGTAGTTACTTTTCATCATCAAATATGCCTGCTTTCCACACATCAACAATCTGACCGACGGTTGTCTCGCGCGGGCGGTGAAATGTTTTTCCGAATAACTCAATAGACAAGTGAGAGGCGAAACTCTCGGCGACTGGAAGATTTCAGGTTGCCCGAATGGTCTTTGACAAGACTGAATCGAATTATTAAAGGAGCATTTTGACCATGACACGAAAGATATTTGCATTAGCGATTTCAACCTTAGCTATAACGTTTGCTTTTCTGGGACCGATTTCCGACACCGCGAAGGCTCAAAACAACCTGCCGGTGATTTTCAACTTTACGCCTGCAAGCGCGCCTCCCGGCACGCTCGTTTCCATATCGGGCAGAAATCTGGGCGGAGCCAGGTCGGTGAGATTCAACAGCGCCAATGCGCAATTCAGAGTCATCACCTCTGACTTCATTCAGGCCGTCGTACCCGCGGGAGCAGGCACAGGGCCGATATTTATTACAACACCATTCGGCACGGCCCGCAGCGGAGCGTTTTTTACCAGCACCCAGCAGGGCGGAGGAGTCGAAATCCATTTCTTTTCGCCTATAGCCGGACGCGCAGGGACGCAGGTGAGCATATTTGGCAGAAACTTCGCCACCACCTCCACTCGCGCGGTGCTGTTTAACGGAGTGAGGGCGAACTTCTCAGTCGTCTCTTCGGATCGCATCATAGCCATAGTTCCCTTTGGAGCGACGACCGGCCCTGTGAGAGTCGAAGGGGCGACAGGCATAGCCACGAGCCGGGGATTCTTCAATGTAATTCGATAGCTCTTCCCAATATTCAGGAACAGAGCGGCCCGGATTGACTTCGATCCGGGCCTTATCACCTTTGCGCGCATTCTGCGCCTGAGAGGGTGAAATGTTTTTTCCGAATCAGTCAATCAATAAGCAGAGGAATCTTTGATATACAACAGGCTGCCAGCCTGCTGTACCTCGTCTGAGGAGAGATCATGAAAAAAAATTCCAGGATATCGATGTCGCTTATGATAATCGCATTGTTACTCTTTCAACAGATACTTTCACTCAACGCGCCGGCGCAAACTTCCTTCGAGCAAAAGCCTGATGTTGAAAGAGCGACGGCGAGGTTGAGCGAGAGAGTGGTTGCGCACGCCGCGCGCCGCGGTAATCCCTTCATCAATCTGACGGACGGTCATGCGTTGCTGACCTCCTACGCAGGCGAGCAGTCCGCCGCCTCTCTTGCGCGCAAACCGTCGCGCGGGCTGTCGCTTGCTGCGGATGATTTCGATCAGGACGGCAAAGAGGATCTCGTCTGCGGTCTGGCAAGCGAGGATGGAGACGGACTGATCGCGCTGCATCGCGGCAATTCGGATTTGATCCATCCCAACGCGGAAGCGCCTTTTCTTGCGCCCGCTCGCGTTTTCGAAATGCCCGTGGCGGCGGAGTTTCTCGCATCGGGAGACTTCGACGCCGACAGCCATCGAGATGTCGTGGCTGCGTCTTCAACCGACGACGCGCTTTATTTGATGAGAGGGGACGGGCAAGGGGGGCTGGCTGAAGCGGAACGAATCGACTTGCCGGGAAGAGTGACGGCTCTCGCGGCAGGCGAAATGAATCTCGCTGACGGACTGAGGGATGTGGTTGTCGGGGTCACAGGGAGCGATGGCCCGCAGCTTTTAATCTTCGAAGGGCCGCGTGGAGCGTTGCGACAAAAGCCTCAAGTCATCTCCCTGCCTTCGGAAGCGACTTGGATGGCAATCGGTCAACTGGATTCAAGCTACGAGTATGATCTGGCAGTCGCGGCAGGCAGCGAGTTGATGATCGTGCATGGACGAGACCGCCAGCTATCACTCGCAGACGCGGAGATGTGGGCAGGCGGCGATGCCGCGACGCGGGGACGCGGAGACGCGGAGACGCGGGGACGCGGCGAGGCAAACCCGGCCACAATCACGCGAGAGCAGTTTTCATTCAACATCGCGGCAGTTGCGATAGGAGATTTCGCGGATGATGGAAATCGCCGAGATGAGATCGCTGTTCTTTCTGAAGATGGCCGACTGCAATATCTTCAACGCAGCGACGAGACGTGGCAGGTGACGGCTGGCGTTGGAGAGATTGCAAACGGGCGGAGGCTTATCAAAACGAAAGTGTCGAGCCTTGCTACGAATGATCTGCTGGTGATGGGCAGGAACGATCATATTGGCATAGTGAGCGGAGGGCCGGGAAGCAGGCGACCGCTGCACGAGATGACGACGCTCGACGTGGAAGGCGAAGCAGCAGCCGCGCTGCCGATGAGATTGAGCGGACAGGCGTTGAGCGATCTGGTGATTCTCAAATCTGATGGCGAACTGGCAGTGGCGAGGGTCGCGCCGATGGCTACCTTCACCGTGACCAACACGAACGACAGCGGGGCAGGCTCGCTAAGGCAAGCAATCCTCGATGCGAACAACAATGCAGGCTCAGACATGATCGCTTTCAATATTGGCAGCGTAGGCGTGCAGACCATCAGGCCGCAGTCCGACTTGCCGACAATTACTGATCCTGTGACGATAGACGCAACGACCCAGTCGGGCTTCTCAGGAACGCCGCTCATCGAGTTGGACGGAAGCAGTGGCGGGAGTGGCGCAAGAAGCACAGTCACGACAGCAGGCAACGGCAACGGACTGGAGAACAATGCCGGTAACAGCGTGATAAAGGGGTTGGCTATTGGCAACTTCAACGGCCATGCCATCTCGCTGCAACAGCGAGGCGGCAGCATGATCATGAATAACTTCCTCGGAACGAATGCCGCTTGCACTGAGAATCGAGGCAATGGCGGCGAGGGCGTCAATATCATTGGCTCTAACGACAACCTGGTTATGGGCAACACCATCGTGTTCAACGCGGACGGCGGCTCGGTCATCAACTCCAGCGGAAATGTCGTCAAAGACAACAACCTCGGAACCGACCGAACGATGACTCGCAATAAGGGCAATCGGGGAGCGGGATTCGGATTCGCCAACTCGTTCAATAACCGCTTCGAGGGCAACCGCGCAGGATTTAACAGCTTTGGGGTGTTCAGCTTCGGGGGCGGCACGGGCAATATCTTCGGCGGAGAAGACCCCCGTCTTGCCAACATCATTGGCCGCAATGGGGTTGGGATGTCGTTCAACAATTCGAGCAATGGCATGATTAAGACCAACTTCATCGGCACCGATCCGCAGGGCAATAACCTCGGCAATCAGGGCGCAGGGATAGAGTTGGCGAACGGCTCTTCGAACAATCGGATCGGCGGAGCATTCAACTTTGGCAACACCATTGCCTTTAATACGGTGGGCATCTTCGGCACCCAGTTTGCGGGCCGCAATCTCTACCTCAACAACTCGATATTCAACAACACCTCGACGGGGATCGACAACAATGGCGGCAACAACGGAATAAGTCCTCCTCAACTCTTCTCCGCCACGGCTTCGGCAAGCGAGACACTGATCACGGGCATATACTTCGGCCCTCCCGGCGCCACAGGTTTCGTCCACTTCTATCAGAATCCGACCTCCGGCGTTCCGAGGCAGGGGAAAAGCCCGATAGGCGGCATCACGGTCACGGCCGACGGCGGGGGTATCGCCAATTTCACCGCGCGAGCGCCCTTTACGCTCTCCTCGCTGAAGCTCACCGCGATGGCGACCAACGCGACGACGAACGACACGTCGGAGTTCTCTAATGAGATCAGTGTAACAAGCACGGGCCGCCCCGATCTGGAAGTCAATAAGACCGGGCCTCAGACGGCCAGGTGCAGGGAAATGATCACGTGGACGATCGAGGTGCGCAACATCGGGACGGCTGCCGCCGTCGGATTCAATGTGAGAGAAATCCTGCCGACCTGCGTGGAAGACGATGTGGAAGTGACCACATCGCCCGAAGGCTTGATCAGTTTCGCCTCTCCCGGAGGCGGTTTGTCGACGCGAGTGACGAGGCTCGACCCCGGCGCCTCCGTCACGATAACCGTCAAGGCCACGCTCACAGAAGACTGCGCGCAAACGATCACTAACTTCGTCGATGCCATTGCGGATGGCGATACCAATCCTGCCAACGATATAAAATCAGCCTCGACCGCTGTCGATTGCACGAAGATAACCGGCATAACCCCGTCGGGCAAGCATGTCATAGTCAGCGGGGTCGGATTCCAGCGAGGCGACCAGATAGAAATCAACGGCATTCTGCTCAACACGAAGTTCAGAGGCGTCGACGAGCTTCTGGCTAAGAAAGGAAACAAGCGGTTGCTCGTCTGCGATCAGGCCAATCCCGACAGGAAGAACATCATAAGGCTGATCAGAGGCAGCAGTCCCGGCTCTCCGATAATAGATACGGAGGCGTTCGCCACCTGTCCGTGAAAATACCCGCGACATCATTCAGCAAATGAACAGGCGATGTGATCGACGCCGCTCTCCCGGCGTCGTTCACATCGAGAATATCACTACATTCACTTTCAACATACGGAGGTAATAGCAATGGCGGAGAAACAGAAAGCCACTCCACAGGCTCTTTCTACTTTGAAATTGAAGATTGGGGGAAGTGCCTTTTCTTATAACCCCTGATCTGTTTTTGCAGGCCGCGAAGTGTCGCCCCATAGCTTGCAGAGGATGCGTGGAGGTGATCGAATACGGTGCGGATGGCACGCCTTCCAGCGTCATCATTCGCTGGTTGGAGAACTGCGGGGACACACCCAAGGGTAAAGGAACCAGTTTTGTTTTGAACGCTGGATTGGCCCGTGTCGTCGAACGAGCGCAGGATAATTGCCTTGAGGTCGTAGTCTTTTTCAAGATATGTGAGGGGGAAGAGGATCCCAAGATTATCAAGGTCATCACCCGCTCCAGAAATAAAGCCTGCTGCTCTGATGACGCGCCCTGCCACGAGAAGCAGGAACAGGACGGCCTGCGAAGGCGGTTCTTTTAGAGAGCAACAAAGCATCTCGATTGACGGCGCTGCTAATCCGCGCCGGATGCGCTCGCTCGAAAGTTGATGCCATCCTTGTGCGTCCGGTAGAATGAACTCTTTGTTAATGACTCCGATTTTCATCTATCAGGACTCTTCTTTAGATGGCTATAGACAAAATAACGATTCGCGGGGCGAGGCAGCATAACCTCAAGGATGTATCTCTGGAAATTCCGCGCAACTCTCTGGTCGTAGTCACGGGACTTTCAGGCTCAGGCAAATCGTCTCTGGCATTCGATACCGTCTATGCCGAAGGCCAGCGACGTTATGTCGAGAGCTTGTCAGCCTATGCGCGACAGTTCCTCGATCAACTGGAAAAACCCGACGTCGATGCTATCGAAGGACTCTCGCCCGCGATCTCCATCGAGCAGAAGACCACGACCCGCAGCCCGCGCTCGACCGTAGGCACGGTGACAGAGGTCTATGACTACCTGCGTTTGCTCTTTTCTTCCATAGGCCAGCCGCACTGTCACAAGTGCGACCGTTTGATCTCGCGCCAGTCCATAGATCAGATAGTTCATCAACTCTCGGCCCTCAAGGAAGGCGAGCGGGTGATGATCCTGGCTCCGATAGTTCGCGGGCGCAAAGGCGAGTTCAAAAAAGAGATCGAAAAACTCGCGCGCTCAGGATTTACTCGCGCCCGAATCGATGGCGAACTTCGACAACTCGATGAAGAAATCCGTCTCGACAAGCGGCGCAATCACACCATAGAAGTCGTCGTCGACCGATTGCTCATCAAACAGGGCGTTCAAAAACGGCTCGACGAATCCGTGCATCTTGCGGTAAAGCTGACGGACGGGCTGGTGCTCGTGTCGATAATTGATGGAGAAGAGCGGATGTATTCTGAAAAGATGGCCTGTCCCGACTGCGGCATCTCGGTTCCTCAGCTTGAGCCGCGCTCCTTTTCATTCAACAGCGTCTACGGCGCGTGTCCCGCTTGTCACGGCATAGGCACGAGAGACGAAATCGACCCGGCCCGCATAGTTCCCGACCCATCGATAGCCATAGATCAACAGGACGCTTTTCCCGCTGAGGGCGCGCTCAACAACTATCTGCGCGATGTGATGAAGGCTCTTGCCCTTGAGTCGGGCATCTCAGCCGACAGCCCGTTTTCGGCTCTTCCTCAGAAAGCGCAGGAGGCATTTTTTCACGGCACGAAAGAGCGGCTGGCTCTCCGCTACGGAGCTTACGAATACAAGGCCGAGTGGAAAGGAGCTATCGCTTACCTCAAAGACCGCGCCGGGGCTTCCAACAACGAAAGCGCAGTTGCCGCCTTCGAAGCCCTGATCTCGCAGGCCACCTGCAATGATTGCGCGGGCCGCCGTCTTCAGGCCGCATCGCTCGCGGTTCGAGTGGCCAATCGCACGATAGCCGAATACACCGCGCTGCCTATTTCGGAAGCCGTTCGCGCATTCGAGCAGATTCAACTCGACAGCCGCGAAGAAAAAATAGCCGGGCTCATATTGCGCGAGATTCGAGACCGCCTGCGTTTTCTTGAGACAGTCGGCCTCGGCTACATCACGCTGGATCGCGGGTCGGCCACGCTTTCGGGCGGCGAGGGCCAGCGCATACGGCTTGCCACTCAAATAGGCTCGCAACTTCGTGGCGTGCTCTACGTGCTCGACGAACCTTCGATAGGTCTTCATCCGCGAGACAATCTCCGACTGCTCGAAACGCTCGAACACCTGCGCGACCTGGGAAACACCGTGCTGGTAGTCGAGCATGACGAAGAGACCATCAGACGCGCCGATCACGTCATCGATCTCGGTCCCGGCGCGGGAGTGCATGGCGGATGGGTAGTCGCCCAGGGAAAGCCGCAGGACGTGGCCGCTTCGGGCGACTCTCTCACCGGGCGATACATATCAGGCGAGTTGCGGATCGAAATCCCCTTCGAGCGCCGGACTCCCAACGGCAAGGCCGTCTCGGTGATTGGAGCCAGGGCCAACAATCTCAAAAATATCGATGTGTCGTTTCCGCTGAGTTTGTTCATAGTCGTAACGGGCGTGTCAGGGTCGGGCAAATCTACTCTGGTCGAAGACATCCTCTATCGCAGCCTTGCGCGCAAGCTCTATCGCAGTCTGGACGAGCCGGGCGAGCATCGCGCGGTCGAAGGGCTTGAGCATATCGATAAGGTGATCGAGATAGATCAATCTCCCATAGGTCGCACGCCGCGCTCGAACCCCGCGACCTACACCGGGGTGTTTACGCCAATCCGCGAGCTTTACGCGATGCTTGCGGAATCGCGTGAGCGCGGCTACAAACCCGGACGATTCTCCTTCAACGTCAAGGGGGGCAGATGCGAAGCCTGCCAGGGCGACGGGATGAAGCGCATAGAAATGAACTTCCTGCCCGATGTCTATGTGATGTGCGATGTGTGCAGGGGGGCGCGCTACAACCGCGAAACGCTGGCCGTCAGGTACAAGAACAAATCCATAGCCGAGCTTCTCGACACTACGGTCGAAGAATCCCTGGAACTGCTCGAAAACATTCCGCAGATAAGATCGAAGATTCAGACCCTGATCGATGTGGGGCTGGGCTACATCAAGCTTGGGCAGTCGGCCACCACTCTTTCGGGAGGCGAGGCGCAGAGGATCAAGCTTGCAAAGGAGCTATCGAAGCGGGCGACAGGCCGCACGCTTTACATTCTCGACGAGCCTACGACGGGGCTGCATTTTGAAGATGTGCGCAAGCTGCTTGAGGTGCTGCATCAGTTGGTTTCACTCGGAAACACGGTGCTTGTGGTCGAGCATAATCTCGATGTGATAAAGAGCGCGGACTGGATAATCGATCTCGGCCCCGAAGGCGGCGAAGACGGAGGACGCATAGTCACAGAAGGCACGCCTGAAGAAGTGGCGCGATGCAAAAAATCCTACACGGGTCAGGCTCTCAGGGCGGCGCTCAACGGCCATCGCAAATAGTAGCGATGCTGGTATAATCGAGTCCGATTATGAAAAACTTTGATCGAATAACCATGAGTCCGGCGCGCATGAACGGCCAGCCCTGCATTCGCGATCTGCGGCTTACGGTCAGGCGAGTGGTCGAGGCAGTGGCGATCTATCCTGACCGAGAGGAACTGAAACGTGAATATCCTGAGCTTGAAGATGAAGACATCAATCAGGCTCTCGCTTATGCTGCCGCGATGTTGGAAGACAAAGCGATTGAACTCCCTGCTATCCTGTGAGATTTCGACTGTCACATCCTGTCGCATACTGTCACCGTATTTTCTGCTGCCACTTGAATGAGCAAAGCAAATTTGCCTGCCTGAGTATATGATTTTATTAGATCAAGGGCTGCCGCGTTTCTCTGCTGCTATTTTGCGCAGCAACGGTCATGATGCTATCCATACCGGAGAGATCGGGCTTTCCAGAGCCGATGATGCTGTTATCATCGAACGAGGCCGAGACGAAGACAGAATCGTTGTTACACTGGATGCAGATTTTCATGCACTGATGGCTCTTTCAGGAGCTTCTTCGCCATCAGTTATTCGAATCCGAATTTAGGGCTTGAAAGCAGAAAAGCTGTCTGAGCTTTTGCAGATTGTGCTGACGAATTGCGCTGCTGATTTACAGGCAGGCGCTTTGGTGACTGTTTACGAACATCGAATAAAAATCAGACAGATGCCAGCGGCCCAATAAAATCTTCGTCAGGCGTTCGATCTTGAGCAGGCAAATTTCATTGCGGAGAAATAATCGACTGCCGTCGGCGCGGCGCGAAACAATGCCCGCCTTGTTTTGATTAAACCCGGATAATATACTTGCCGACGATGATCGAACGCATCAGAGAAATCGCCCGACAGAGCCTTGAAGTCAAGAAGTCATTCTTCGAATCACACGCTGATGAAGTCTGCCGCGCAGCGGAATTGATTCTCGATTCGATTCGCAATGGCGGCAAGGTCTTGATATTCGGCAACGGAGGCTCGGCTGCTGACGCTCAACACATAGCCGCAGAGCTCGTCAATCGCCTCAACTACGACCGCCCGCCCATCGCGGCTATCGCGCTCACAACCGATAGTTCGATTCTCACTTCAATCGGAAACGATTCGTCTTTCGAAGAGGTCTTTGAAAGACAGTTGCGCGCACTTGGCCGCGAGGGCGATGTGGCAATGGCGATTTCGACCAGCGGCAACTCGCTAAACGCGCTCCGCGCAGTCCGGGCCGCGCGCGAGTTGGGAATCAAAACCATCGCTCTCGCAGGACGCGACGGCGGACAACTTTCATCGCTCGTCGATGTCGCATTGACTGTCGAAGCCGCTTCGACTCAGCGCATTCAGGAAACGCACATAACCATAGGCCACATACTGTGCGAGATGATCGAAGAACAACTTTACCCCAGAGGCGGAAAATGAAATGTCGCGCTATCGCTTCTCTCCACTAGATATCTCCGGCCTTGCAACCTATCCGCTCTCGTCTCGACCGAGCAAAGTGACGACGGATGATTTCGCGCGCCCAACGGCGAGGGATTCCTCGCTCAAGGAATTTCTCGATTCTCTGCCCCGAATACTCGCCGCCCGCCACCTGAGAGAACTCGCCGCTTTGATCCGTGAGGCTCGCCGTTTGAATCGAGCCATAATCTGGGGAATGGGCGGGCATGTGATAAAGACGGGGCTGAGTCCGGTGCTGATCGATCTGATGAAGAGAGGTTTCGTGACCGCGTTCGTGATGAACGGCTCGGCGATGATTCATGATTTCGAGATAGCTCTTGCGGGGGCGACATCTGAAGATGTCGATGCGACGCTGGGAACGGGCAGCTTCGGCATGGCTGAAGAGACTGGCCGGATAATCAATGAAGCGATCAATGCTGGCGCCGTCGACAATCTGGGAATGGGTGAAGCGGTCGGGCGGCGATTGTTCGAGATGGCGCCTGCGCACAAAGAGGAATCGCTGCTCTTTTCCGCATACTCATCGAGCGTGCCCGTAACGGTTCACGTGGCGATTGGAACCGACATCATTCACATCCATCGAGAGGCCGATGGCGCTTCTACCGGGCAGACTTCGCTTCAGGATTTCCGCCTGCTTTGTTCCATCGTGCGCCAGCTTGATGGCGGCGGAGTTTACCTCAATCTCGGCTCGGCTGTGCTGTTGCCTGAAGTTTTTTTGAAAACGGTGACGGTGGTAAGAAACCTGGGGCATTCGCTCACGGATTTCGCTACGGCGAACTTCGATTTCATCCAGCACTATCGCCCCGTGACTAACGTCGTGCGTCGTCCGGTTGCCGGAAGCGGTCGAGGGTTTTCCATCACGGGCCATCACGAAATCCTCATCCCGCTGCTTGCGGCGATGGTGCTTGCTGAAATTTGAAGGGCGATATGTTGACATGTCGGCATATAATGGCGATTGAGGTTTTGAGCCATGAATTACACGATTGAGATCGAACAGGAAGAAGACGGGCGCCGGCTGGCCGAGGTCATCGACGAGCCTGGAGTTCTTGTCTACGGGCAGGCGCGCGATGAAGCGATTGCGCGCGTTCAGGCATTGGCATAGCGGGTCGTGGCCGAACGCCTTGAGCACGGCGAGACTGTGCCCGAACTTGTGAGCGTATCTTTCAAAGCGGCATGAGCCAGTGGCGAGCGACAAAAGCAAAGCGGGTTCTGGCCGCGCTGCTGCGAATTCGATGGGCGATCAAACGCCAGTCAGGATCGCATAGCACACTGTCGCGCCCCGGCTGGCCGGATTTCGTATTCGCCTTTCACGACAAAGAAGAAATCGGCCCGCGAATGCTCACGCTCATTATAGCGGACCCCAAAATCAAGGCATGATTTCGAGGTCGTGATAAGTGGCTCCTTTGATCGATCACCCTCTCGATGTCACCCGCGCAGACCCAGTAGGCTGACTTCAGTTTTTCAAACTCCCGATTGACTTATTCGAACAACTGTTCGATAATCCGGTCTCGGACTGAAAAGTCACTTATGAGAGAAGGAGTCGTTGATGTACAACATAGCTGCCTGTTGACGCCCTGAAAGCTTGAAAGCTTGAGGCAGCAGCAGGCTGCCAGCCTGCTGTACATTTTTGGAGGAGCCGAAGATGTACAACCGTCGGCCAGCCTGTTGACACCCTGATAAGGATGAAAATTTGAAGAACCAGCAGTCCAGCAGCCTGCTGTACCTTTTCTGAGGAGCCTTCATGTCGCTGCGCGACGCCCTGAAAAGGATGAAAAACGGTTCGTAGTACCGGCCTTTAGCCGGAAGCTTAGGCTACTGCAACATTCCGCCTGAAGGCGGGACTACAAACTTTTTATGAGGAGCCAATGGCCAATTACACCACCGAGACGATAAGCCGAAATTATCACGATGCCATCGTCGGCTGGCAGCAACGCAATTTTCCAGAACTGGCGATACTCGAAAAACACTGGGATGACTATTTCAAAGGACAGACTCCCTTTCAACTCGCGGCCAAAGTGGGCGATATAAAAAGCGAAGAGATTCAAATAGGTCAGTACGCCGGACGCCACTGCTTCGAGCAGGCCAAACAGATGGTCGGGAATATGTTCTTCTCGGCCCGCGATATCATCCGCGCTCAGGCTTCTACGGAGCTTGGCTCCATTCAGCAGCATCGCCTCACGCTCGACCGCGCCGTGACCGACAAAGGCAAATTCGCCGTCCTTCGCATCATGGCCGAAGAACTCCGCCACGCTTATCAAATGTTCTGGGTTTTGGATCAGGATCCGTCATGGAAGAAACCCGGACTCGGAGACGTCGCCAAACAGACGATGGAAGAACTGCTTTCGATGGAGCTTGGCACGCACGTGCTTGACGCATTCAACATCGATTTCAACGACTTTCTCGATAACGTCACTTACGCTACGGTCATCGATCTGGTGGGCAAGTATCAGTTGGAGATGATGCAGATTTT
The DNA here is from genome assembly GCA_964588615.1 of uncultured Clostridia bacterium. Taxonomy (GTDB): domain Bacteria; phylum Acidobacteriota; class Blastocatellia; order UBA7656; family UBA7656; genus UBA7656. Next base: position 11,983 of record CAZPQE010000031.1, on the reverse strand, counting down.
CAGCTACGCGCCGATGGCCCGCAGCATGGGGCCTATGCTTCAGGAAGAATCTTTTCATATAGGCAGCGGGCGGACTCTTCTCCGGGAAATCGCGCAGATGGCCGCGCGCGCGGAAGGCGATTACAGCATGGATGATGTGCAGAGAGCTTTGAATCTCTGGTTCCCGCGCGGGCTTGAGATGTTCGGCAGCGAAGAGGGCGGGGCGACTGCTGTGACGTTCGGCTTCAAGGACAAGACCAACGGCGCGGCTCAGAGCCTCTACGTCGAAGAAGTGCGCGGTGTGATAGATAACATCAACGTGGCGATAATTCAGGAGCGCGCGCCGGGTCTCTCTCGTCAGGATGCGCGCGCGCTCGTCGAAGAGATAGAGCGCAGCGGCGAGGTAAAACAGGGCATACGGCCTGAAGAGATTCTCTTTCTGCCCAGCGTGAAATTCTTCCGCCGTCGCGGAAAAGAAGAGTATGTCTTCAAGCCTTTCGATGTGCGGGGCAATCTGTTGACCGAGGACGGCAAGCCTTACACGCCTGAAAAATATCTTGAGTACCTGACCTCGGCGCTTCCGCATCGCTTCATAGGAAGCCGCGAGCATTGGAAATTCGTCGACGCGATGTGGGATTATCTCAAATCGAATTGATCGCGTCTCGTTTCGAATAAAAGAGAGGGCGGCCACTGCGCCGCCTTTTCTCTTTTCAGCTTGAACACATCGCCGAGGTTTGAGATATTCCACATCGCGCCATCCGCAGAAAGGGAATTCAACATTGTCATTCAACCTCGAAGGCAGAACTGCGATTGTCACCGGCGGCGGGCGCGGCATCGGCAAAGCCATCGCTTTCCGACTGGCTGAGGCCGGAGCCCATGTCGCAATAGCGAGCCGCAAACTGGAAAACCTCGAAGCGACCGCCGCAGAGTTCGCTTCTCTTCCGGGCAAAACCATACCCCTGGCCTGCCACGTCGGACGCGCCGGCGATCTCGAAAGTCTCGTGCGAGAAACTGAAAGCCGTCTCGGCCCCGTAGATATACTCGTCAACAACAGCGCGACCAATATCGGTCAGGGGCCGTCGCTCGATGTGACCGACGAGATGTTCGCAAAGATGATGGAGATCAACGTGCTGTCGGCGCTTCGATTGATTCGATTGGTCGCGCCGCGAATGATCGAGCGCAAGAGAGGTTCGATCATCAACATCGTCTCCATAGCCGGATTGCGCCCGCAGGCTGAAGGGTTGCTTTACAGCATGTCGAAAGCCGCGCTCATTATGATGACGCGCAGCCTCGCACTTGAGTTCGGCAAACATAATGTGAGGGTGAACGCCATCGCGCCGGGACTCATCAGGACGGACTTCTCGGAATTCTTCTGGAAAAACGAAGAGCATGTGAAACGGATCGAATCGTCTCAGCCCATACCGCGCATAGGCATGCCGGAAGAGATAGGCGGACTTGCGCTTTATCTCGCGTCCGATGAATCTTCATTCGTCACCGGGCAGACGCTGGTCGTCGATGGGGGCGCGACAGCCAGATAATGAGCAGTGGTCAGTGGCCAGTAGTCAGTGGTCAGTTGAAAAAAAGAAATAGGAAGGTTCGACATGAAGAAACTCCTTTCATCAATCGTTTTGCTTGCGGCGGTCATTCTCCCGATGTCGATATCGGCAGCGGCGCAGGATTTCGAATCGCGCGTCAAGCACGCCTACGCCGACAGCAACGGGGTGAAGATTCATTACGCCTCGCTCGGCGCGGGGCCGCTGGTGGTGATGATTCATGGATTCCCGGATTACTGGTACTCGTGGCGGCATCAGATGCAGGCTCTCTCGGACAGGTATCAGGTCGTCGCCATAGATCAGCGCGGCTACAACCTGAGCGACAAGCCGAAGGGTGTCGAAAATTATGATATGCGATTGCTCGTCGGCGATGTCGCGGCGGTGATCAGACATCTAGGGCAGAGCAAAGCCATCATCGTGGGCCACGACTGGGGCGGGGCAGTCGCGTGGCAGTTTGCGATGAATTTGCCCGATATGACCGAAAAGCTCATCATCCTCAACCTGCCGCACCCGCGCGGGATAGGGCGCGAGCTCGCTCACAACGAGCAGCAGCAGAAGAACAGTCAGTACGCGCGCAACTTTCAACAGGAGGGTGCGCACCTGAAACTGACCGCAGAAGGGCTTGCCGGATGGGTCGCTGACCCGGAGGCGAAGAAGAAATACATCGAGGCATTCAAGCGATCTGACTTCGAAGCTATGCTCAACTACTACAAGCGCAACTATCCGCGCGAGCCTTACAGAGAAGACCCGTCGCCGGTCGTGAAGGTGAAATGCTCGGTGCTTATGTTTCATGGATTGAGGGACACTGCTTTGTTGCACTCTGCGCTCAACGGAACGTGGGAGTGGCTTGAAAAGGATTTGACGCTGGTGACCATTCCTGACTCCGGCCATTTCGTTCAACAGGATGCGGCTGAGATAGTGAGCCGGACGATGAAGCTGTGGCTGGCAAGATGAGGGGCGGAGATGAAACTCGAAGATAAAGTCGTCGTCGTCACTGGCGGCGCGATGGGCATAGGCCGCGCGCTGTGCAGGAGGTTCGCCGCCGAAGGAGCGCGGGCTGTAGTGGTTGCCGACATAGAGTTCGAAGGGGCCGATGCCGTCGCTCAGGAAACGGGCGGGCTTGCCGTTCGAACCGATGTCAGCCGCGAGGAAGATATCATCAACCTGGTCGGACGGGCGACAGAGGCTTATGGAAGGATCGATCTCTTCTGCTCGAATGCCGGGATTGCAGGGGTGCAGGGAGGAGCGGAAGTTTCGAATGAACTATGGCGGCAGATGATCGATGTGAATGTCTTTGCTCACATCCATGCCGCCCGCGCCGCGCTCCCTTCGATGCTGGCTCGCGGCGAGGGGTATTTGCTACAGACCGTTTCGGCTGCCGGACTGCTCACTCAGGTTGGGAACGCGCCCTATTCGGTGACCAAGCACGCCGCTCTTGCTTTAGCCGAATGGCTTTCGATCACTCATGGCGACGCAGGGATAAAAGTGTCGTGTCTGTGTCCGCAGGGCGTGCGTACTCGAATGCTTCTGGGCGAAGACGGAACGGGCGATAACTTTCTCGTCGAAGGCGCGCTCGACCCTGAGGATGTGGCCGAAGCCGCAGTTCGCGGGCTTGAAGAAGAAAGGTTCCTGATTCTGCCGCACCCTGAAGTCGCCGAATATTTCCGACGAAAAGCCGCAGACTATGATCGCTGGCTCAGAGGCATGCGAAGATTGCAGGCGAAGGTGACAGGCGATTGAGGCCGTCACCCTCCTCTCATATCCAAACAAAATAATCCACAGTACGAAAATAGTTCTTGACAGTCACGACAGCAGATAGATATAGTTCGAGACTCGAACTATATCTGCTTCAGCACAATTAGTCGGAAATCTGGGGATACACCGCTTCTCTTGGGTGGTTGTGCGCATTACCTGGATTCACGACTCATATTCGTATGCAGGACAGGGACCTGGCAGTGGAAAGGGCTTGTCACTGTCAGGCTCATGCACGGACGTACCTCTTGGGGACCTTCTCTCGAAGAAGACTCCTGTTTGCTCACTCCAGAAGTCCCAACGGAATCGCGTTGAATTGGATGAAGGCGCTTTGGCCTGATTTCACTTCAAGGCGAGCACAACTGAGGAGGCAAAAATGTTTTCACGATTCCGCAAAAGCATGATTTGGCCTGTAGTGGCGTTGCTGGTTGTGCTGTCAGGCGCGGCCTTCGGCCAGAGCACCACCGGCTCCATCACAGGTCAGGTGAAGGATTCCAATGGCGCTGCGATTGGCGATGCCACCATCACGGCCACCAATGCTGCGACTGCAGTTTCTCAACAAACCAGTACCAACGATGAAGGCATCTTCATCCTGCCGCAGCTTCCTCCCGGCAGGTACAAAATCACTGCCGAGAGGGAAGGTTTCAAGAAGATCGAGAAAACCGACATCATCCTCAACGCGCTCGACCGTCTCAACGCGGGCGAGTTCATCCTCGAAGTCGGAGCCATAGCCGACACCGTAACGGTGGTGGCCGACACCGGCCAGCTTCAGATCAAGTCTGAAAGCGGCGAACGAAGCGACCTGATTACCAACAAGCAGATCAAGGATATCGCCCTCAACGGGCGCAATATGCTCGATCTCCTCAAGGTGATTCCCGGAGTCGTCAGCACCGTCAACGGGCAGGTGTCCGGCCCCGGAGGATTCGCCAATTTCAACATCAACGGCACGCGCGGCAACCAGCACGAGTTGTCCATCGACGGGTCATCGAACGTCGATACGGGATCGAACGGCACTCAGCACGTCACGCTCAACCCCGACGCGATTGCCGAAGTCAAAGTCCTCACCTCCAACTATCAGGCCGAATACGGCAAGGCAGGGGGCGGTTTTATTTCCTACGTGACCAAGTCGGGAACCAACCAGTTTCACGGGACAGGCCGCTTCTTCCACCGCCACGAAGGGCTCAATTCGAACACCTTCTTCAACAACGCCGAGGCCCGCAGCGCGCTCGACGATTCTCAACTCCCGCAGTTCCGTCGTCCGCTTTATCGATATAACTATGTGGGCTACGACGTTGGCGGGCCGGTGTGGATTCCGGGACTGAAATTCAACGAGGGCAAAGACAAGCTGTTCTTCTTCTGGAATCAGGAGTTCTACCGGCAGCTTGTCCCCAATGCCAACCGCAACATCCTGGTTCCCACGCAACTGGAGCGCAACGGAGACTTTTCTCAGAGCCGCGATGGCAACGGCGCTCTGGTGACTGTTCGCGATCCGCTCACCGGTCAGCCTTTCCCCGGCAACCGGATTCCGCAGAATCGCTGGTTCAGCCATGGCCAGAGGATATTGAACCTTTACCCTGAGCCCAATGTGACGGGTCAGAACCAGTTCAACTTTTCCTCTCAGCTTTCGCATCAGTATCCGAGGCGCGAGGATGTAATCCGCATCGACTATCAACTCGACAAGGACACTCGCATCTATGGCAGGTTCATAAACAATTCCGACAACCAGTTCCTCCCCTACGGCACGTTCGCCAGCGGGTTGAACTTTCCGGCAACCCGAATAGTGTTCCCGCAGCCGGGCGTCAACGGAGTGTTGTCGGTGTCGCATGCCTTCAGTTCGACCCTGTTCAATGAGTTCATCTTCGGGCCGAGCCGCAACCGGCTGACTCTGGCCGCAGAAGACGACGGGGTCTCGCGCACAGGCACGGGAATAGACTTTCCGCTGCTGTTTTCGGGACATAACGACTATATCCCGAACTTCAACTACGGCGGGCTGTCGAACATCGCCGCGTTTCCGACGACCAGCTTCAACGGACTGCCTTTTAGAAACGTCAACCACACTTTCAATTTCATCGACAACCTGACCAAAGTGTGGGGCGCGCACAACATCAAGGCCGGGGCCTTCATCCAGCGCAGCCGCAAGGATCAGACCTCGTTCGGCGCGATCAACTCCACGATCAACTTCACCCATAACAGCGCCAACCCGCTCACGACCGGCCACCCGTTCGCCAATGCGCTGCTGGGCATCTATGACAGCTTCGTGCAAGCCAACAACTTCCTTACCGGACAGTATCGCTACTGGAACATGGAGTTCTATCTTCAGGACACCTGGAAGGCGCGTCCGCGACTTACCTTCGACTACGGAATGCGGTTTTCGTGGTATCAGCCACAATACGAAGAGCGGCTTCAGACAGGCGTCTTCAACCCCGAACTCTTCGACCGCTCGAAAGCCGTTCGACTCTATATCCCGATTCGAGTCGGCAGCGCACGCCGAGCCGTCGACCCGCGTAACATACCCAGCGTTCCATCGACGAGCAACACTCTTCCGGCCAATTTCATAGGTCTGATCGTTCCCGGATCGGGCGATCTGGCCAATGGAATCGGGCGCACGAGCGAAGGCTATCCCAGAGGCGGATTCGATGATCGCGGCCTGCTCTTCGGCCCCAGAGTCGGATTTGCTTATGATATCTTCGGCGACGGCAAAACTGTGGTTCGAGGCGGATTCGGCATCTCCTATGACCGGATACAGGGGAATCAGGCGTTCGATATGATCACTGCTCCGCCTTCGATTCTCACCCCCAGGCTCTTCTTTGGCAGGCTCCAGGATATCGATCCGGGCGGAACGGATCTGGTGCTTGGGCCGCCCAATGTTTTCGGCTATGCGAAGGATGGCAACATCCCGACCATCTACAGCTACAGCCTCAGCATTCAGCGCGAACTGGCTTTCAACACCGTAGTCGATATCGCCTACGTGGCTACGCTCTCGCGCCACCTCATTCAGCAGCGCAACCTCAACGCGATCCCCTACCTGACCACTTTCCAGCGGTCGGCTCAGGATGCGTCGCGTTATGCGGGCGGCGTCATTCCTGCTGAAGATGCCAACCTTCCACAGGCTTACCGCGATGCAGGATTTAAGTACACTGGCGCTAATGCTCTGCCGGTGGACTTCCTGCGCCCGTTCCCCGGATACGGCGATATCACCTTCAGAGAATTCGTCGGCTCCTCGAACTATCACTCGTTGCAGGTTGCCATCAACCGCAGATTCACTCGCGGCCTAACATTCGGCGTCGCTTACACCTGGTCGAAGGCTATGAACACGGCCAACACCGATACTGAATTCACTCACCCCTACAACACCCGCGGGTATGACTATCGGCTGGCCAACTTCGACCGAACTCACGTTCTGGTTGTCAACTACGTCTACGACCTTCCGAAGGTGGGCCGTTATCTCGGCGACAACTGGCTGGTCAAAGGCGTCTTCGACAACTGGCAGGTATCGGGCATCTCTCAGTTCATCAGCGGAACGCCCTTCGAACTCGGAGTAAGCGTATCGGGGGTCAATTCGGGCCAGCGCATCACCGGCTCTTACACCGAAGCGCCGCGATTTTTGCTGCGCGGCGACCCCAGGCTCGATGGCGGCAAGAACGGAATGCACATCAACCCGAATGCGTTCATAATCCCGCAGATAGGATTCACCGGCCCCTGGCCGCGTTTCTATCTGCGCAACCCCGGCGTCAACAACCACGACATCTCGATCTTCAAGAACTTCCCGTTCGGAGGGGAGGGGAGCCGTTACATCCAGGTTCGTGTCGAGATGTTCAACATCTTCAACCACACCCAGTACACCGCCTTCAACACCGGCGTGACTCTGGCAGTGCCGGACGCGACCGCCGCTCGCGGCTTCAGCACGGATCAGGCCAAAGTGTTTGCGGCTTATGACCGGGCAGTCATAACCAGCAACCTGCGCGGACTCGACCCGGCTGATTCCACACGGCGACTGGGCACTTTCTTCGGCGAGTTCAATGGCGCGCGCGACCCGCGCATCATCCAACTCGGCGTGAAGGTTTACTTCTAATCCTCTGTTACTCTAGTATCCTCGGGCAGAGTTCGGCTCGCTTGCCGACTCTGCCCTTGTTTCTTTTTTGCGAGGCGATGTTATGTTGCGCGCGATAGTGTTAGCCGTCGCTCTGCTGCCTCAACAGCCTTCAGAGGTTGCGGCAAGATTCGAGCGCGCCGTCGAGCTTCAACGTCAGGGAGCCTTGAAGGAAGCGGCGGACGAATACCGGGCAGTGCTTCGCCTCGCCCCCGACTACGCCGAAGCCCATGCCAACCTCGGCGCTGTGCTTGCGCGCGCAGGCCGAATCGATGAAGCGATAGCCAGCTATGAAACCGCTCTCCGGCTCGACCCCAAACTCACGCCGGTTCTCATCAATCTCGGTCTGGCATATTTTCATTTGGCGCAATTTGAAAAAGCCGCAGAGAAATTAGAACGCTTCATTGCTCTCGCGCCCGCCTCAGCGCAGGCGCGCGGACTGCTCGGACTCGCTCTCGTGGAAATGGGCCGGGATGCCGAAGCCGCGACACATCTTGAAGCGACGCTGCGAGCCGTGGGAGACGACCCGGTCGTCCTCTACGCGCTTGGCCTGACTTACCTGAGACTCGACCGCAAAGAATTTCGCAGCATGATTGAGAGGCTCGCGGCCCTGTCTTCAGGCAAGGCGCTATCGCTACTGCTTGAAGGACAATCTCTGCTCTCCGCAGGAGATTACTCTCGCGCTGTGGAAGCATTGACGGAAGCAGTCGGCCTGAACGCCGAGCTTCCGCGCCTGCATTACTCTCTGGGCCTGAGCTACCTTTTGCTTGGCGAGCGTCGGCAGGCTATCGTCTCGTTTGAAAACGAAATCAGCCGCAAGCCGCATGATTTCTGGTCGCTCTACTATCTGGCTTTTCTGAATGAAGCGGAGAGAAATCTCGAAGCCGCTCTCCCACGCCTCGAAGCCGCACTGAAGATCGAACCCCGTTCGCCCGAAGCCAACGCGCTGCTTGGAAAGATACTCGTCACACAAAACAAGTTCGCAGAGGCGTTGATCCCGCTTGAGACCGCAGTGTCGGATGGCAAGGCCGATTCCGAAACTCACTACATGCTGGCCCGCGTCTACCAGAAAACAGGGCGGCGCAAGGATGCGGAACGGGAGTTTGCCGAAGCCCGGAGGCTCAAGAACCAGCAACTCGAAAAAGAACGAACTCGACCGCCTAAGCCGGGTTAGCCGGGCCTCGGAGGAGTATTGAATATGCTTATTCAATTCAAAGAAAGTTTTCAACTTCCGGTTGAGGAAATTTTTGAGTATTTCAGCGCGCCAAAACACTGGCCATCCCTTTATGGTTTGACCGGAAGAGTAAGAGAACATGGGAATGGGTGGTATTCAATACCATTACAGAATTTCCCATTTCCCTTGATTGCGCGAAATGTCGTCTGCCTGCCAAATGAGTTTGTAAAATGGGAGTTCAGAGGCTTCTGGAAAGGAGAAGGAGAAATCAGGCTGAAGGAAAATCAAACCGAAGTAATGCTGGAAGGGTACGAAACAATATCGGTCAGATGGTTGTTTTTCTTATCTCCAATCGTTGAGAAGCTTTTCCTGGAACGACAATTCACTTATATATGGCAATTGGGATGGAAGCGATTGAGGAAAAAAGAGAATCAGATCGCCCTCAAGGCAAGCGACGGCAAAGAAGAAACTGGCCACAGGATTCCCTGATGCCGGAAGCAGCCGGATAATGATCCGGGGCTGAAGAGCGACTGGCAAGTTGGTCGATGGGGCAAGGCTCGGATGTCGATAAGAATCTATAGCCAAAGCAGCGCCGGGCGATGGAGAAAATCTAATCCTCCGCCACAGCCGAGCGCGGTCAGCGGTTTTCATGCCAGCCGGCCTTGTTACTTTCGGTCGCTCGACGCCTGCGCAGGCTGAACCCAGTTACTTTGTGACAGATGACTTACACTGACAGTTTTGTCCTCCCCGGCGCTTGCCAGCCAGGTTCCGTCATCGCTGAATGCCACTGAAAATACATCGTTGGAATGATGCGAAAACGTGTGAAACAAACTCCCGTCTTCTACACCCCAGAGCCGGACTGTTACCCATTTACTGGAATCTGATGCGCCAAAGAAATTCTGCACTACCTCTCCGAGGGCTTTCCTGTCTCTGCCACCGCTCAGTATCCATTTGCCGTCAGGGCTCAAAGCGATGGAATAAATATGTTCGGAATCGCCTGCAAAAGTGCGTATCAGACTCCAATCATCAGTGTTCCAAAGTCTGGCAGTTGAATCATCCCCGCAGCTAGCCAGATATCGCCCGTCTCTGCTGAATACAATACATAAAACCGCCTCTGTATGGCCGTTGATCGTTTTGAGTAACTGACCATCATTCACATTCCAGATTTTTATCGTCTTATCAAAACTTCCGGTCGCCAGTTTGTTGCCGTCAGGGCTGAATGCGACTGACCAGACATTGAGGGAGTGTCCTTCGAGTTTTCGCAGTAAGTTCCCCTGATTGACATCCCATAGTATTATGGCGCTGTCTTCGCTTCCGCTTGCAATGGTTTTCCCATCAGGACTAAAAGCGACAGTCCAAACAGTTTTCATGTGTCCTGAAAAAGTTTTGATAAGCGCGCCGTCCGCTACTCGCCAAAACCTGACAAGTGAATCATAGCTGCCCGTAGCAAGAAAATTACCATCCGGGCTGAATGCCAAAGCTGTTATCCCCATGGGGTGTTCCAGGGTTTGAACAACTTTGCCATCTTCTTTCTGCCAGATTTTGACTGTCTTATCGACGCTTCCACTTGCAAGTAATTTGCCGTCGGGGCTGAACATGACCTTCCAAACCACATCTGAGTGCTCCGAAAACGTGAGGTGTTGTTTTACGATGCCGCTATCAACCTCAACAGGCTTTTTCCATACTTGAAAGTATAGAAGCCCTAAAGTAGAAACCAGCAGGATTGCAAGGATGCCAATATTTCTTCTCTTTCTATGTTGCCCCTGGGCTTTAATTCGCATAATCATTTCTTACCGGAACATTTCTCATGAGCCAGCGTCTTGCCAATTGATTTCCTGTGCGAGTAGCAGGTTACGATTATGATTCAAGGATTGTTTCGCCGAAATATGCAGGAAAGCGGAAGGTGAATGCCCAGGCCGTTGAGGTTCGCCCCTTACTGGTTTTTCAGACAGCTTCCAGGATTTGCGCCGCGACTCGCAAAATCAATCACCGACGATAAGCTTCGCGCAGAAACGATGAGAGCCTTGCAGAGTCGAGGAAACATACAGACACTGTAAAATAATTTGTAGATGGCTAGCTCGGAAAGAAGGCGAAGCTTCAGGGCGCGAGCCCATGAAATTCTCCTTCGAAGCTTGCTATATTGAAAACAGCGGATTGAATTCTCTGGAACCCGGCTCGATGGTCGGATGACAGTGCGGGTCGTTGGAGAGCCTGCTGCTTTGGCAAGCCCTTTCAATCTTTCGACACACTTTTCGGCACAGTTGATAAAACGCTATCAATTCATCGCTGGCAACAAAGAGAGACATGAAAGGATATCGCCCGCCGAAACCATGATTAAACTCCAGGGGCTGAACTTTCATCCTTGCGCCCATCTGGCCTGCCGCGGCCTGAAACCCGCAGGTCAAGCTCAATCGAGTCTGCCCGCTCTTTGTCGCAGTCTGAGAAGTCAACTGCATCCGTTGAGCATCATAGCCGAAACTCTCAACAACGCCGTTGCCCAGCGTCATCCCCGACGTTCGCCCGATGGTGTCATAAGTCACGCTGCTGAGATAAGAGAGCAGGGAATAGAATCGCCCCTTGCTGTCGTAGGTCGGATTGAGGACTCGCCCCGACGGGTAAGTGAATTGAGTCATCTGCGAAGCGTCGTTGTAGAGATAACTCGTCGAGTGGTCTGTGCCTCCTGCTCATATTAATCAACGCGTTGCCAATTAATCCCATCATTGCTATTGATTGCCTTCAGTTCCCCATTTTGAAAGTACATACCAACGACTGTTCCATCCTTTCCACGTCCTAGAAACTCATATACCACATCATCTCTGATATTACTTTGTTCTATTTTGTTCCATGTTCTCCCGCTGTCCGTTGTAATGTATAGACCCAACAAAGCAGCAATGCCCTTCGTTGGCGTCAGGAATAACAGACGGGTAGATATGGCCCCAAATTGCTTTGGGCCACGAATCCACATCCAATTGCGTCCTCCATCCTTCGTGACTGCATAACCGTTACCCTCACGTTGCGTTGCCCATCCGAGCTCATCATCATAAAAATCGACATTGCAATAATCGGAATCCTTCGCTTTAGCAAGATTCCAGCTATTGCCTCCATCTTTTGTCCAAAAGATCACCCCATTACCAACGACCCATCCGGTTTCTGGATTTTTGAAGAAAACATCTCTTAATAACCAGCGCCTTCCACGCTGAAAATAACCTTCTGGCAGGATGACTTGTTGCTGTTCCCAGGTTCTGCCACCATCCTTAGTAGCCAACACTGCGCCCATATAGGCAGCGATATCAGCTTTTCTTACCCATTGATCATCGCTCCAGACTCCACCAACCACCCATCCTGTTGATGTATCTATGAAGTAGCAACTGCTGATAAAGAATTCTCTTTCGCCCAGCTTGATATTCCCAACTACAGACCAATTCTCTCCGCCAT
>CAZPQE010000030.1:0-23930 GCA_964588615.1 uncultured Clostridia bacterium | reverse complement strand
ATCATTGATCTATTCGCGCATCGAGCGCCCGACGTTTCCTTACGCCAACCTGATTATCAACGTGTCGGGCAGTTTCCTGATAGGTTTTCTTGCGGAGATGTTCGAGGCGAGGCTTCTGGTTTCTCCGCAGGCGCGCGTGGCTATACTCACAGGAGTGCTCGGCGGATACACCACGTTTTCGAGTTTTTCTTTCGAGACCTATTCGCTCATCCGCGATGGCCAGGTTTGGCTTGCCGTAGTCAACGTCTCTGCAAGCCTGCTGCTGGGGCTTGCCGGAGTATGGGCAGGCATCCGGCTGGCACAGGCTCTATAGTAAGGTGCGTCATGAAAATTTCCGAAAACGGCCAGTTGTTGCGCATATTCGTAGGCGAGTCGGACAAGTGGGAAGGCAGGCCGCTATACGAAGCGATTATACTCAAGGCGCGCGAGCGCGGACTTGCCGGAGCGACGATGCTTCGCGGCCTGATGGGCTATGGGGCGGCCAGCCGCATTCACACCGCTAAGATTCTGCGGCTTTCAGAAGACCTGCCTGTGCTGGTCGAAATCGTAGACAGCGCCGAAAAGATCGAAGCCTTCCTGCCCGTGATCGATGAAATGGTAGTCGAAGGTCTGGTCACACTCGAAAATATTCGAGTGATTCAATACCGGCATGGCAAAAAGTATAGCCAGTGATCATTTACCGCGAATTCACGATCCCCTTCCCTTCCACTATCGTCACATAACGATCAACACCGATATCGGTCAGTCGCTCCACCCTGCCGCTCGGCGCGGGCCATCTGATTTCGATCCAGTCTGCCTTGGCCGCCTTGCCCAGTCCCAGCACCTCGCGCGCGTCGTGCGATGAAAGATAACTGCCGCCGCCGGTCTTCAGCTTCGATCTTTTCACTCCGCCTGCCGACCACGTAATCATCGCACCCACAGCATCGCGGTTGCACTTTGCGCCTTCGAGCTTCACCCCGATCCAGTGATTGTCTTTGCCCGCGTTGTTGCGAAGCAGGAGGGGCGCTTCTCCATTGTTCCCTACGAGCGCGTCCAGTCGGCCATCGTTATTGTAATCTCCCACCGTCAATCCCCGCGACGGAAAAGTCTTTGAGAAGGCCGCCCCCGCTCTCTCGCTCACATTAACCAGACGGCGACCGTCGTTTTGAAAGAGCAGCATAGGCTCTTTGTATTTCACCCGCGTCGAGTAGAGTTCGATCATGTCGTCCGGGTGGCCGTTGGCAAGCAGCAGATCGATCATTCCATCGTTGTCGTAATCGAAAAACCTGAGTCCCCATCCGCTCAACAGCCTAGTCGCTTCGGCCACGCCGTTCGGATGCGCCATATCAGCAAAGGTCTCATCCCGGTTGTTGCGATAAAGCGAGAACATCTCCTGATCGACATTGGCCACGAAGAGGTCCTGCCAGCCGTCGCCGTCGAAGTCGGCGGAATCGACCCCCATTCCTGATCGCGGCTGACCATTTGCGCTGAAACCGACCTCAGCAGCCAGCGCCACTTCTTCCCATTTGTTTTTGCCGCGATTCATGAACAGGAAATTCTGAACCGTGTCATTGGCCACAAACAGATCCATCAGCCCGTCGTTGTTCACGTCGGTGGCGACCACGCCCAGAGCTTTGCCCAGGGCGCGTTCGATATCGGTCCCCTTGCTCACTTCGGCAAACGTCCCGTCGCCGTTGTTGTGAAAGAGCAGGCTCGCGGTAGGTTTGAACACTCGCGGTATGCAGTAGTAGCGGCGGCCCATCTTGTTGTCGCCGCAGAAGACATGTTTGTTGAGGCCGTACTCGACGAAGCTGCACACGAAGAGATCGAGCCGCGAGTCGTTGTCGTAATCGAACCACACGGCGCTCGTCGTCCATCCTGGCGATGAGAGGCCCGCTTTGTCAGTTGCGTCCGAAAAAGTCCCGTCGCCATTGTTGCGATAGAGTATGCACCTGCCGTAGGAGGTGATGAACATGTCGGCGAAGCCATCATTATTATAATCCCCGACGGCCACGCCCATGCCGAACGTGCCTCCGGCGACTCCCGCTTTGTCGGTCACATCGGTGAATGTGCCGTCGCCTTTGTTGCGATAGAGAGCGTTCCTGACAGGCTTCGCAGGTTTGAAGAAATCCGACGGGCCATAGTTGACCAGATAGAGATCAGTCCAACCGTCGTTGTCGTAATCGAAGAAGGCGCAGCCCGGCCCCAGTGTTTCAGGCAGGTAGCGGTCAGGCGACATCGCGTTATCGTGCTTCCACAGTATGCCGCTTGAGGCAGGCGAGACCTCCTCGAATATAGGCTGAGAGCCGCCGTTTTGCCCCGCAATCGCTGAAGCAAGCAGGAGCAGTGCGAAGAGTCCTGCCAGATTGATGCTTCCAAATAATCTTCGACCTGATGGTCTTTTTGCTCCGAGGTTCATTTTTTTCATGAGAGACCTTTTGACAGGATTGACACGATTACAACAGGATTGACAGGATTTCCTGCCCATCCTTTCAATACTGTCTGTGGAAGAATTATTGCGGCTTCTTCTCTTCCTTGGCATCGACTCCGCCGACCGATTGAGAGCCTTCTCGCTGTGTGCGCATCATCTTGTCGAGACGGGTGAAAATCTCGCGCTCGCGGGCGGCGTCCTGTTTGCGGCCCGCTCTGGTATAAGCCCGCGCGAGGGCGAAATGCATCTCGGGGCTGTCGGGCGCAAGGCGGACGCCTGCTTCAAGCTCGCGCACCGCGCCCGGAATATCGCCCGTCTCAAGCAGTATGCGTCCGAGCGCATTGCGGGCTGGAAACATGTTCGGCGCAAGGCGCACCGCTTTTTCAGCCATCGGCAGACCTGAGGCGAAATCTCCCCGCTTGATGTATTCGAAGGCGATCTGAAGCATGGCCGGAACATGCGAAGACGAAAGCTCAAGCTCTTTGCGGAATTCTTCCAGCGCGGCGTCTCCGCTCTCGTTGAGGAGGAACGCGCCGAATATATAATGCACGTTCGGAGTCTGAGGGAATCGTGCGACCAGTTCCTCAAACCCCCGGCGCGCTTCGTGAGTGTTGCGCGAGGCCCACTGATAGGCTGCGCGCCCGGCTATCAGAACCATCTCGCGCCGGTCGGGCGGAAGTTCCGACGGGAGGAAAGGCATCCTCAGCGCATTGATTCCGTAGGCTTCGATCACGTTGGGGCTTTCGTTCTGCTCGCGGGCGAACTCGCGCAGTATGTCGAACCCCACTTCGAACTGTTCGAGCCGGGTCATCAGTATCGCCGCGTGATAGCGTGTGACGACAACCATCTGCTGATTGTCGCCAAGCCCGAGTATCCGCGCTTTCTGAAGGCTCACTATCGCCCGCTCGTATTCGCGGGTCTGGTACTCGCAGAGTCCGAGCAGTGCGCACGCCGGAGCGTTGCGGGGTTGAAGCGTGATCAGCTTTCGAAATGCGTCGCGGGCTTCTGCATACTGATCGCGGTCGTAGAGCATCGTCCCCAGATACCACCAGCCTTCGACCCAGGAGGGCTTACGACGCAGAGCTTCTGTATATAAATTGATGGCCTCGTCCAGTTTGCCGCTTTCGCGCGCCTGGTCTGCGCGTTTGGCCAGATCGTTGAAGACGGCGGACTGCGCAGATGATTTTCTCTGCGCGAAAGTCGAAGGGGAGACGACTATCGAAGCAACGACGAGTAGCAATATGATACTGATAAGCTTTATCACGACATACCTCATTGAGGAGGCTTCCGCTGCTCGGGGATTTTTTCGCCCCGGTATGCCGGGCCGAGTCCTTCCTGCGCGCCGGGCGTTTTCGACTGGCGCTCGGCGTTGAGCTTTTCAATGATCGCCCGCTCGCGGTCGCCGTCCTCCCTGCGCTTGAGACGATAGTAAACCGTCGCAAGCGAAACATGCGCCTCGACAAAATCGGGCGCTTCTTTGACCACGCCTTCGAGCACCTGCCGGGCGCGGTCAACATTGCCGAGCGCGATGTGCAGGCTGCCGATGAAATACCTGACGTTCAACTCTCCGGGTCTTACCAGCAAGGCCCGCTCGAAGTAGCGCAGTGCTTCTTCATTCTTCTGATCCTGCTTCAACAGTCTGCCCAGATGAAGATTCGATTCGAAATCATTGGGATTGATCTCAAGCTCTTTTTGAAAGAACCGCACCGCGCGCTCGGTGTCTCCGGTTCTCATCAACGCCTGAGCGTGGAGAGAATTGGCGGTCGGCAGCGCAGGGTTTAGCTCGACCGCCCGCTCGAATCGCTTCAACGCGCCAGGATAATCATGGGATTTCATCAGCGTCGCCCCCATAAGCAGTTGGGCTTCGGCTGAGTCCCCGTCTCTGAGTATCCGGTCGATGAGTTGCTGCCCTTTGTATGTCTGATCGTCGCGGATAAGGGCAGCGCCGAGCATGTAAGCGAAGGCGCGGTCGCCGGAATAAGCGGCCTCGTAGGGCGAAAGCAGCGAAATTACTTTCTTGTGCTCGCCCAGCCGCAGGTAGCAATCGGCCAGCACGAACACGGCATTCTTGCCGGGCTGGCGGGCGATGACCCGGCTCAGTTCTTCGGCAGCCTCGGTGAAGCGCGCGGCCTTGTAGTAGGCCAGGGCAAGATTGAATCGCACTGCGATGTTGCCGCTCAGGGCAAGAGCTTTTTTGTACTGCTCGATTGCTTCCTCGAATCGTCCTGCCTTGACGAGCGCCGCGCCGAGATTCGAGAGCGCATCGACTCGCCTGGGGTTTATCAAAAGCGCCGCCTTATACTGGCCGATAGCGCCTTCGATATCTCCGGCCTTATGAAGTTCCACGGCCCGCTGAAAGAGCCGATCCGCGTCCGTTTGCGCCCGTGCGATTGCGCAAAAAACGGCCAGTGCGCAGAAGGTCAGACAGGCGTATTTGAGCTTGGACATCGCGGACGACCCTTTCATTCGAGCGATTCTGTTTATGAAGGCACTTGAAAATATACAGCCTGGGCGCGGGCGCTATCAAGCAGCGAAAAGAGCCGAAAAATCGGCCATTTTCAACTGGTTTGTCGAGCCGCAATGTAATATACTGAAGCGACGCTCAACATCTTCGGAGGTGCTCCAATGAAATACTTTGTAAGCATTCTTTTGTCCATTTCGCTCATCGCGCCTGCCTTCTCTCAAACCCAGAACAAACCGCCGCAGCAGGAGGAAAAAATCGTGCTCGGCACGACCGAGGTCGTCCTCGATGTCGTGGTCAGGGACAAGAAGGGTCGCATGATTAAAGAGCTCTCGGCTGCGGATTTCGAAATCTATGAAGACGGCCTGCGGCAGAATATCGAATCATTCCGCCTGTCGCTGCGCGAAGCCGTCCCGGCTGCGAAAGAAAAAGAAGTGGTCGCTCCAAGGAAAGAAGAGACCGCTCAACCGTCGCGCAGAGGCGTTGCGGGAATAAACCTGGTCGCCCTGGTATTTGATCGCCTCTCGCCCAATGCGCGGAACCTGGCGCACAAGGCAGCCACGCAGTATGCCGCTGAACGCACGGGCAAAGATGATTTCACCGGAGTCTTCTCGATAGACCTCGCGTTAAAGACCATACAATCCTACACTGACAACTCGCAGCTCGTGCTCGAAGCCATTGATCGCGCCGCTTCGCTTGCCACAGGGACTTACGCTTCCGGCACCGAGCAGTCGCGCTCTCTGAGCAGCCGCAGCAACAATCTCGGAGCGCAGGCCGAAGCAGCAGCCCAGGCGGCGCAGCAGGCCGGAGCCGCGCGCGACAGCGGAGGAGCGGGACAAGCGACAGCCGAACTGGGCGGAGCGGCTGTCGAGCAGATGCTCACGGAGATGAACGTGAGAATGCTCGAAAACTTCGAATCGCTTGAACGCGATCAACAGGGGTATGCAACAACCAACGGGCTGCTCGCCGTAGTCGATTCGCTTCGTTCGCTTCCCGGTCGCAAGACCATCATGTTTTTCTCTGAAGGTCTCTCGATTCCTCCCGCGATCCAGGCGCGCTTCCGCTCGGTCATCAGCGCGGCCAATCGCGCCAACGTCTCTATCTACTCTGTTGACGCGGCAGGGCTGAGAGTCGACAGCACCGACGCCGAGGCGCGGCGCGAAATAAACGCTCTTGCCGACAGCCGCATGCGACAGGTTTCGCGCGGGAGAGACGACGCCAGCGGGCCGCTCACCAAATCGCTCGAACGCAACGAAGACCTGCTCAGGCTCAATCCGCACAGCGGGCTTGGCGACCTCGCAGACCAGACCGGAGGGACGCTCATCAGCAACACCAACGATCTGAGCAACGGGCTCAAGAGGGCTGATGAAGATATGCGCGCCCATTACGTGTTGAGCTACATTCCCAAAAACACCGACTACGACGGAAAATTCCGGCAGATATCGGTCAAGGTCAATCGCTCTGGCCTCGACGTGCAATCGCGCAAAGGATACTTCGCCATAAACACCCCGATCTCCGTCCCGGTGCTCGATTACGAAGCTCCCGCGCTTGCCGCAATGAGCCGCCCGTCAACGGCCATCCCTCTGCGGGTCACGGGTCTCTCTTTTCCTGAATCAAATCGCACCGGGCTTGCTCCGATGCTGGTCGAAGTCCCCGCAAACGTCATGACTTTTTCTTCGGACGCCGAAAACAAGTACAAGACCGATTTTTCCGTCGTGGTGCTGGTCCGAGACCAGCACCAGCAGATAGTCAAGAAACTCAGCCAGCACTACCAACTCACCGGCCCCATGGACAAGGTGGAAGCGGCAAAGCGCAGCGAGATACTTTTTTATCGCGAGACCTCTCTGCCGCCCGGCAAGTATTCGGTCGAAGCGATCGCCTATGACGCGCCGACCGGCAAATCGGGAATGAAAACCTCAAGCGTCGAAGTTCCCGGCGGGGGCGAAACTCAACTCCGTTTGAGCAGCGTCATACTGCTCAAGCGCGCCGAGCGGCTCGCTCAATCCGATCAGAAGTCTGCGAACCCATTCCATTTCGGCGAAGTGCTCATCTATCCGAGCCTCGGCGAGCCTGTGCGCAAATCGGCTGTCAAACAGTTGGCCTTCTTCTTCACTGCTTACATAGCAAAGGGGAGCGCGGACAAGCACACGATGACGCTCGAAGTCGTGCGCGGAGGAAAGGCGATAGGCCAGATGTCGTCGGAACTCCCTGCGCCCGATTCATCGGGGCGGATTCAGTATGCCAGCGCGCTTCCGTTAGACAACTTTCCGCCCGGCGCTTACGAGTTGAAAGTAACCGTAAAGGACAGCCGGACTGCGGCAGCGCGCTCGACGCTCTTCACGGTCGAGCCCTGAATGATCCAACAGCGGCTATTTCTTCAGCTTTTCGATCAGTGATTTCGCTTCCTGCGCTTTTTCTCCGAGGGGCGATTGCTCAAGGTAGGCTTCAAGCTGGCTGAGAGCTTCGCCGCGCCGGTCAGTCTTCAGGTAAAGCTGCGCGATGTAGAACTGGGCGACCGCGTATTGCTTTCCGCCCATCAGTCGCGATCTGAGGAGTTCTCGTTCAGCCTCTTCGACCTCGTTCATCTCCATCAGCGCGACTCCGAGCCAGAGATGAGCGGCAGGCCGGGAGCTATCGATTGATATTGCCTGGCGAAGCTGGTCTATCGCTTCGCCGAACCTTTTCTGCTCGACGAGCACCAGTCCGAGGTTGAGTCGCGGGTTGAAGTATCGCGGGTCTTTTTCGATGAGCAGGTTGAATTGCTCTGCGGCCTCATCCAGCAGCTTGAGCTTCAGGTATTGCACTCCGAGGTCGTTGCGCGCGGCGTTGTAATCGGGATGAATCGAGAGAGCCAGTTTCAACCGCTCGATGGCCAGCTGCCGCTCTCCTCTTTTTATGAATCTCTGCGCTCTTTCGTATTCCCTCCTTGCGCGCACTGGCACACTTGCTTCGGAGGCTGAAACCGTTCTCGCGGCAGCAGCCCTGACGGTCTCGTTACGTACCAGCGTCAGATTCAGCGTCAGGTTTATCTCCTCTCCGCGTATGAGTTGGATACGCAAGGTGACAGGAAGGAAGGTATTGTCGGGCGGCGTGGCCTGCACATAGTAGTAGCCTTCGGAAAGACCTGTGAAGCGGAACTCGCCGTTCTTGTCCGAAAAGAGAGTTGAAAGCTGGCTCTGCGAATTGCTGAGAGTGATTCTGATGTTGAAGTTGATGGGGCGGCCTGAAGGAAGCAGCACCCGGCCATAGATTCTGGCGGTGTTGGGATCGGGCCCGCTCGGAATAATATCTATCGGCCTCTGCGCAGAGGCCGTAAGCGTCGCGCTCAGAACCAACGCAAACAGACAAATCGTCTTCATGGCGACCCCCCTCAAGTTGACGACTCTTTCGCCGCTCGGATTTTCACGCTCTCAGGGCGCGAATCAAAGCCCTACATCACCAGGGTCTTTCGCCGGGGCGGACGACTCGGATTTCGTGATCGGTGAATTTCGAGTGCGCGCCCGGCAGTTCATAAGCAGGCATGTGGAATGTCACACAGTTGCGTTTTTCTTCAGGGCACAACTTCGCAATGCGTTTGCCCACGCGATTGGCCTTTGGGTCTGGCGAGTGACAGGCCGCGCACTTCGAATCGTAGGCGGCGGCGTCCCTTTCGGTCTCGCGGTGAGGATCGTGACAGGCCACGCAGCTTATGCGACGGTCATTGATGTCATAGCAGGAACAGTTGGTGATGCGATAAGGTTGAAAACGTATGCTGTGTATCCCGAGCTCCTGCCCCTGGCTGCGCATGGTCTGCTGCATCAGCGCCACCTGCTCCCAGGTGCGATGGCACGAGCCGCAGAAGTTGGTCGCTTCTTCGGCGTCGAGACCCGTCGTGTTGAAAATATGTTTTTCTTTGAGCTTTCCTGATTTCATCGCTGCTATGTGCTGACGGCCAGGCCCGTGACACGATTCGCAGGTAACACCCATGATAGCCTGCTCTGCCCGCAGCTCGGATTTCGTAGCCGCAGCCGTCGTGTGACAGCCGAAGCAACTTCGCGCGTCGGTCGAGATCATGCGTCTTCCGGCGGCGTCTTCTATCGAGCGGGGCTGCCGGTCAGGAACGCCTATGGTCAAATTCAGTCCGTCAATCGCCTTGTAATAACTCACGCGGCTTTCGTAGAACGCGCCGTCGCGCTCGAAGATGTAGGTCTGACCTGCCGCGCCCTGACCGAAAGAGTAAAGTATCGGCGCTGAAAAAGAGGTCGTCCCGTCGGTCACCGTATAAACGCTTTTTCCTCCCTCGCGCGCAATTTTGTAGGAGAAGCCTCTGTTTTGAAACGTCAGCGTCGGGCGGAGTTGAGAATCCGGCTATCAGATGCTTTCTCAGCCGCGCGGCCCATCGGCGTATGCGGCTGGGTTTTCTTGTCGAAGTGGCACTTGATGCACTCTGCAGAGCCGACCTACTGCGCCGTCGCCACTGCTTCATTGGGCTGCCACTGCGGGAAAGAGACGGTCTGAGTTTCGTGACTGCCCCATGGCGCAAACGCAGGCGTAAGAACGGAGACAAAACACAACACGAGTATCGTGCGGATGGTCTTGCTGGTTGGACGCGCCATTTAACATCCACTTCAACGATTTGATCAGCTATTCGACTGCGCGCAGATCACAGTCGCGTTGCCGGAGGATTTTCAAGGCAGTCCACTATCGCCTGTTTACCTCTGCCACAACTTACGTTGAAGGGGTGCGCTCCGTTACCTGTTTTCTGATCGATGAAAGAAGCAGCGCGGATAATGAGTCCGTCCGCATTCGCTCTCACCGCAGCAAACGTCTTCTCTTGATTCAAAGAACTGAATATGGCTGGAAAACCAGCGCGGGGGAGCCGAATTTCGACTCCCCCGCTGAAACAGACCGACGGTCGCGTTCAGATTAGAAGTAATACTTGAACGCGAACTCGATCACGCGGCGACCGCGCTTGGTCTGGATTTTGCCGAAGTTGTTGATGGAGTCCTCCGTGAGCGAATATCCGCCTGTCGGATCGCATATATTGTCGCGGGTCCCGCCTATTCCGTTGGGCACTCCGTTGGCCCTGCGGTTGCAGGTGGTGTTGAGCGTCAGGTGGATATCGCTTTGAGCAGGATTATCGACGCTTAACCTGGTCGGATAAGCCTGGTTGAAGATGTTGAACAACCCCACGCGGAACTGCAGCTTCTGCCTCTCGGTAAAGTTGAAATTCTTGAAGAACGAGACGTCGAAGTTGCTGCGCGATGGCGTGCGTATATAGAACGGCGGCTGATGCGGACCCGACTCGCCAAAATCGGGAAGGCCGATCTGGTTGATGTCGAGTATGCGGTCGCCGACTTTCTTGCCTTCGCTCACTCGCGGGTCGCCGCGGTAAACGGGCGCGACCGCTCCGGCGTTGTTGCCGCCGGTATTGAAGGCATCGGTTCCATAGAAGGCCAGGCCCACTGCTCCCTGAGCCAGATCGCCCACGAATCTCAAACGAATCGGGGTGCCGGCCTGGAAGGTGGTGATTCCCGACATCTGCCACCCGTTGAAGACGGCCTTCGTGAATCCGTTCTCGAAGCTGCCGCGAGCGAGGCTCGGAATCTCCCAGTTGTAGGAGAGGTTAAACACATGCGTGCGGTCGAACGGCAATATGCCGTAGCTGCGCCCGCGCGTGTCTACAGGGTCTACGACCGAACCGTTTTCGTCAACCGAGGTCGTTCCGAGCGCCTTTGCGAACGTGTAGGTGGCGAAGTACTGAAGCTTCGATCCAGCCTGACGGCTCAGGGTCGCCTGCAACGAGTGATAAGACGAGGTTCCGGTGAACGCCTTGTAGGTTATGTCGTTGTAAGCCTGGAAGGGCTTGAACTGCTTGATGGCGGCGGTGTCGAGACCGGCGCGATGAATCGGGTTCGACAGATTGGCATTGCCTACGCGCCCCGATAGCAGCGCGCCCACAGGAACGATGTTGATGTTCATGTTCTGCGGCAGGTGTCGTCCCTGCGTGCCCACGTAGGCGACTTCAAACACCTGATCGAAGAACAGGCGTCTTGCCACTGAAAGGCTCATGTTGGTGACCCTGATGTTGTCGATTGAGAACGGGTCGCGCGACGTGAGGTTGATGTTGGCAATCGAGGAGAAAGGATCGATGTTGCGGATGTTACCGAAGTTGATCCCTCCGTCCTGCGCCCAGTGACTGGCGGTGGCCCTGTAGACATTGGGCGGCTGTTGCAGCGAGTAATACTCATAGTTGCCCTGCACGCGGTTGAAGAAGACTCCCGCGCCGGCGCGTATGACCGTATCGCCCTTGCCGTTTATGTCCCAGGCGAAGTTGAGCCTCGGCATAACGTGAACCGAAGGATTCTCGGTTATGCCTTTGGGTATCTCATTGCGCTTGGCCCACAGCACGCCGTTGGGTCGGGTCCTGTCTCCGTTGATGAACAGTCCCTGACGGGGATCGTACTGACGGGGATCGAAGACGACTGAAAGGCCGTCGCGCTCGTAGTTGTTGGGCATGTAGGCGATTCTCGCGCCGTATTCCAGCGTGAAGTTCGGGCGAATCTTCCAGCTATCCTGAGCGTAACCTTCATAGTTGTAATAGCGGAAGTGGCCCGTCACCGGGATATTGCCGAGCGTGACCTGAACGGGTCGCCCCACGAGCAGGTCGCCGTAGTTGTTGCCTGTTCCGTTGGGCTGGCCCCACTGGGCAAAGGTGACTTCCGTGCCGTCAACATGGAAATTCTGCTTCTTGTTGGCCTGCTCGATGGTGAAGCCGAACTTTAATGCGTGCGCGTTGACGACTTTCGTCAGGTTATCGGTTATCGAGAAGCTGTCGTTGTGAGCGAACAACTGCGCCGGGTAAGCGGTGTAGAGATTTCCTCCGATGCCGCCGCCCCAGGCATCGATGATGTTGACCGGAACATACGGGCTGTCGAGCGAGAAGTAACCCTGAAGCGGAGGAACGCCGAGAGCTTCATAAGTGAGGCTGCTAGGATCCTTGAAGTCGTTATCAAGGTTGAGCCGGCTTCCGGCAAACAGCACTTCGTTGGTCATCGTCGGGCTGATCATCGAGACCACGTTGACCGACACTGACCTTCCGAGGTTCGATCCCTGCATGTGCGAAGGCAGTTCATAATCCGACGAGTTCCACCACAGCCCGCGCGGGAACGCCTGTTCCTCGTACTCGCGGCCAACTCTCACATACATGCGAGTGTCGTCGCTGATGTTGTAATCGATGCGGGTTATGAACTGGTTGCGGTCGGTAGGACGCAGAACGCTGTAGGCATAGTTGAACCGATTGTTTGGATCGGTGTAGTTGGGCAGCGGATAGAGGTTCAACAGCGCCGCGCCCAGCGGATCGATGCAGGGAGCGATGTTGTTGCCCGGAGCAGGATTGCCCGTGCCGACGCCGTTTACGCGGCATCCGCCCGGAACATTGATCGTCCGGCCCTGATTGAGGTTTGATCCGCGCCCCGTGAGGAGCTCGCTGAAATCGCCCCGGCGCTGTTTTTCGGTCGGGGTGACAGTCAGGAACGATCCTTCGTCTATGCGCTGGTACTGATATTCGAACCCGACGAAGAAGAAGAGTTTGTCGCGGTTCTTGTTGAAGTCGGTCCACGGAAGGCGAACCGGCCCGCCGACGTTGCCTCCCGGATAGTTGTACTTGCTCTTTCCGCGAGGTATTCCGGCGTAGTTGTTGGATCGGTCGTTGGCGTTGAAGTGATAGTCACGGATGTAGTCGTAGAGCGTTCCGTGATACTCGTTGCTGCCTCCTTTGGTGGTGGCGGTGATCTGAACGCCGCTCGCTCCATGTTCAGCAGCATAGTTGGAAGTCTGGACTTTGACTTCCTGCACCAGATCGACGTTTGCGGTGATGATCGTCCCGTTGTTCGAGCCGATGTCCATCATGCGAGCGCCGTCAATGGTGACGTTGTTGTACTCGCCTCTCAAACCGTTGACGTTATAGCGGGTGTTCGCGTTCGAGCCTCCACCAAAGGAGATGCTTTCCAAATCGACCTGGTCGGGCGCAACTACTCCGGGCAGGATGCGCAGAAGTTCCAGTGCGCCGCGGCTGATGATCGAAAGGTTTTCGATCTGCTTGGCGGTGATGGTGTTTTCTTTCGCGCCGGTCTCCTTCTGAATGGTTTCGACGCCGGCTTCGACCGTCACCGTCTCATTGCCTGCTCCCACCTGCAGAGTAAGATCGAGTCCGCGAGTGTCGCTGGGGCTGAGCACGATGCCTGTCTGTTCAAGGGTTTTGAATCCAGAGACCTCGATTTTCAGTGTGTAGGTGCCTGGATTGAGGGCGCTGAACTGGTATATGCCCTCGCTGGTGGTGGTTGTCTTTCGCTCTTCCTTCGTCGCATCGCTCGTCAGCGTGATCGAGGCTTTTTCTATCACGGCGCCGTTGGGATCGCGGACGACCCCACGCAGCGTCGCACTGCCTGATGTCTGAGCCAGCGAAAGCGATGTGGCAAAGAGCAGTGTCAGTGAAACTGAAAAGATGAAACTTAACGCCCGTCTTAGAGGCGGACGTATCGAATTTTTGAGCATAGGTGACCTCCAAAGGCTAAGGTTAGAGCGGAACGAAAAGAGAAATCGACTGCTTAAGCGGTCTCAAAACCAAAGGGACTTCCGGGCCCCCGCTTCAGGCCAGAACTTTTGTACTTGAGATATTCAGACTACACAAAAATAATGCTGCTTAAATAATATCGATGCGCCCAGTATACACATATTGAGTTTGTCGCGGAAGTTAATAGGTGTATAATGCTTTTGCTGTTTAGAAGCTTGGATTTAGAGGTGTTAAACGAGGTGTTACATGGCCAGGTAACACCTCATCAGCTATGGAAATTGCAAGAGAAGACAAACTTGAGCAGCTTGAAAGAATCCTGCAAAGTCGAACCTTGCACGGATCGGAGAACCTCAAGTCCTTCCTCAAATTCGTCGTCGTCAAATCGCTGGATGAATCAAGAGACCAGTTGAAGGAATACACCATAGCCACAGAGGTCTTCGGGCGAAATGACAACTTCAGTCCCAGCAGCGACTCCATTGTTCGCGTTCAGGCAAGCCGACTGAGGATGAAACTTCAGGAGTATTACACCTCGGAGGGAAAGGCTGACCGCGTACTGATCGAGCTTCCCAAGGGGCATTACAACCCGGTTTTTTCCTTAATCAAGATCAGAGGCCATTCAACGCCTCAGCCGGAAGTCACAACCGTCACCAGCGAAAGCCCTGCGCAAAGCGTCCTCCCGGCGGTTGAGGAGTCGACGCCCCTCCAATCACGGGAGAAGAGGTGGATAATCGTTCTCGCAACTGCCGTCGTTCTGCTGATAATCCTGGCAGGCGCGCTGGCCGTGTCGAATCGCAATCTCCAGCAGCAGGCGCGCGAGAGGGCTGTCCAAAGCCCCATAGAGAAATTCGGGCCGGTGTGGGAGCCTTTCCTCAAAAACAGTGATGAAACCCTTCTGGTGTTGAGCAACCCGGCGGTCTATCGCTTCACCAACCCTCAGGACCCCGAAGCGATGCTCAAGGATTCGGTCACGCTCACGCCTCGCCACCTGAAACGAATCAACGAAACGCTCGGGGACAAATTCATGGTCAAGTACAGCCCCGGCCAGCTTATACTCTGCACAGATGAATACACCGGCATGGGCGAAGCCATAGGGCTTCATCGCGTCACCGATCTCTTCCGCTCCATCGGGCGCGGGGTTCTTCTCAAACAAAGCCGGACTGTAAGCGCCGAAGACCTCAAGAACCACAATGTCGTCCTTCTGGGCAGCGTGTGGGTCAATGAGTGGTCGGGCAAGCTTCCCATCAAAGAGGATTTCACCTACACCAGCAACGCCACGATTCAAAACCATAATCCGCAGCCGGGCGAAGAGCGCCAATACAGCCCGAAATTCAATGGCGCGGGTCAGTTGATCGAAGACTACGCACTGATTACCGTCAAGCCGAACATCTCGGACAAAAACACCGTGATGGTGCTGGCCGGAATTCATTCGGAAGGGACGGAAGCCGCAGCCGAATACGCCACGATCCCCGGTTACCTCAACAACCTCAATCAGCGATTGCGCCAGTCCTCGGACGCCTCAAAACCGCCCAGATATTACCAGGCCCTCCTGAAAGTCGCCGTCGATAACGGCATCCCCACGACCATAACTCTGTTGAGCGTTCACCATCTGCGCGGAACCTCGGATTAGCCCCTCCGCTTCATCTTTATCACCGCCCGCTTTTATTTTCTGCTTGAATACCGACTGCGATGTGACTATGATGCCACGCATCGATCAATCGCTCATGCAGCGATTGAAAGAAGTCCCTAATACTTGTCTGGAGAAGCAAACAAGATGCGCTTTCCTCTCAACGAGCGTAGCGGGCTGTCGCTTCTGCTTTTCGCTTTCACAGCTTTGTGTCTCTTTTCAGTCTCGGGTCAGGCTCAGGTGCTCGGCGATCCGGTCGATGTCAGTCAGGATTTCCAGAAGATGCAGCAGGTCTACTTCGTCGGCAATCGAGTGGCGAACTTCGACCCCGCTACGGGCCACGGCGCGCTCGAATGGGCCAGATACGTCAGGCAGACCACACTCTCATTCAACAAGATCGATGTCGGTTTGACCAAAGCTCGCTCTACCGAGTTTCCCGGAACCGAGTACGACGAAAACCCTGCGCTCCCATTCTCCATTTCTTTCTTAAGCCCGCGAACCGTGCGCCTGCGTTTTACGACCCGCTCTGCGCCGCTCGCTGACGCCCCTTCGCTTATGCTCGCAGCCACGCCTTCGACCGACGCGTCATGGAAAGTCGAGCAGACTGACAAATCTGTCATCTACAAAAGCGCATACGGAGAGGTTCGACTCATCAAGGCTCCGTTTCACATAGAGTTTTATGACAGCGCGGGACGCCTGCTCACCCGCACGCAGAACATCGGCGACCCGAATACCTTCTACTCTCCCGTTCCGTTTTCTTTCATTCGCCGCGCGACGGATTTGAGCCGGGCGATAGCTGCAACTTTTCAACTCTCGCCCGATGAAAAAATCTTCGGATGCGGCGAATCCTTCACCCGGCTCAACAAGCGCGGCCAAAAAATAGTCGCTTACACGCGAGACGGCATGGGCGTGCAGAATCAGCTTATGTACAAACCCATTCCGTTCTTCCTCAGCAGCAACGGCTATGGGATGTTCGTTCACACCTCGACGCCTGTCACCTTCGACTTCGGCCACTACTTCGATCAGCACAATGTCATCTACACCGGAGACGAGAACCTCGACCTGTTCGTCTTCCTCGGAAACCCAAAAGAAATTCTTTCCCAGTACACCGCGCTGACCGGTCGCAGTCCCATGCCTCCTCTGTGGTCTTTCGGATTCTGGATGAGCCGCATAACCTACAAGTCCGAAGATGAAGTCCGAGATGTGGCCGCCAAACTCCGACAGCACCGCATCCCCTGCGATGTCATTCATCTCGACACCGGATGGTTCGAGACCGACTGGCGCAGCAATTACAAGTTCTCAACCTCGCGCTTTCGAGACCCGGCGAAGATGATCGCCGATCTGAGACAGCAGGGTTTCCGCATCAGCCTGTGGCAATATTCATACTTCACGAGCAAGAACGAGATTTATCAGGAAGCCGTATCGAAAGGCTATGTGGTGCGCAATGAAGGCGGGACTATGCCCTTCGAGGACGCGGTTCTCGACTTCAGCAATCCTGAAGCCGTCAAATGGTATCAGGGCCTTATCGCAAACCTCCTGAAGATGGGCGTGGGCGCGATCAAAGTCGATTTCGGAGAAGGCGCTCCGGCCAACGGCCTCTATGCTTCGGGCCGCACGGGCCTCTACGAGCATAATCTCTATCCGCTGCGCTATAACAAAGTCGTTGCCGATATTACAAAAGAGACGACCGGCGAATCGATCATATGGGCCAGAAGCGCGTGGGCCGGAAGCCAGCGTTACCCGCTGCACTGGGGAGGCGACGCCGAAAACACCGATTCGGCCATGGCTGCCCAACTCAGAGGCGGATTGTCGCTGGGGCTTTCGGGCTTCACCTTCTGGAGTCACGACGTGGGCGGATTCGTCGAGCGCGCCCCGCGCTCGCTCTATCGCCGATGGCTCGGCTTCGGCGTGCTCACTTCGCACACCCGCGCGCACGGCGCTCCTCCACGCGAGCCCTGGGAATATGACAACGCGCTCGTCGATGATTATCGCCGCGCGCTGGAACTCAAATACTCGCTCATGCCCTACATCTACGCGCAGGCCAGAGAGTCATCCGATCATGGCTATCCGATGTTGCGCGCGCTCTTCTTCCAGTACCCCGACGATCCAACATCCTGGTTCATCGAAGACGAGTATATGTTCGGCTCCGACCTTCTGGTCGCTCCGTTGATCGAAGAGGGAGCAGAGCGCAGGGTCTATCTTCCGCCCGGAGCGTGGATCGATTATCAAACGGGCAAAGTGTATCGCGGGGCCGAGTGGCATCGCATCAGCGCGGGCCAGATTCCGATCATACTGATGGTCAGAGACCATGCGGTCATCCCGCACATCACTCCGGCTCAAAGCACATCGGAGATGAACTGGAGCGACATCGAGTTGAAGGTCTTCAGCACAGACCTCTCTTCGGCGACAGGATTGTTTTCGCTCCCGCAGGGAAAACTTCAGACGCTCAATCTCGATGCCGACCGGAGAGGGTTCGCTCTCAAAGACGATCCTCTGCGCGGCCAGGTCAAATGGCGCATCACGCGCGTCGAAACCAGATAACGAAATATGGAAAGGAACCAGTCATGAAAACGATCGGACGACGTGAATTCATAGGCGCGGCAGTGGGCGCGACACTTCTCGGCAAGGGACGGACTTTGGGGAACAGTCTTCTGCCGACTTATTCATCGCAGGCGACCGATTCAAGGATCGAAGTGTTGACTGCCGAACCTGTAGGCAGGATCGCGCCGGAGATTTACGGCCATTTCGTCGAGCACCTCGGCGGCGTGGTCTATGACGGAGTGTGGGTGGGCGAGGATTCAAAGATTCCCAACATCGGCGGCGTGCGCAAGGAACTGGTCGAGGCGATGAAGCGCGTAAAGCCCGGAGTGATTCGGTGGCCCGGCGGGTGTTTCGCCGACAGCTATAACTGGCGCGACGGAATAGGGCCGCGAAGCCAGCGACCCCGCCGCACCAACTTTTGGGCAGGCTCTATGAGCGCCATCCCTGACGGCCCCTGGAAATACGATCCCAATCATTTCGGCTCGAACGAATTCTACCGCTTCTGTCGACTCTCAGGAGCCGAGCCTTATTTCGCGGCCAACCTGCGCAGCCTGACGGCCAATGATTTTTACGAATGGATCGAGTACTGCAACTCGCCGGCAGGCAGCACCACGCTTGCCGATATGCGCGCTGCTGCGGGCGACCGCGAACCGTTCAAGGTGCGCTACTGGGGCGTGGGCAACGAGTCGTGGGGCTGTGGCGGGAACTTCGCGCCTGAAGAGTATGCAGTCGAGTTTCGCCGCTTCGCCGAATGGGTTCCGGGCTTCGGCCTCCAGCTTGCCTTCATCGGATCAGGTCCCAACGGCGGCGACCTTGAATGGACGCGGCGCTTTCTGGCAAAGCTGGCCGAGCGGAACGCGCTGGGCCGATTGTGGGGTTGGGGTCTGCATCACTATTCGTGGAATGTCAGCGGCGGGCGCACCAACGACTGGAATCGCGGCAAGGGCGACGGCCTGAAGTATGAGACCGAGGAGTGGTACGAACTCCTGCGCGAAGGTGACCGGGTGGAATCGCTCATCACCAGTCACTGGACTGTCATGGGAGAAATCGACCGCCAGCATCGCGTCAAACTCGCCGTCGATGAATGGGGCGCGTGGTACAAGCAGGGGAGCGAGGTCGATATCACTCACCTCCTCGGCCAGCAATCGACCATGCGCGATGCAGTGCTGGCCGGGCTGTCGCTCGACACATTCAATCGCCACGCAGACAAGGTGGCGATGGCCAATGTCGCGCAACTCATCAACTGTCTCCAATCGCTCTTCCTGGCTCACGAAGACAAATTCGTCCTCACTCCCACTTTTCATGTGTTCGAGATGTACGCCGCGCATCAGGGCGCGCAATCGATCAGAACGGTGTTTTCCGCTCCGCGCTGCTACTACACCCGCAACGGTCAGCCTGCGAGCATATACGGCCTGAGCGGGTCAGCTTCGCTGCGCGATAAGACCTTGACGCTGACCGTCACCAACCCGCATATCAGCGATCCGCGCGAAGCCGAGATTGCAGTGCGCGGCGCAGTGGTCAAAAGCGCCCGCGCGACCACTCTGGCGGCAGGCGACGTTCACACTCATAACAGTTTCGAGAACCCGCGCTCGGTCGAGCCGAAAGACGAGCCGGTGCGCTTGTCCTCAGGCATGCTGATTCACCGATTCGCTCCCGCTTCAGTCACGCGCCTCGAAATAAGCCTGGCGTGATCTCTGAAGGAGTCGTCGATGCAGGGCAGCCTGTTGTACGTCGAGGTACAACAGGCTGGCAGCCTGTTGACAGACGGAAAGCATGAAAAGTTTGAGGGACCAGCAGTCTGGC
Organism: uncultured Clostridia bacterium; assembly: GCA_964588615.1. GTDB lineage: Bacteria > Acidobacteriota > Blastocatellia > UBA7656 > UBA7656 > UBA7656. The sequence continues at coordinate 4,537 of CAZPQE010000030.1, read as the reverse complement.
TGATCTCTGTACTTTTTCCGAGGAGCCGTACAGTCACAACCGTCGGCCACACAGTTGCCCCCCTGAAAGGACAATGCCATTAAGTTAAGGGGGCGGCTTAAAGGTGTCAGTAGCCCGCGCGTCAGCAAGGGCTTGATTCTACTGGCCCTCCCTCACCATCGGGCTACTGACACACAGCTTAACTTAATGGCATTGCCCTGAAAGGATGAGAATTCAGAGCATCAGCAGGCTGGCAGCCTGCTGTACATTTCCGAAGGAGGTAACCATGAAGATTGCAATATCGCTGGCTGTTTGCTGCGCTTTGCTGGCGTCAGTCGGAGCGAGCGCGACTGCCGTGCAGGAAACCGCAAAGCTGGTTTACGCCGATTTCGAAACGGCAAAGGATAATCGGCCCGTGAGCGCGCGCGGCGGATTTATCCAACTGTTCGCCTATCAGGAAAGCCCTTCGAGCCCGTCTCGATTCAAGGGAGCAAGTGCAGGCTCGGACGCGCCTGAGTTAGTTCGCCTGAGCAAGGACGATCCGAGCCGGGCCATGACGTTCGAGTACCAGTTGCAGTCGCCCAATCAGTATGCGGGCGTCGGCGTCGAAGTCCATGGGCAGGCGGACAAGGACGGAAAGCCGGTCGCCGATGATGTGAGCACCTACAAGTTCCTCTCCCTTCAACTCTATGTCACCGGCGTGACTTCCGTGACTATGGAGTTCGTCAGCAAGGGCCAGGGCATCGAGATGAACAGCGGCTACCCGTCGGCGACTTTCAAGGTCAGCCCCGGATTCAACACCTACCGTGTGCCGCTCGATTCCATTCGTCAGCCGTCGTGGGCCGAGGTGAAAGTCAAAGGCAAAGACGTTCTTAAAAAGCTGACCTCGGTCAAGGTGATCGTCACCTGCAATCAATGCATTCTCACGAAAGGGAACGTGGTCATCGATAACATGGTCTTTCAGAACTGATGTTTTTGGCGCTTGAATACTGCCCCTGATATGACTATGATGCCACGCAAAACCTTATGCGTGAAAAGGAGGGGCGATGGCCAGAGAAGAAATCTATGACGCGATAGTAGTCGGCTCAGGAGCGACCGGAGGCTGGGCGGCGAAGGAACTGGCTGAAAAAGGCCTGCGCGTGCTGGTGCTCGAAGCGGGGCGAAAGCTCGACCCGGAAAAAGATTTCCGCGAGCACACCTGGCCTTACGAGTTGCCCTATCGCGGCGATGGAGACCGCCGCGAGATCGAGCGCACTCAGCCTATTCAGAGCAAGTGCTATGCCTGCAATGAGTATGGAAGGCACTTCTTCGTCAGCGACATCGAAAACCCTTACACCACCGCGCCGGGCAATCCCTTCTACTGGATTCGCTCGCGGCAAGTCGGAGGCCGTTCGGTAGTATGGGGAAGACAGAGCTACCGATTGTCGAACTATGATTTCAAAGCCGCATCGCACGACGGCTACGGCGTGGACTGGCCCATCAGTTACGAAGAACTCGCTCCCTACTACGACCGAGTGGAAGATTTCGTCGGCATCAGCGGCTCTTATGAAAACCTTCCGCAACTGCCCGACAGCCGTTTTCTTCCGCCGATGAAACTGACCTGCGGCGAGCATCTGCTCAAGAAAGCCGTCGAGCGAATGGGCGATCCCCATCGAAGAGTCACCATCGGGCGCGTCGCCATACTCACCAAATCGATTCATCAGGGCACGCCCGACTATCGCGCTGTGTGTCACTACTGCGGGCATTGCGACAGAGGATGCACCACCTGGTCTTACTTCTCCAGCCCCGGCTCGACTCTTCCGGCTGCGGCGCGCACAGGTCGAATGACCCTCCAGTCGAATGCGGTCGTGAGCCACATCATCACTGATAAAAACACCGGCAAAGCCAGAGGCGTCTACTACGTCGATTCCATCACGCGCAATCACCGCGAGGCACTGGGCAAAGTCGTCGTGCTTTGCGCAGGCACACTGGAATCAACGCGCATACTTCTGAATTCGACTTCACCCATGCAGACAAACGGACTGGCCAGCAGTTCGGACGCGCTGGGCCACTACCTGATGGATCACGTGGGCGGAGGCGGGGCGAGCGGCAGCCTCCCGATGCTCGACGCAAAACAGTTGGAGCAGGACGGGCGCGCTAACGGCATCTACATACCCCGCTTCAGAAACCTCACCTCTAAGCATCAGCGATTCATTCGCGGCTACGGATTTCAGGGCGGCGCGGGGCAGACGCTCTACGATCAAGGCAAGTGGATTCCGGGCTTCGGATCGGATTTGAAGAAGGCCGTCCGCGAGTATCACCCGTGGGGCATAGGTCTGGGCGGATTTGGCGAATCCCTCGCGCGTCATGAAAACCACGTGCGCATAAACAAAGACGTGGTCGATGCCTGGGGCATACCCGTCCTGCACATCGAGATGAAATTCGGCGACAACGAGCGCGAGATGGTGCGCGATATGGGCGAAACCGCCGCCGAGATGCTCGAAGCCGCCGGGGTCAAAGACATTCGCGTCAGCTACGGGCCGACCTCGACTCCAGGCATCCTCATTCACGAGGTCGGCACTGCGCGAATGGGCAACGATCCGAAAAAATCCGTGCTCAACCGTTTCAATCAGTCGCACGATGTGAAGAATTTGTTCGTGACCGACGGCTCGTGTTACGTGTCGATAGCCAATCAGAACCCGACGCTGACGATGATGGCCATAACGGTTCGCGCCTGCGATTACATCGTCGAAGAATTTCGCGCAGGCAGGTTGTGAAGGGCGGCAGATGTACAACCGTCGGCCAGCCTGTTGATGCCCTGAAAGCATGAGAACGCAGCAGGCTGCCGGCCTGCTGCGCATTCTGTGAGGAGGAGTGAGATGAACAGATCGATGATCGCGGGATTGTTTCCTCAGAAATCAGGCGCAGGCAAAGTCGAGCCGCTGCGAGTACTGGGAGGCGAGATGCGCGGGCGCGCGATCACAGGCAGACTGGAGAGAGTCGGTCAGCCGACCTCTTTTTCTTTCACGATCGCGAAAGCCGACATCGCGCAGGGGCGGCTCCGTTTGAACGGCAGTTTTTCCATCGGTCGTCTGAGCGAGCAAGCGTCGGCGACGATCAACGGCATCATGGCCAAAGCGGCTGATCCCTGGCCCGGCCCCCGCGAAGAAAAGAAGGACCAAAAAGCCGGAGAGCGCAACGAGCAAACCCAATCGCTCTACGCGCAGGCGGAGACCGGAACCGGATGCGAGCTCATGTTCTGTAGTCTCACGCTGTCGCCGAGACTGCGCGCCCGCCTGGGCGCAGGCCCGACGGTTCAACTCGGTGTCGTGCTCGATCCTTTCGACAACCCCAGGGGCGAAGAGATCAACCGCCAGTTCTGCCGCATACTCCGAAGCAAGCCCGACAGCCCAGAGATGACTTCAGCCATCGAGCGGCTCAATCATCTGTTTGCGTCCGCCTGAGAGTCGGGATTCGCGGCTGTTTTACAAACCCGTCATCGGCTTCGATCCGCGCAAAGAATTTCTCCGCGCCCTGACCGAACCTCAACCACGATACATCGTATATCTTCCCGCAGGCGCAAAAATCACAGCCAGATATCAGGAGCGTTCGATGAAACCGATCTCACTGATCATGAAAATACTCGCGCTCACCGTCATTCAATTCATCTGCTTCGCCGTCGCATCCGCAATAGCGATTCCATCGACTGCCGCTGCGCCTGAAGATCAATCCACGGCGGCAGCGGCCCTGTTTGCGGTCTGCCTGCTCAACACCGCAGTGCTGGCTTATTTGATCCTGCGCTCTCGATGGTCGGGCTGGCGGCTGACGGCGACCGTCTTTCTCCTGCTCTACGGGGTGACGACGGTGATGTCGCAAATCGAATCGGCATTCTTTTTGACTCGCCTGCCCGAGGGTATGCTCCCCCGACTTTTTCTGATGGGCGCTCTTACCTCGGCGCTTTTCTCTCCTCTCGCCGTGCTCATTTTGGGCAAGTGGAAACCGCGCGGCTATGATCCATCGCCGCCGCTCAATCTGCGAGCGTGGAAGATAGCTCTGATCGCGGTTCTATACCTTACGCTCTATTTCACGTTCGGTTATTTCATCGCGTGGAAGAATCCGGCGGTGCGCGAGTTTTATGGCGGGGCTGAACCGGGAAATTTCTTCGCGCAGATGCGCAATGTGGCTGAGGACACGCCCTGGCTTTTTCCGTTTCAAATCCTGCGCGGGCTGATGTGGACGGCTCTCGCGCTGGGGGTCATTCGAATGATGAAGGGGAGATGGTGGGAAGCTGCGCTCGCGGTCGCGCTTCTGTTTTCAGTCGTTATGAACACGCAACTGCTTCTTCCCAACCCGCTGATGCCCGCAGAGGTGAGGATGATTCATCTTCTTGAGACCGCCACGTCGAATTTCCTGTTCGGCTGGCTGGCGGTGTGGCTGCTCAGACTCAATCCATTTCAGGCAAAGCTGGCATCGCCTGAGAGCGTGTAGCGCCGGAAACTCAGCGTGTCACGCTGATGTCAGGACACATTTTGTAAATAACGAGTAGCGAAGGAGTAAGCCTCATTGAGAAACTTACTCC
>CAZPQE010000029.1:0-23960 GCA_964588615.1 uncultured Clostridia bacterium | reverse complement strand
TTACAACAAAGCGGGGTTGATGGCGACTGAGACCTATCCATCAGGCAAGGTCATCAAGACCCGTTTCGAATGAACTCAAACTGGGAAGAAGCGCACATTCAGATTGCCTTGCTGTCCTTTGAAGGAATAATATTCCCGCAAGGTTTATCCTGTACGAACGCATTTCAATCGATCCGAGAGTCTGTCACGGACAAGCCTGCATCAAAGGCACTCGCATACCTGTTCATCAGTTCGTTCGTATGCTCGCAAACGGAGACACAATCGAAGACCTTATTGACGACTTCCCTTCCCTGACCCGCGAGGACATCCTCGCCTGCCTCGACTATGCGGCATCTCTCGCCGAAGAACAGGTCACTCCTCTTGAGGCCATAGGGTTGTGAAAATCCTCGTTGATGAAAACATTCCGTTGATGACTGTGCGAACTTTGCAGTCAGCGAGTCATGATGTCCGGGATATTCGGGGAACCAACGAGCAGGGCCTCCGGGACGATTTACTTTGGCAAACAGCGCAGCAGGGTCAACGGTTGCTCATCACAACCGACAAGGGATTCACGCAATACCGGGAAGAGCCGCATTACGGGATTCTGATAGGTCGCCTGAGACAGCCCAACAGAAAGAAGCTTCATGAACGAGTGATGAAGGTGATGGCCGAATATGAGGCCCATCAGTGGCAGGGGCTTACTATAGTGCGTTATCGAAACGATTCTAATCGCTTCTATGAGTCTGCAACCACAACTCAAGGCTCACTATCAGCCACAGTTTCACTCCGTAGCGCGACCAGGTGTCTCCACGATAGTCGAGCCAGTCAGCAATCACCTGCTGATTCAAAAACCCCCTGATCCTGGCCCGGCGCGAAAGCAGCAGCGAGCGCGCTTTGCGATTCCACTTCTCTCGAAACCAGTACTGTACCGGAACCATCATCCCGCTTTTCGGCCTGAGCAGTATCGATTCAGGCAGCAGATCCCTAACGGCTTTCTTGAGCACCGCCTTCTCCTCTGCCCCGCTCAGTTTGAATTCCGGCGGAATCTCAAGACTCATCTCCACCACCCGCTGGTCGAACAGCGGCGAATGCCCCGTCACACCTGCCGCCCGCGTCAGGTTGTTTACCTTCGTCAGAATGTGGTCCGCGCCTTTGAACCGGATGTTGATGAACAGGAGTCGATTCAGAAAATTCTCCTCGCCCGCCAGAGATGATTCGAAGACTGAAGGCGCGTCTTTCACCCTCTGCCACACGTCTGGACGGAGCAGCCTGTCGAGGTCGGTCGAGCATTTCTGAAAAGAAGCCAGGTATGCTGAAACCTGACCCGAGGGCGCGGCGTCGGATTCAATTGCCGGGCGGTAGAGGTTGCCGAGCAGCATCGGCTGATTCTTGGGGCCGCCGAAGCAGGGGTCGCCGCCCTCGCCGTTTAGTATCACAGATACGAACTCGCTCGCGTTTCGACCCAGTATCAGGTTGGGCACGGTCAGCGGGTCGCCTATCGGGTCATCGAGACAAGACATGGTTTCAGGAAGCAGGTTCCACATCTGGTCGGAAGTGATCTCGATGATGTGATGGTCGGTGCGCGAGTGGCTGGCCACGAGGCCCGAAAACTCCAGCTCGTTCGGGCATTGGCTCCCGAAGTGAATCGAGTATGTATGAACCTTCTGCGAGTGAAGCCGTGAAGCGAGCGCGACTACGAGGCTCGAATCGATCCCGCCTGAGAGGTACGCCCCGACCGGCTCGCCCGCAGGCAAACTGCCTGCGACGACTCTTTCGAGCAGTGATCGAAGTCGCGCGGCGTGCCACTCGATAGGCGCGTCGGATCGAGCGATCTTTTCGCGCACTTCCCGGTAGACGGTTTTTTCCTCGCCGGGGAGCCGGACTATCGAGCCTGGGCGGACTTCTCTCGCGTCGCGCCACATCGTGCGCTCTCCCGGAACGAACGCGCAGGAAAGATAATCCCTCAACGCCACCTCATCGATTTCCTGCGAGATGAAAGGCTCGATTCTTCGCAAGCCGGGCGAGACCCATCGGACGGAACCGGAGACAGTATAATAGATCGTCCTTGCGCCCGACGGGTCACGCGCAAGAGTGAGCGTTTCCGTCCTGCGATCATAAATCGCAAAGCTGAACATGCCTTCGAGGAGGGCGATGGCCGCTTCGCCCTTCGAGTCCCACAGCGCGGCTACTATTTCAGAATCAGACGAGTCTCGGTTCCCTAGTCTCGATTCGATTTTTTCGAGCAACTCATCGCGGTTGGTCAGACGGATTTCTCCGGCGACAGCGAATCTTTCGCTCCTGCTCAAAACGGGAGCGATGTAAAAGAACGCCGCGCGATGATCGCGCCATTTGATATCGCCTGTGAGATCGCTCACCTGTCCCAGAGCGACCAGCAGTCGAGAATCGAAGGATGAGCGATCAATCGAAGAGTTGTATTGTCTGAAAAACCGCTTCGCCACGACAGAGAGCCTTTCAATGAATCATATTTTCCTCGTCTTCCACCTCCCCTGTCTAAAGACCAGGATGCCCACGACGGCGATCAACGCCTCCGCTATGGGTATGGCAAGGAAAGCTCCCCGCGCGCCGTAGTCGGTCTTCATCGCCAGGAAGTATGCCAGAGGAATCTGAAACAGCCAGTAGCAGCACAGGTTGATGATAGTCGGCGTGAAGGTGTCTCCCGCTCCGTTGAACGCCTGCACCATCACCATTCCGTAAGCGTAGACCACATACCCGTAGCTGATATAGCGCAGGCAATCGACTCCATAGGGAACGACTTCGCTTTCGGTGGTGAAAAGCGAGATGAGCGGTTCGGCTAATATCACGAACACTATGGTCACGCCGAGCAGAAAGATCATGTTGCTAAAGCCCGTCACCCAGACCGATTTTTCTGCTCTATCAGGCTTCCCTGCTCCGAGGTTCTGGCCCACGAGCGTAGCCGCCGCGTTGCTCATCCCCCACGAGGGCAGTATCGCAAAGATTATTATCCTCAGCGCGACCGTGTAGCCTGCGACCGCTTCGCTTCCGAAGGCTGAGACTATGCGAACCAGTCCCAGCCAGCTTGCAGTGGCGATGAGGAACTGGAACATTCCTCCGAGCGACACCTGAAACAGATGAGCCATCACCTTGAGGTCGACTCTCCACTCGCTGCGCGGAATCTGCACCCGCCCTCGCCCGCCAAACAAAACCCAGATTTGGTAAACGACTCCCGTCCCGCGACCGATGGCCGTAGCGACGGCAGCACCGGTCACTCCCATTTCCGGAAACGGGCCGAGGCCGAATATCAGGCACGGGTCGAGCGCTATGTTGATGAGGTTGGACACCCACAGCACTCGCATGGCTATGGCGGCGTCGCCCGCCCCCCGAAAGATCGCGTTGATCAGAAACAGGAGCATGATTATGACGTTCGTACCTATTATCACTGCGCCATAGCCCGTTCCCGTTTCGATAACCGAATCTGTCGCGCCCATCCACCTGAAGAGTGTCGGCGTCCAGAGGAAACCGATCACGCCTATCGGGATAGATACCAGAACGCCGAGAAGAATCGCCTGCACCGCCGCTTTGGCTGCGCCTGCCGCGTCCTTCTCTCCCGTGCGACGGGCGACCATTGCGGTCGTCGCCATGCACAAACCCATGGCTATGCCGAAGACAATGGTGAGCATCGATTCCGTGATCCCGACCGTCGCAATGGCGTCGGCTCCCAGCCGGGCTACAAAGAACACGTCGATTATGCCGAAGAGCGATTCCATCGACATTTCGAGCACCATCGGGATGGCAAGCAGGGTTATAGCCCGCCCGATGCTCCCCTGGGTGAAATCCTGCTCGGAGCCTGAGACCGCTTCGCGCAGAGTGCGCCAGACGTGAGCGGCAGGTTTCGAAACAGCGATATCAGTCTTTACAGACTCGTTCATTATGATTCTCCTGTTTGAAGATAGAGGGCCGCTGTCGGGGCAAAGGCCCGTTGAAGGCTGATGAACTCAGGTCAGATTGTGGACTCTTACTTCATCGTGGAACCCTTGAGGTATTTGTTAAACCATTCGATGGCCATCTCTGTGGCTTCCCTCAGCCTGGCTGGATAAATGTCATAGTGCCTGATGCCGGGGAAAGTGAAATAACGCGCAGGCGCGCGATCTTTCACGCGTTGATAAACTGGCCCTACGTTTAGTTTGATATCGAGGAGTTCTTCCTTCTCGGCGTCGATGATTAAGATCGGAACCTTGAGCCTGGACGCATGCTCGACAGGGCGATAGTTCATCATCCGCGACACAAAAGGCGTGCCGCGAAGGTTGGGCGCTTTATCGACGCCCTGCGGAACGGGGTCGAGGTTTCCTTCACCGCGAGCGCGCAGGATTTCCTCGCGATGAGCGCGGTCGGCTCCTCCCTGATAAAGCGGAGAGGAGACTATCAGGCTCGAATCCATCGAAGCGACCTGGCTGACCACGCAAGGACCGCGAGAGTCGTTGGCGGCGACATAAACCACATGGCCTCCGCCGTAGCTCGTTCCCCACAATCCGATGCGCGAGGTGTCGACTCCCGGCTCGCCTTCGAGAAAGTTTGTCGCCGCAACGATGTCTTCGGTCTGATCCAATGGGTCGACGAGCTCTCGAATCGCCTGAGCCCGGACGGTGACTTCTCCATGCTCGTCGGGCCGGGGCATCTGGCCTCTGACCACAAGTCGGCTGTCGCTGTCGCCCCACCCACGATAATCGAAAGTGAGCACGACATAGCCTGCCTGAGCGAACTGGAGCGCGTAAGCTCGGTTGAGGTGCGAGCGCACGCCTCCCCATCCGCGACAGAGAATGATCGCGGGCAAAGGGTCTTCCGCCTTCATGGCTTTGGGATAAAAAAGATCGCCGGAAAGACGGGTTCCGTCGCTCCAGATGTTGACCGCGCGAGTTGCAACATCGGCAGGCAGCGGAGCAGCCTGCGGCGTCTGACCGCCTAATGCGGACATGGAGGAACAAATCACGAGGGCGGACAACAGGGCGATGATTTTTTTCGACAAGCCAGTGTTCATAGCGACATCCCTCATCGCGCTCAACTGGCGCGCACGTCAGAGTCTTCCAGCGGATTGAATGAAATTACCTCAAGTCACCAGCCGATGTCGAGCGATATGACCGCTTCCCCCCCCCACTAACACCTGAAATCAAATATCTGACATCTACCTTCCTGCTCCGAAATCTCCGGTTCGTTTATCTCTCGAATCCAGAATATTGATTTTTCACCGGCTCTTATATCCAAATTCACCACTTGCCTTGGCTCCACACCCAGATACTTCCTCAGCAATTCAATTTGTGACTGGTCGTAGTCCTCAGCGACCTTGTTTATTGGGTCTAAACTGAGCCACAGTATAGCCCCCTCTTTTCAATCCCTCCATATTCATAGCCAGGATGGGGGTTTCGTCCAACCAGAATTCATCCTTAAACGTAACTACTCAGCCAGTGATTGCGGCTCTGCCGCTTTGATGTGCCGACAGGCTATGCCTTTCGTTCAGCGTCTTTTGCTTGCACCCTTGCGGCCAGGCCGCAAGCAGGCTGTGCCTCCGAGATGGTCCGAGGCACAGCCTCCTGTGCGGCCTAGCGGCGAAGAAAGAGATGAAGGTTGTAGAGGAGACCTTCGTAGTAGACATTAGTTGGCTCCATACCGATGATGACCAGTTGTGGAGCGCGGGCCTGAAGGGCGAGTTGGAGGCGAGTGATGAAGTCGGTAAAACCGACTTGCGAAGAGCTGAAAGCAAAAAAATCCACAACCGGATTGCCATCGAAGTCGTGGAAGAAAGAGATGTGGAAATGCTTCGATACGTCAACAGGGCAGAAGAGAATCTTCTGCCTGGGGATACCTTCAATGAGGTGAAGAAAGTGTTGTTTCTTCTTGAGCGAGAGATTTTTTTGACTCATGACGAACCTCCTTGTCTTGATACAGGTTCATCATAGGCAATCAAATTCTCCCGACCCTAGTAGTTACAAGGAAAAAGGAAAAAGTAGCAGAACTATCGCTTTCGGAATTGCGCTTCCCGGCACAGCCTGCTGTTTTTGCCTTTTACCTTTTTCCTTTTTCCTTACTGCTCACTTCACTTCCTGACTGACCACCTGGCCGTTGATTATTACGCCCGTCACGTGCGAGGTGTACTCGAAAGGATCGCCGTCAAACAGCGCGAGATCGGCGTCCTTGCCTGCTTCGAGCGAGCCGACGCGCTCGGCTATTCCGAGTATGCGGGCGGCGTTGATCGTTATCGCCGCGAGCGCGTCTATGAAGCTCATCCCGTTTGCGGCAGCAAGCGCGGCCTCGAACAACACGACCCGCGTTTTCGGCACGTAGCCTTCATAGCCGCTTTGAATCGCAACCGCTATGCCCGCTTTGCGCAAAGCGGCGGCAGTCTCGAAGCTGAGGTTTTCCGTCTCGCCTCCCGCGCGATACATCGTCGGGTGAATGATGACTGGCACACCAGCGGCCTTGATCTGATCGATTACCAGATAGGCTTCCGATGCGCCGTCGAGCGCCATTCGAATGTTGAACTCTCTGGCCACTCTGAGCGCCGCCAGAATATCGTTGGCCCGATGCGCGCTTACGAGCAGCGGGATTTCCCGACGGATGACTCGCGCCAGCGTCTCAAGTCGAAGATCGCGCGCGGGCTTCTTGTCATCGGTCGCCGAGGCGAGTTTCGCTTGATAGTCCGCCGCTTTTATCAACTCGGCGCGGAGCATCGCTATGGCCTTCGATCTGGTTCCGGGCGGCTTGCCTCCCTGACCGAGGCCATTGCTTCCAATTGTCACTGCGATCATCGCGCTGGGCACGACGACCGCCTCATCGACTCCATCGCCTGCGGTTTTGACTACCATCGTCTGGCCGGAAATCAATGCGCCCGGCGCGTGACCCGTGTGAAGAGTCGTCACGCCAAGCGAGCGAAGATATTCGACCAGCCTCTCGCGCGCATTGTAGGCATCGATTGCGCGAAGTTCGGGCTGAATGGCTGAAGAGGTTTCAAGCTGATCCTGATCGTGAGGCTGATTGAGCGCGCCCGCAAGTCCGACGACCGAACGGGCATCGATCAAACCGGGAGTGACTACTTTCGCGTTGAGCGTTCTGTAGTCGGCAGGAATCCTGATTTGAGAAGCGGAGCCGACGCGCTCTATCTTCCCGTTTCGAATCAACACCACGCCATCTTTGATCGGCTCGCCCGCCGACGTGTAAACTGTCTCGCCTCGCACGGCTATCTGCGCAAGCGTAGGAGACCAGAGCGCAAATAGGAGGAATACGGCAGCGAAAAGTATTTTTTCGATCTTCATTCGTTTTCCTCCCATTCGTCGGTGTGAACGACGTGATCGCGGCGCGCTGCGTACCCTCCGACTGCAAAGAGGCGGTCCGCCGGATTGCTCAGATCGAATACCCTGACGCCTTCGACGTGAGTCTCAAGCACTTTAGTGTAGACGCTCAACGGGTCGCCCGACAGGATTATGAAATCAGCGTCCTTGCCTGCTTCGAGTGAGCCTGTCTGTTTTTGAAGATCGAGCATGATGGCTCCGGCCATCGTCAGGCCGTAGAGAGCTTTTTCGCGCGACATCCCGGCCCTGACTGCCAGCGCAGCCGAGCGCAAAAACAGCCGCGAATCGGTTATGTAATCATCGGTGTGAAATCCGACCACAGCGCCCGCGCGCTCAAGCGCGCCGCCGGTGCGAAATGAGTTGTCCAGAGCTTCGATCTTTCCGCCGGGGCTGTCGATTACGATTATCGAGGAGCCGACCACGCCCGCTTTAGCTATTTCATCAGCGACCTTCCACCCTTCGGAGACGTGCTGGAGAACGACCCTGAAGTTGAATTCTTTCGCCAGCCTTATGACGGTCATTATGTCGTCGTGGCGATGGGTGTGAAAGTGAACGATGCGCTTGCCGTCGAGCACATCCATCATGGCTTCCATTGCAAGATCGCGCGGCGGCACACGCTCGCGGTCTCCTGCGGCCTTGCGAACTTTGTCGCGATAATCCTGGGCTTTGAGGAACATCTCGCGGACGAGAGCGACGGATTTTGCGCGAGTGCCGGGAGCGGGCGGCGCGGGTCGAATGGAGTTAGTGCCGTTGGCCATCTTGATTCCGCCCGCGATATTGCCCTGCGAGTCTCGTATCAGAAGATCATCGATTGTGAATTTGTTTCTGAGCTTGAGGTAGAGAGTCTGGCCGCTGAGAAGATGGCCGCTGCCGGGCATCACGTTGACGGTTGTGATACCTCCGGCGAGCGCGCGTTTGAGTCCGGTGTCCCGCGCGTTGAAGGAATCCATCACGCGGACATCGGGTTGAATCGAGGAAGAGCCGTCGGCTCCTGAAGCTCCTCCGATGTGGCTGTGAGTATCAATGAGGCCGGGCATGATGACTCGTCCCGCGACATCGCGGGTCTGAGCGTCGGCGGGGATGTTGACTTCCCCGCGTCGTCCGACTGCGAGTATCTTCCCGCGATGGACGACGAGCACGCCGTTATCGATTACGGGTCCGGCGACAGTGATGATCTGCGCGCCGATATAAGCCTGGGGCTTTTCCTGAGCGACGATGGCAGAGGTACACAGCAGAGTCAAAGCAAAGATCGAAAGTGACTTCATTCGCGTCTCCTGATTGAAGTGTGCGATCCACTGGCGGGGCATAATATATCGTGGGGAGGCGCGATGTTGAAAGCGTTGATTGCGCCCAAAACCTAAAAAAGAAGTTCTCCCTCCGCCCTGTGCTCTGGTATAAAATTGAGCGTATGCGAGAAGAAACAGATACGGAGCAGTCTGATTTTGTTATGGAAGGTCTCACTCGTATTGAAGACCTTGACCGCTCTTTCGATATTGAGTACTGGCAGCGTCAGGACTCCGCAGCCCGATTTGAAGCCGCCTGGGAACTGGTCGTTTTTGCGCATGAGCGAAAAGGGAGCGATGGCTCTGAACTCAGACTTCAAAGAACTATTGAGCATATTGAACAAAACGCAGGTTAGATATTCTGATGGGAGTTACTGGACTGGATTTTGAATCTGCCTGGAACAATCGCGTCGAAGGAAACTATGACTCAGTTTCTTTCCATCGAGGACATCATCATCAACAAACGCGCGTCAGGAAGGCCGCAGGATTTAATCGATGTTGAGAATCTGCTGTTAGCGCAGAAACGAAACCTTCATTCAAACCAGACCATCCGACCAGAACCGCAATCAGACGAAGATTGAGCATCTGTAAACCGCCCCGCAAGGGAGAAACGAATTGACCTGGCAACCTGAAGTTGATGAGATCAAGCGAAGAGTCGAGCTTGCCCGCAAGATGGGCGGCGAGGCTAACATCGAACGTCAACACAGAAGCGGCAAGCTCACCGTCCGCGAGCGAATCGACCGGCTTGTCGATCCCGGCTCGTTTCACGAGACCGGCGCGCTTGCCGGAAAAGCCACCTACGAAAACGGCGAGATGGCTTCTTTCGTCCCTTCGAATTACGTCGTCGGAACCGCGCGCATCGAAGGCCGCAGAGTCGTGGTCGGCGGAGATGATTTCACCGTGCGAGGAGGCGCTGCCGACGCCCGCATAGGCGACAAGGCAGGCTACGGCGAACGGATGGCGCGCGAGTTAAGACTGCCGATCATCCGTCTGGTCGATGGCACTGGCGGAGGAGGCAGCGTAAAAACCATCGAGACGACTGGTCGAACCTATGTGCCTGCAAACCCGGCATGGGATACCGTAGTCGCGTTGCTCTCCGAAGTGCCTGTCGTGGGCGCCTGCATGGGATCGGTCGCGGGGCTGGGCGCAGTGCGAGTGGTCAACTCTCATTTTTCCCTGATGGTCAAAGGCACATCGCAACTCTTCGTCGCAGGCCCGCCCGTCGTAGAGCGAGGCATCGGAGAAAAGGTGCCTAAGGAACGACTCGGCGGCGCAGACATTCACGCCCGCGAGAGCGGCGCCGTCGATACGGAAGTCGAAAGCGAAGATGAAGCCTTCTCTGCAATCAGAAAATTTCTTTCCTTCCTCCCATCAAACGTCTGGCAGATTCCTCCGCGACGGGCGACCACGGACGATCCCAATCGCCGCGAAGAAGGATTGATCTCGATCATCCCCCGCGACCGAAGGCAGACCTATGACATACGCTCTCTGCTGCGAATGGTGCTCGACTGCGATTCGTTTTTCGAGATGGGCCGCTTCTACGGGCGGCCTCTGGTGGTCGGGCTTGCGAGGCTCAACGGGTTTCCCGTCGGGGTCATTGCCAGCAATTCGCAGCAGGGCGGCGGGGCGCTGGACGCGCCGGGAAGCGAAAAACTCACGCGCTTCGTCGATCTTTGCGACACGTTTCATCTGCCGGTGGTCAACTTCGTCGATCAGCCTGGTTTTCTGATAGGCACTGCCGCCGAGCGCGCTGGGACTGTGCGTTATGGCGCGCGAGCTATGGCGGCGATCTATCAGGCCACCGTCCCCTGGATATCGATCATTCTGCGACGGGTCTTCGGAGTTGCGGGCGCGGCGCACGGGAACGCGCAGGGATTGAACCTCCGCTATGCGTGGCCGTCAGGCGACTGGGGGTCGCTGCCCATCGAGGGAGGCGTGCAGGCTGCTTATCGCCGCGACATAGAATCTTCTCCCGACCCCGACGCCCGACGCCGCGAGATCGAAGAGATGCTCGGAGAGCTTCGTTCGCCGTTTCGAACAGCCGAGGCATTCGGCATAGAAGAAATAATAGATCCGCGCGACAACCGCTCGCTTCTCTGCGAATGGGTCTCGACCGCTTACGATATACTCCCTTCCCGGCTCGGCCCGCGCGGGCGAGGGCTGAGACCGTGAGCGCGGTCGCAAAACCCGCGCTCACGGTTCATTCCGTCACGGAGTCGGATTGCAGTTGTTGTCAGCCATGTTTCGATCCGTGATGCTGCACGAGACGCCGCTACCAAGAACCTGGAAGTACGCGCTTCCGTTCCTGGTTGCCGTGTTCAAATTCACCCGCAAACGTCGGCCTCCCGCGTTTTGATCCAGCGCAACCGTGCATCCGGTCTTGTTGACGGAGGCGACTCCGCTGAAGACATTCGAGCCGCAGAAGAGTTGGTATTCTCCTGTGGCGGTGTTGATGAAAACCCGGTTATTCGGATTGCTGTCGTCCTGAAGACAGATGTTGAACACCTTGACGCTGAACGAGCAGCTTGCGGTGTTGCCCGAAGCGTCGGTCGCCGTGCATGTGACGGTCGTCGTTCCGACCGGGAAGGTCGCGCCCGATGGCGGCACGCAGGCTACAGTCGCGCCCGGACAGTTGTCTACGGGCGTGGGAGTCGTGTAGGCGACTGCGCGCCCGGCAGGGATAGGACAGGAAACCGCAGCAACCGATGTGATGCCGGCCGGACAGGCTATGGCCGGCGGCTGGGTGTCATTGACCGTCACTGTAAACGAGCAACTCGCCCCGGAAGTGGTCGAGCAGTTTACGGTCGTCGTTCCTTTGGGGAAAAACGACCCAGAGGGGGGCGAGCAACTGACGACGCCGCACGTCCCGCTCGTCGTCGGATTCGAGTAAGCTACCGTAGCTCCGCACTGGCCCGCCTCTGTTGGACTGATGATGTTTGCCGGGCAGGAGATGGAGCAGGCCGCGCAGGCTCCTCCTCCGTCGTTGTTGCAGGCAAGCCCGGCGATGCTCAGAGTGTAGCTGGCGCAGTTGGCTCCCATGTTCACCTCATGCACTACAACTATGAAAGTCGCGCCTGCCGGGACTGTGAAAGACCAGGTTGAAGTCCCGGACACGCTCGAACCGGCATCGGCCAGATAGTTCGTGCAGACATTGTTCGGATCGAAGCTGCCCAGGTAGGCGACGGCAAAGATACCAGTTCCACAGCCTGAAATGAGGCTGGCCGTCACGCAGCGGGCCTGCGTGCTGGTGTTGGTGAAGGAGTGTTGATCGTAGGATCGGGTTCCTGTCGAAAAAGGCCCCGGACATGCTCCCTTAGGAGCCGTGCAGGTGCTGGCCAGCCCGTCGCGGGTCAGTCGCAGGGATTGCTGCGGGTCGGACGCCGCTATGCTCCCTGTCACAACGGTCGGAGGGCAGGCGCAGGAAGGCAGGCTGAAGTATACACTCTCTGATCCACCCGTGTAGTTGATCAGGAGAGTGAAGCTGATGGTTTCTCCGCACAGGAAGCCGGGAGTCGTGCTCACGGAAAAGGCGACGGTGTTGGCGCTCTGGCTTCCCGCCGCCAGGTTGGGATAGGGAGAATTGGGCTGTGTGAGAGTCACGCCGGGGGTCGTGGTGGAAAGCGTCGCCGAGAGGCCGGCGCTGTCTTTTGCGCCCAGGTTCTTAATCGTAACCGACAGGTCGTTGCACTCGTTCCCATCGATGGTTCCGTTGCCGTTGCCGCCCGTTATGGTCGCCGAAACGAAATCCAGATCGATTATGGGAGTGAGCGAAAAATTCTGCGTCGTCGTATTGCCATCGGTCACCGACAATCCTGTCGCCTGTGCCGGCATATAACCCACGGCTGAAGCCGTGCAGTTATATGTTCCGGGAGGAAGAGGGGTCATCAAGTAAGCGCCCGCAGCATCGGTGTTGCGCGCGTAGCCGTCGCTGGTTTGAACCAGCGCGTTGGTGATCGGCAATCCGGTAACAATGTTTGTCACCGCGCCCTGCAACGCGCCCTGCGGCAGAGTCGGGCAGGATGACGCCACCCTGAAACTGCCTATGCGCGTTAGCCACCCGACGCTGCTGGTCGCCTGGCTTGCGGCAGTGTAGTACTCGGTCGTGTACCAGAAAGTGCAATCGTCCGACGGATCGACCGAGAGCATGGAATAATCGCCCCAGCGCGAGCCGGTGTTGGTCTGCACTCCGCTACCGGCTATGAGTTCCTGCTCGCCCTGGCCCAGAGTACCCGGCGTGTCGGAAGCGAGGCGGGCCGCATAGCGGATAGAAGGAAAGACCGTCGAGCTCGAAACGCTGTAGCCTACGGCAAGATTGCTCTGCGCGTCCATCGCCGCGCTCGCCATCCAGCGATTGCTGGTGTCAGGGGCAAAAGAACCCTGCTCCTGAACCGCGAACGCGCCTGATGGAAGGGGGCGTCGAAATTCATAATACCTGACTCCGGCCTGATAGGTTCCCAGCGTGGTCGATCCGCTGATGTTGACGGTGTGCGTAGTCACCAGCGATTCATGGGTTCCGAAGTTTCGATATTGCAGACGGTGCATCAACCGGTCGGAAATCGAGTCGAGCGCGGCTCCGGTCGTGGCCGGAGCAGGCTGAAGTATGTCGTCACGGCCTGTGGGAGAGAGCGGGTTGAACGCGGCGACCGCTATCGGGCTTTCCGCTCTTTCGGTGAAAGTGGATGCCGAAGGATTGTCGAAGTCGGCATGAAAATCGAACAACCGCATGCCGTCGCTGGCGTTGCCGAATTCGGTGGCTATGAAATAAGCGAACGTATTGGGCCTGCCCGCTGGCGGCGGCGTCAGGCCGTCGAGGTCCGAAGGCAGAGCGCCGAAGATGCCCTGAAGTGGAAAAGCGAAATTGAGATCGAAGTAAATGAATCCGGCCCTCGGATCGCCCATCAGCATCCGCCTGCGGTCGAAGGCGAATGCTCCCGCCCCTGCGCTGCTGTTGCCGACGAACTGGTTGTCCGTCATGTAGTAGCCGTCGGGCCAGACGCCGAAATGCGGATAGTCGTTGAATCGGTTGTTGGGCATAAGGAAATCGTAGAGGAAATATGCGCCCGTGGGATCGCCTGTCTGCGAGATAGCTATCAACTGGTGTGTGGTGGGCGAAGCGAGCGTGCAGAACTGACTGATGAGCCAGCGGTCGGCCAGCGCGTCATAAAGCACTATCGGGTCTCCGTCATCGCGAGTTGCGCACGGGCCGCCAAGAGCAGTGAACAGCGTGCTCATCTTGAAAGGCGCGGTCAGCGGATTGCCTGACTTGTCGAATATGCGGACGAGCAGGTTGGTCGTCTCAACGATGTGATTCGGGCCGACATCCATGTTGGTGTCGGGCGGAGAGACCCTGAAGCCGAATGCATTGAAATTATCGAGGCTGCTCAATCCGTCGAAGCTGACTATGGGGGCAGTGAGCGCGTTCGGGCCTGCGTGTGACTGCACGGCGGCATCGCGGTCCTGCACGACTCCGGGGGCGGCCTGACGGCCTTCTTCCGCGTTCAACTCGTTGACCTCGCGGTCGAGCACCGGGACATCGACTTCGGTCGTGGGCGCAGCCGCTCGAAAATTCCTCGCCCTCCCTGAGATGGCGAAATTCACTGCCTGAGAATAAACCGGACCTCCCTGACCCGGCGCAACCTGGCGTTGAGTTTCGCCCGGAGACAGCAGCCCTCCTGCAAGAAAGAAAATCAACAGGACTAGGGGCAAAAACCTGACACTCCTCATTTTCAATCCTCCCTGATGTGATCGGATGGGTATGACTCTACGAAGACGCCTTCCCCGGAATGGCCAAAAGCCGAAAGGCCCTTTCTCTTCGCAACCAGAATCTCCTGAGACGAGGCGCGCAATATTATTGCCCCGCCTCCCGCCCGTCAAGCCCGCCGGAGCAGAGCTTTTTTTTCACATCTGAGAATCAGGACTTGACATCCGACCCCTCTGAGGATACGCTAACTGACCGGTTGGTAGGTAACAGATGGAGAGTGACCAGACTAAGGTTTTTAAGGGATAGACCACGGAATCGACGATGTCGGATGTTGGCGGATGGTGCATCTCAAGTCGTTTCTTCCGTGGTCTTAATTCTTGTGCGCGGAAAAGGGCTGAACAAGGGTTCACAGGAGTGATACAATCCGGGCCGGTCAGGGTAAGGCTTCCTCAAATAATCCATTCCCTCTGAAAAAGGAGACTCATAATGAATTTCGATTACTCGGACAAGGTAAAGGGGCTTCAAGCGAAACTCAGTCAATTCATGGAGGAATTCATTTATCCCAACGAAAACCTCTTCTACCGGCAGATCAGCGAAGGCGATCGCTGGCAGCAGGTGCAGATAATCGAAGAACTCAAACCGAAAGCCAGGGCAGCAGGTCTCTGGAATCTCTTCCTGCCCGAAAGCCAGTACGGAGCCGGTTTGACCAACCTCGAATACGCCCCGTTGTGCGAAATCATGGGCCGCTCTCCGATGGCTCCCGAAGTCTTCAACTGCTCGGCCCCCGACACCGGCAACATGGAAGTCCTCGTCCGCTACGGCTCCGAGGAGCAGAAAAAGCGTTGGCTCAAACCTCTTCTCGAAGGCGAGATGCGCTCTTGTTTCGCTATGACCGAGCCGGACGTGGCATCGTCGGACGCAACAAACATCCGTTCGAGCATAGTCCGCGATGGCGACCATTACATAATCAACGGGCGCAAGTGGTGGTCTTCGGGCGCAGGCGACCCCCGGTGCAGGATAGCGATCTTTATGGGAAAGACCGACCCTTCGGCTCCGGTTCACAAACAGCAATCGATGATACTCGTCCCGCTCGACACGCCGGGAGTGAGGGTCGAGCGCATGCTCACCGTCTTCGGCTACGACCATGCGCCGCACGGTCACGCGCAGATTTTCTTCGAGGACGTTCGAGTGCCTGTTTCAAACATACTGCTTGGCGAAGGTCGCGGATTCGAAATCGCTCAGGGGAGACTCGGCCCCGGAAGGATTCATCACTGCATGCGGCTTATAGGCCTTGCCGAACGCGCGCTCGAAGCCATGTGCCGTAGGGTCAAGACGCGCGTCGCCTTCGGAAAAACCCTCGCCGAAATGGGAACCATCAAGGCCGACATTGCAGAGTCACGAATCGAGATCGAGCAGGCGCGGCTTCTGACCCTGAAAGCGGCTCACATGATGGACACTGTGGGAAACAAAGTGGCGCGGGCAGAGATTGCGATGATAAAAGTGGTTGCTCCCAACATGGCTCTGCGAGTCATCGACCGGGCGATTCAGGCGCACGGCGGCGCAGGCGTATGCCAGGATTTCCCGCTGGCTTCGGCCTGGGCCAACGCCCGGACTCTCAGGCTTGCCGACGGGCCGGATGAAGTCCACCTCGAATCCATTGCCAAAATCGAATTGAAGCGCCACCAGTAGCGAGAGGGGATCGACTCGATGCGCGTTTCTCACTCCTCGAAAGCAAAAGCCGAAAAAGCCGATGAAGAGATCTTCCGCGCCATCGAGTCGATTCCCGAGTCTTATCTTCGCCGCACGGTCGAAGCGAATTCCATCCCCCGTCATTTCCACACACAGCCTCGCAATAACCAACTCGTAGCCGAAGCGATAGCCCGCGAGTTTCAATCGTTCGGCTGCGAGGTGCGATTTCAGGGAGCCTGCCGAAACGTGGTTGCCTTCCCTTCCCTCGGAAACAACCGTGCCGTCACTCTCATCGGCGCGCATTAGGACAGCGTTGCTGAGACGCCCGGAGCCGATGACAACGCGAGTGGCATTGCGGCCCTGCTCAACTGCGCAAGGACTCTAATGGAATTCAATCGAAGCTCGTCTGTCTGCTTCGTCGCATTCAACAGGGAAGAAGACGGTCTGATAGTCAGCGCGGACTTCGTTGAGAAGTTCGCCCCGCGGGCAGAGTGAAGATCAGAGAGGCCCACGTACTCGAAATGGTCGGCTACTGTCAAAACAGCCCGAAAACGCAATCGCTTCCGCCTGGTCTGCCTGTCAACATCCCCGACACGGGCGATTTCCGGCGCAGCGATCACGATCCGTTCTGGCAGGAGGGCATACCGGCGGTGATGTGGACAGACACAGCAGAGTTTCGAAACCCCAACTATCACGAGCCTGGCAACACGCCTGACACTCTCGATTACGGCTTTCTTCGCCGGGTCGCCCAACTTGTCACAGCCTGCGCTATGAGTCAGTTTTGAAAGTCTGGTGTCGAGCGGGTCAGCGCAAAAAGAATCCGCGAGCGAATTCATCTTCCGGGTCAATGAAGAACTCGTGTCGGCCAGTGATGAAGGCGCTTCCCTCGACGCGGGGGATTATCGCCTGATGCGGCCCGAATGTTGTCTCGCGCGCCACTCTTCCGGTGAAGCGGCTGCCGATGATGCTTTCGATCACTAGCGGTTGATTGAGGCCGATCCTTCCGCGTGCAAATTCCAAAGCGAGTCTTCCGCTCACTCCCGTTCCTGTCGGCGAGCGGTCGACTTCTCCATCGGCAAAGATGCACACGTTGCGGATCATCGCGCCGTTTGCTCTTTCGCTGAGTATCGTGCCGTAGAGAAAACTCAGATCATCCTCGAACGGATGAACTATATTTTGCGAATCGATGACGGCTCTCTTGATCGCCATGCCTGCCTGGATCAGAGCGCGAAAGTTTTCCGGCGCGATAGTGAGACCGGTTTGCTCGACATCCGCGTAAGCATAAAAAGCGCCGCCGAATGCCAGATCGTAACGGATTTCACCAAGCCCCGACACATTCACTTTTTCATCCAGAGCGAGGACGAATGAGGGCACATTGTCGAAACAAACGCTTCGCACTTTACTGCCTTCGACCTTTGCGCGGGCGGTGACGAGTCCGGCGGGGGTATCGATGCGGACGGTCGACTGCTTGCCTTCGATTTCCAGCATGCCTGTTTCAATCAGCACTGTCACCAGCGCGATGATGCCGTGCCCGCACATAGTCGAGAAGCCTTCGTTGTGAATGAAGAGTACACCGGTGTGAGCGTCGGGCGAAACCGGAGGGGTGAGTATGCAGCCGTACATATCGGCATGTCCGCGCGGCTCCCACATCAACGCGCGGCGAATATGGTCGAGTTTCTCTTTCGCAAAACGCCTGCGCTCCAGCATCGTGTCGCCCTCAAGGTCAGGCAGACCCGAAGTGATGACTCTGAAGGGCTCGCCCCCGGTGTGCGAATCAATGGCCGTAACCCTCAGCCAGTGGTCGGGCGGCTTCCACGATTTCGCTTTATCGATCATTTGCCTGCGGTGGTCGGTGGTCGGTGGTAAGTGGTCGGTGGTCAGTGGTCAGTGGTCAGTGGTCAGTATATCGATCACCTCTTCACCCCTGCTCCCCTGCCCCCCTGCTCCTCATC
Source organism: uncultured Clostridia bacterium (assembly GCA_964588615.1). Lineage (GTDB taxonomy): Bacteria > Acidobacteriota > Blastocatellia > UBA7656 > UBA7656 > UBA7656. Next base: position 6,037 of record CAZPQE010000029.1, on the reverse strand, counting down.
ACCTCTCCCAATCACTGACAATTGACAACTTCACATAACGACTTCGATCAATTGCGGGCCCGATTCCGAGAGGGCGCGCTCAAGTTCGCGGACGAGCGAATCGGCTGTCTCCACTCTGACGGCAGGCACGCCCAACCCCCTCGCCATCCGCGTCCATTCGATTTTCGGGTTAGACAGATCGATAAGGCTGAGGGCTTGCGCTCCAGGCTGCTTGACGCCTGCCCGCATCAACTCGATTCCGAGAACGCGGTAAGCATGGTTTGCGCATAGCAGAGTGATCACGTTGAGACCTTCGCGCGCCTGAGTCCACAGTGATTGAAGCGTGTACAAGGCGCTTCCGTCGGCTTCTATGGCTATGACTTTTCTGTCCGGGCAGGCCAGCGCCGCGCCCGTCGCCGCAGGCAATCCCTGGCCGATGGAGCCTCCCGTGAGGTTGAGGTATGAATGCCTGGGGGCGGCGGCTGAAAATGGAAAGTAAGCCATGCTGCTCGTGTTGCCTTCGTCACAGATGATCGCTCCTTCGGGCTGAAGCGCGGCAATGGCGGCGGCAAAGCTCTCAGCCGTCAACGCTCCCGAAGGCCGGGGCGGGCGTGCAAGCGACAACTGCTCTCCGCTCGAAGCCGGAGCGCCCAGCGACGATGCCAGAGCGTCGAGCGAAGAGGCGGCGTCTTCTTCAGGGGTCGAGAGAGATTCGACGCCCTGATAAGGGGAGGTGAGAAAGCTCGGCACTCCGGGATAGCCGAAGAAAGAGACGGGGGCTTTGGCTCCCGCAAGTATGATGGCCCGGAACTGAGAGAGCACTCCCATGGCCTGATCCGGGAAATAGGGCAGGCGAGTGATTCGCGGCAGTCCCACGCCGCGTTCCTGCCGCGCTGAAAAAGTTTCGCATACGAGTTTGCAACCGGTGACGGCGGCAATCCGTGCGGCTGCCTTGAGACCTTTTTCGGTCAGCGCCTTCCCTCCAAGAAGTATGGCTGCCGCGCGCTCTCGCCTGAGTATGGTTGCGACGCGACGAACGGATTCGTCGTTTACTGGAGGACCTCTCCGAGCGGGCCGAGGGCTGAGGAGCGTGCTCGATGGATTGTACTGGTTGTCGTGCGGAACGATGAGCGTTGCGACTTGACCGGGCCAGGACTCGGCAGCGGCTATGGCCTCTGAGGTGTCGGCGGCGATTTCTTCAGCAGACCGGTTTATGCGTACCCAGCCGGAGACGGGATTCGCAAGCGAAACGATGTCTGAGGTCAGAGGCGCGTCTGCCGCCACGTGCCAGGTAGCGTGGTCTCCGATGATGTTTACTACGGGAGAACGCGCGCGCCGGGCGTTGTGCAGATTGGCTATTCCGTTGGCAAATCCGGGGCCGAGGTGGAGAAGCGTGAGAGCGGGTTTTCCCGACATTCGGGCATAGCCGTCGGCTGCGCCGGTGCATACTCCCTCGAAAAGCCCCAGGACGGCTCGAATTCCTGGAATGGAATCGAGCGCGATCACCAGCGGCATTTCGGTCGTGCCGGGATTTGCGAAACAGATTTCGATCCCCGCCGAGGCGGCTGTTTGAAGCAGACTTTCTGCGCCGTTCATGTGTTCAACTCCGCAAGCGCGAATTTAGGATCGGAACAAGTGTGGCTCAAACGCGGCTGATTGTCGAGGCTGACAGTTTTATCATCGTCAGCCAGATGCATCGGCTTGTCTTGGTCCGAGGGGTTGTGATTCTATTAGGTCTTTTCACACCAAAAATCAAAGGAGCAGTTTATGGTCAATCGGGTTGATCGCCGCAGTTTCATGAAACAGGCAGGGCAAATCACCGCCGCATTATCCCTGAGCGGATTGGCGAGCGACATCGGCTCTGCGAAGACGAAGAAACTTCCCTTCCTCATTTCGCTCGCCGAGTGGTCACTGCATCGCGCTCTGTTCTCGAAGCAGTTGGACAATCTGGATTTCGCCCGCGTGGCGAAAAACGATTACGGCATCGAGGCCGTCGAATACGTCAATCAGTTCTTCAGCGACAAGGCTCAGAATAAAACCTATCTGGCAGAGTTGAAGAAGCGCGCGTCGGATGCCGGGGTCAAAAGCCTGTTGATTATGATCGACCGGGAAGGCGCTCTCGGCGACCCCGATGCGGCGAAGCGGACGAAGGCCGTCGAAAACCACTACAAATGGGTGGAGGCGGCAAAATTTCTGGGATGCCATTCGATCCGCGTCAACGCGCAGAGCACAGGCAGCTTTGAAGAACAGATAAACCTCGCCGCCGACGGGCTACGCCGCCTGACCGAGTTCGGCGCAAAGCACAGGATCAATGTCATCGTGGAAAATCACGGAGGACTCTCTTCCAACGGCTCATGGCTTTCGACCGTCATCAAGAAAGTGAACCACCCCAGATGCGGAACGCTGCCTGATTTCGGAAACTTCAACCTCGGCGGCGGGCAGCAGTATGATCGCTATCTGGGCGTGAAGGAAATGATGCCTTTCGCAAAGGCAGTGAGCGCCAAATCGCACGACTTCGATGAAAAAGGAAACGAAATCCACACCGATTACCGGCGCATGATCCAAATAGTGCTTGAGGCAGGCTATCACGGATATCTCGGCATAGAATACGAGGGCAACAAGTTGAGCGAGCCTGAAGGCATAAGGGCGACCAGGAAACTGCTTGAAACGGTCAGAGATGAGATCGCAGCCCGATGAGGGTCATTGGCTGATGGAATCCAGCAGTTCGGCTATCAGTGCCTCGTCCCACTCTATTTGTTCGCGCTGGCAGCGATATTTGATGTCTTCGATCAGGTCAGATTCCTGATAGCCCGGATCGCCCGTGTGCAGGCTGCGGAGCTCACGTATCATCCGCCTGATCCTCCCTTCCCTGCTCTGCGTGGTCGTTTTGGCGCGCAGGTCCTGCTCGCGCACCCCCGGTTTTGACTGTGTCCGACTCGCCTTTGCAAACACCCTTCGCAGATGCTCCGCGAAGAAAGCCGGGACCGAAGAGATAGCTCCAGCCCGCGCGGAAGCCCGGCGAAGTTCCGCCGCCAGCACTTCTCCGCACTCGGCCCAGCGCGCCTCCTCGCCCCTCGCAACCTCGACGCCCGTGATTTCCCTGACCGAACTTCTTATAGCGATCAGTAAATTTGCTGCGCCATCATCATCATCATCATGTATTGTATTAATAAAAGTATTAGGCGGCCTGTAAGTATCTGTGTTTTCAATGGGTTGAGTTGTACTAGATATACTAGAATCTAGTACATCTAGTTGTACTACTTTATGGGTAAGGCTAGTACTACTAGATGTACTAGATGTACTAGTATATCTGCTTTGGCCTGAAAGGGCTTCTTCGGGAGTAAAAACCTCGTACTCATTTCCCATAAGAGACCCTACTGCGGGGCGGACGGCGAGCATTCCGATTCTCTGAAGGTGCTCGATTGCCGCATCGACCGTCACCATAGACCCCAGGCCCGATCCTGTTTTTATGTCTTTTCTCGATTTTCTGATCGCCCGCGTCGGAACCACTGCTCCCCGCGAAACGCTCCAGAGGTAATCCCATACCTGTTTGCTTTTGCCCCGGAAAAGTCCTTCCGGGATGGCCCGCCGGGTGACGGAATTCGGGACACGCTGAAAGTCTCTTGTCGGAGCAATCTCGCTATCATCCCCCCTGACCTCCGGCTTATCCGAATGTTTGGTTATACTAGTTGTACTAGTTGTACTAGTTCTGCTAGATGATCTAGGTGTGCTAGATGATCTAGTTGTACTAGGTATACTAGTAGGGCTTGATTTTTCCTCGAAGGGCGGTACTTCGACGGGGATGATAAGTTGTTCGTGAGGGAGGGCGACGTGCGGAGGAGGAATCGATAGGCCGAGGGTTTTCTTCTTGCGCGGGATGCGGAGCGATGGGCGAGATTTCGATTTAGGGTCGGTCATGTGCTACCTCACTTGACTGCGGAAATCTTGCTTCTTGAAAGGCGCAATCGGTCGAGCACCTCATCGGTCAGGCTCCAGAGTTGATCCGATGCGCGATGGCTTCCGGCATACATCACGACCGGAAGTTTTTGAGAAGGAGCCTCGGCCACCTTCGAATAATCGTGCAGGTTGGTGTCGAAGACGTGCCCGACCAGCCCTACGGCAGCCTCTACCGCTCCTCGGGCTTCGGCTGCGAGGTTGCGCTGGGGCTTATACAAATTTATGACGGCGCCGAGCATTTTTAGGTCTGCATTAACGTTTTTGCGAACCTGCTCGATCGTATAGGAGAGGTCGGAGAGGCCCTGAAGCCCCATGGCGTCTGCGGCGCAGGGGACGAGGACGAAATCCGATGAGTAGAGAGCCGAGGTCAGCAGCTTGCCCAGTTGAGGGGGGCAATCGATGAAAACAAGGTCATAGCCCTTGCAGTGCTCGCGGATTTGATTGTGGAGGCGGTGGGTGAGATAGTCGGGTTGAAGTTCGAAGCGAGCCAGTCTTATGTCTGCCGGAACGATGTCGAGGTTCTCTACAGGGCTTTCGACGATGACTTCATCCATCGGAAGCGGTTCAGCTTTGCTCCCGACTGGCGAATCCGGCTCTATCAATACGTGTGAAAGGGTGGCCTCGTAAACCTCCGGATCGACCCAGGATGAAGTGAGATTGGCCTGCGGGTCGCAGTCTATGGCTATGGTCTGATAGCCTCTGAGCGCGCAGCAGGCCGAAAGCTCTCTGGTGACAGTGGTCTTGCCCACCCCTCCTTTTTGATTGGCTATGCTTATGATCGCATGCATTCTTATTCCTCCTGGCAGCGGGCAAACCTCGCCCGCTGTTTTGCAGAGCCTCAACTCTGCGCGCGAGCCTTCGTAAACAAGGGTTCCCTTATAACCGGTCGAGACGCGGAAAACCGATCTCGCTCTTCTTTAGCCCTGCGAGCGGTCTGCATTGCCGTCGCGGGCCTTCCTTTTCAAATCATAAGCGGCACTCACATAGCGGCTGGGCGTTCCCTCCATCAGCCGCTTATAGTCCCGGCAGACTTCCATAATCAGGTCCTGGGTCGATGCGTACCCCTCGGCAGCAGCGTGGCGGTCGAGCCACTCCCTGAGCTGCGCGGGGAACCGAATATGAGTGCTTATGGTTTCGATCCTGTTTCGGGTATTCATCGGCGGCGAATCTACCAGATGGTGGCAAATGGTGTCAAGAAAGAGACCCCTTTTCGCCCGGATTGAAAAAACAAAAGCCCAATACCTTGTTGATCCATTATCAATTCACAACATTCCGTTGTGGTGCGGCCTTGTATCGCTGTTCCCAGCCGACTGCGACTCTCCCCGTCGAAAAACGCCCCCGCTCCCGGTTTGGGTTTGACTTCCGGCATGCCTGCCCTTAGAATTTACCGACCATTCGGTAGGTAGTTTAGCTCTATCAGGCTGGCTCGTGCAGACCCTGTGGGTTGAACAACCCTGATGATGAGGTTATAAATAGCGGCTGTGAATATACTGGTTTGCATAAAGCAGATACCCGATCCTGAAGTGCCCGGGCGGGATTTTCGCCTCGATGCGGAAAAAAAGGAAGCTATGCGCGGGTCGGCCAGCCTTGTAACGAACATCTTCTGCGAAAACGGGCTCGAAACCGCCCTCCAGTTCCGCGACCGATCAGGCGGGCGCATCACGGCTCTGACGTTCGGGCCGGAAAGCGCCGAAGAAGTATTGCGCAAGGCACTGGCGATGAAGGCCGACGCTGCGGCTCTCGTCCTAAGCGACGGGCATCCGAATCCCGATCCGCTTTCTGTCGCCCGCGCGCTTGGGGCCGCCATCAGAAAACTCGGATCCTTCGACCTCATACTGCTCGGAAGGGAATCGGGCGACTGGGGAGCGGGACAAACGGGCGCGCTCCTTGCCGAAGAACTCTCACTTCCGTGCCTTTGCTTCGTCGACAGCTTTGAGCCGGGGCCTGCGGGCCTTAGGCTCAAACGACAGACCGACACCGGCTGGGAGGTCTTCGACGCAAAGACGCCTCTGGTCGCTACAATAACCAACGACGAGCATAATGTGCCGCGCGTGCCCAAGACCAGAGACGTGATGATGTCTTTCAGACAGCCTATAACCAG
>CAZPQE010000028.1:0-24154 GCA_964588615.1 uncultured Clostridia bacterium | reverse complement strand
GAGCCGCAAAGCCTAGGGTCTTATGATCCTTTCTCTTGAGTCTCACTTTCAATTGCGCCCCTTGCCTGCGGATCAGTCTTCTTCGATTTCGTTTTCATCGATGAGGATTTCTTCGGGCTGGAGCAGGACGACCTTGCCGTCCTGCCAGATGGCCACCGGGTTGCCTGCGCGCTTGTGATCGAGCAGGGCATGACGAACAGCGCGGCGCAGAATTTTTGTGATGCTCTCCGCATTTCTGATAAACATATCCTCGGTCAGTTCGAGTTTCCTGTTCATTTTCATTTCGCTGCCTCACGAATCTTTTGCCACTTATCTCGCTGATACACAGTTGAAATATTATTGCCGCGTCCAGTTGCTATCAAATCGGATTCGGATAAAGATGTATCATACATCATCCATTCATCCGCCTGCGGCTGATATATCCTGAAAAAGTTCCTGATGCCCATCTGATACCGCCGACGAATCACCTCTTCGGGAACATCGTGCCCGCCTCTTCGCACTCGCTCGGCCACTCGCTCGATTGCAAGCTCCGGGCTTTGCAGCCACAGAAACAACATGTGAAAGTCATACCCTTCTCGCTTTGCTGAATCAATCCATCGGGCAGGCGTCCGGCCTGAGAGTGTGCTTTCAAACGCGAATGTTTTTCGTTGATCTGTCAAATGCCGAATGCGCTGAATCATAATGCGACCGGCTTCTATTGCCGCGCTCTCCGGTTGAAATGCCGAAAGCCCCTCTGCGATGGTATCGGCATTGACGTAATCCATCAAACCGAAAGCATCGCGGAGCAAAAACGGCGCAAGCGTTGATTTGCCTGCGCCGTTGGGTCCCGCGATAGCGATGATCTTGGGCGTCGTCATCAGATGTCCAGGTTCTTCACATCCAGCGCGTTGTCTTCGATGAATCGGCGGCGAGGCTCTACGGCGTCGCCCATCAGGACGGTGAACATCTCGTCGGTCTCAACCGCGTCGTTGACCTGGACGTTGAGCAGGATTCGCTTTTCGGGATGGAGAGTGGTCTCCCACAACTGCTCAGGGTTCATCTCGCCCAGCCCCTTGTATCGCTGAATGTGTATGTCTTTCTTGGCCGCCGACATTATGTGTTCGAGCAGTTCGGAGCGCGACTCGACCGTCACCTGCGAACCGTTTTCGGCGATGATGAAAGGCGGACGGCTGAGGTCCTGAAGGTCTCCGTAAAGCTGCACAGCCTTCTGAAATTCGACGTGAGTGGCAAGCTCCCAATCTATCAAGGTTCTTCCGTTGCCGCGCGAGCGCGAGACCACCACCTCGAAAGTGCCATGCTCTTCATCTTCTTCGATCTGCGTCTGGTAGTTTTCCTTTTCGAGCGCGGCGGCGACTTTCTGAAGCAGTTTTTCTTTTTCGAATGCTTCATGGAGTTTCAAACCGCCGTTGGATCTGAGCACGCCTTCCGGCCCTGAAAAAGCGTCGATTACGGTTTCAACGAGCTTGCGGTCGTGGAGACGGCGTTCGAGTTTTGCAAGATAGGTGTCGAGCTCGGCGAGTTTTTCGAGCATCCTTCGAAGCTCCGCTCCGCGAAACTCCGCGCGAGTCGCTTTGACCGTGACCGTGACGTTTTCGGTGGCCTTCTTCATCAGAAATCTCGAAAGCTCTTTTTCATCCCGCAGGTACTGCTCTGATCTTCCTTTCTTGACTTTGAAGAGCGGCGGCTGCGCGATGTAGATGTGGCCGTGATCGATGAGTTCAGGCATCTGGCGATAGAAGAAGGTCAGCAGCAGCGTGCGGATGTGAGAGCCATCAACGTCCGCATCGGTATTATGCGCGCACAGACCGCCGACGCCGCAGATGAAGTTTTCATCGTTTTCAACTGAGAAATCATAAACATACTTGCCGACCGGCGCGACTTCTTCGACAGATACTGCTTTAAGTCCGATCAGGTCATCGCTGATCGATACATAATCGGGCGCTTTATGCGCGGGACGGCGGAGGTGCTCTTCGAGTTTGTGCGCGTTGGCGTGCCGCTGCCAGACAGGGCGACAACGCTCGATCTGCTCCTTGCCGCAGATGGTAATGAAATAGCGCAGGTGCCTCGACTGAATAGGTGAATTGGGATTCGGCTTAGGCTCATTGACGGAGACGGTCGCCGCCAGACCCAGTTGCCCCAGCAGGTACAGCAACCCATCCTTGAGATCGAGCGAAGTTGTGAGAAGTGAAATATTGTTGCCTGCGGTCGTGCCATCGCCCAGGAAATAGCCTTCGAGGAAAGCGAATTGCAATTTTTCCGAAAGACTGAAAACAAGATCGGGCACCCTCTTTTTGTGCGCCAGGCCGTCAAGGTGCAAAGCCCTGATGAGCCGCGCGGCAGCGACGCTGTGAAAGTAGAACTTGATCCCCTCGCCTTCCGGGGCGGGAAAGGTGCGCGGAGTTTCGCCGAACACCGACTCGATGGCCGCGCTCATTTCGGGAATGAACCGCTCATCTTTCTTTTCGATGTTGAGACTGACCTGATGCGCGCTGAGTGTGCCTTCAGCTACATACCATCCGAGGAACCACATCAATTCGCGGGTGACAGGCAGATAGCGCACGAATGCTTTGTGATTGTGAGCCTTCGGAACTATCTGCACGCTCTCTCCGAGAGACGCCATCTCTTCAATAGTGAACTCTCCCAGTTTTTTATAGCAACTGACCTTGCGCCAGCGGGCATTGCGCGACGAGTCGCCCTGCGAGAGCCGTTCATCGATCTTCGAAGGGATCATTTCGTTGTCAAGCGACTCCTTCCAGCCTATTGCTCTGAGATAGCTTTCGAAGTGAGACTGTATCGGACGATTGATCCGGCGCTCCCAATGGCTGATCGTGATGGGCTGTTTGACGCCGATTGAGGCGGCAACCTGCATCTGGCTCAACCCGGCGGATTGACGACAGGCTATGAGTCGCTTCCATTGCTCGTCGCCCAACTCGATGCGCGCCTCGTTCCAAAGTTCCGGTCTCGACACGCGAGCCAGAACCCGGCTGCTCGCTATGCGCCGCACATCTTCGCCCTTGACGTAGAGAGCATCGATGAGACCGGCCCGATAGAAAGTTTCCAGAAGATCGATGTGAGTGGGACTGGTGGAAGGACGAGGCAGACGACGCGGCGCGACGATCACGTCGCCTGCCTTGACCTCATCGCCCTTCTTCAGACGGACTTCTCCGTCTTCGAAAACGAATATGCTGTGCGAGGCAGTGACTTTGACCGAGCGATTGTAGCGCGTGGTGATTTTGTAGAGCGGCTCTTCCTGAGTGTGGCGAATGACTGCCTTGAGAGGTTTGAAGCGTGTGGCATGAGTCGCCTGATCGAAACATATAACCTTGTAGCGATCCACGTCCCGACGGCCTTCGAAGCATTCATCGATGAAGTCGCCTATGCGGACGAACTCTACGCGGCCCTCATCGTCGGCCACCAGAGTCGGCTCATCGCCAGCCACGCTCAACAAAACGATCCGATCATAACGCAGCTTTGAAAGGTCGAAATCGTTTTTGCCTATGCCCGTGCCGAGCGCGGTTATCATCGCGGCGATTTCCGAATGCGAGAGCATCTTGTCATAGCGCGATTTTTCGACGTTGAGTATTTTGCCCTTCAGAGGCAATATCGCCTGCGTTCTTCGGTCGCGCCCCTGCTTGGCGCTGTTGTGAACGAATATGCCGCTTGCCAGCGCGAAGTTGTGCGTTGAGGGAACCTCAAGGTCATAAACATCGATGCGCTCTTCGAGTCTCTCGATGGCGATGACTCTATGGTTGTGATAAGCCGCAGCCTGTCGTCGCAGGGTCTCGCTTCCGCGCCACGGCATCAGCGAATCGTCTGTGCCGAGGGCGGCGGCAGTCTTGTAACTCCCATCGCGCAGCATGAACAAATGATCCGGCGTGCAGATGATCGCTTCTTGGTTATCCAGCGTCACACGAATCACTTCGGCGTCGGTCTTCGTCCTGCGCGCATTGATGATGCGCTCAAGTCCTATCTTTCCGTCTTTGCGAATGGTATAGCAGAAATTCTCTTTGCCTTCGGCCTGCTCTGCTATCAGGTCTTCGAAGCTCAGAGCGCGCCCATCAGCGAGCGCGACTTTCGTGTCGCCTGAAAAACAGCCGCCGGCGCTGTCTCCCTCGACGATGAACAACTCGCAAAGCTTGGGGTCTTTTTCGGAACAGTCGGCGAGCTTGCCGGGAAGCGAAAGGGAATCCAATGCGCCCTTGCGTCGTGTGAGATCGCGGGCCTTGCGCGCGGCTTCGCGGGCGCGTGCGGCTTCGAGAGCTTTGGCTATGATTTTGCGGGCGACCGAAGGGTTCTCTTCGAAGTGCTGGCCGAGCCTTTCGTTGACGAAAGCCTCGACCTGTCCTTTCACATCCGAGTTCAGCTTGCCTTTGGTCTGGCCCTCGAACTGGGGCTGAGGCAGCTTGACGCTGATTACCGCCACAAGCCCTTCGCGCACGTCTTCAGGGGCGAGTTTCTCATCGTCTTTTTTGAAAAGCCCTGCCGATTTGGCGTAGTTGTTTATCGTGCGAGTGAGCGCGGCGCGAAAGCCCGTCAGGTGCGTGCCTCCATCGACGGTGTTGATGTTGTTTGCAAACGAGTGGACTATCTCCGAATATCCGTCGTTGTACTGAAGCGCGATTTCAATCGAGAGGGTGTCGTCGCCCGACGCTGTTTTTTCAAAGTGAATAGGCTGAGAGTGCAGGACGGTCTTGTTCTTGTTGAACAGCTTGACGAACTCGGCTATTCCGCCTTTGTAGAAAAACTCGTGGCTCTTCTCCGTGCGCTCGTCGGTGATCATTATGCGGATGCCGGAATTGAGGAAAGCCTTCTCGCGCAATCGCTGCGAAAGCGTGTCGAAGTTGAACTCCGTGACTTCGAATATCTGAGAGTCGGGCTTGAAGGCGATCTTGGTTCCGCGCCTTCGGGTCTTGCCGGTCTGTTTGAGCCGTTCCTGCGCGATGCCTCGAATGTACTCCTGTTCGTAGGTCGCGCCGTCGCGCCAGATTTCCACCCTCAGCCACTCGGAAAGGAAGTTGACCACCGATAGTCCCACGCCGTGCAATCCGCCTGAAACTTTATAGGCGTTGGAGTCGAACTTGCCGCCCGCGTGAAGCTCGGTGAGGACGAGTTCGGCGGCCGATATTTTTTCTTTCGGATGGATATCGACGGGGATGCCCCGGCCATTGTCGATGACGGTGATGGAGTTGTCTATGTGAATGGTGGCATCGACGCGGTCGCAGTACCCGGCGAGGGCTTCGTCTATGCAATTGTCCACGATTTCGTAAACCAGATGGTGAAGTCCCATCTCGCTCGTCGAACCTATGTACATGGCCGGGCGCGTTCGCACGGCTTCTCTTCCTTCGAGTTTGGTAATTGATTTGGCTGTGTATTCACCTGCGCTCACATCGTTCTCCTTGTCTGACTCATTCTCTTTTTCTTCGGCCATACTTCACCTCGCGGCGCTCGGCTCGTTTGCGTCATCGATCAGATTTGCATAACTCGTTTCCCGCTCTCTCTCGGCCCGTCCCGAGCGGACGAAATAAACTGAAGCGCGGTCGCGGTAGCGAGCGGCAATCGCGCGTCGAGAGGTGCTGATGAAGGTCTGAGCGCGCCCTTCGACCTCGGCGATGAGCGCCTCGATCCTCCCCCGATCAAGCTCTGCGTCAAGATCATCGATGATTAAAACGGGGCTTTCTTCGTAAACCGAATTATAGATTGCCACCTGCGCTAAATCAAGGAGTAATAAGGCACTTCGCTGCTGCCCGGCGCTCCCGAACCTGCTCAGTTCCCGCCCGTCGGCCTGTATTTCGAGATCATCGCGGTGAGGCCCCAGAAGAGAATGCCCGGCGGCGGTCTCCGCCGCCAGACGCTCTTCGAGTCGCTCACGATAAAGCGCGCGATAATCCGTCAAATCGCCCTTGCCTTCCATCTGTGAGCGATAGCGGACGGTGATTCTTTCGGCTCCGAATATGGCTCGCCCGTGATCGTTTTCATCCAGCACGCGGTTCAACCTGCTGACGTAATCCACGCGCGCCTGATGAATCGCGGAGCCTAGATCGACGAGTTGCTCGTTCCAGGCTTCTATCTGATTGCGGAAAGACGCGGGGCTGGAACTGGAGGAGGCTTCCTGAAGCAGACGATTTTTCTGTTTGATGACGTGATTGTATTGCGAGAGCGTCGAAAGCATCGCGGGGGTGAGCGAGACTATGCCGCGATCCAGAAATCGGCGTCGCTGGCGAGGCTCGCCGCGCACGACTTCGAGTTCTTCGAGCGAGAAAGCGAACACATCGAGATTGCCCAGATAGCGTATGACCGCTTCGCGTTTGCCATTGACGTAAAGCTCTTTCGAAGATTCGGTCAGCAGCAGTTGAATCTGTTTGGTGATTGAATGATGACGCACTTCTCCGCGAAGCAGGCATTGAGTCGAATCGAAGCCGATGCAGTCGCGCACCTGTGAGGTGCGGAATGATTTCGTGGTTCCAAGTACGTAGACGGCTTCGAGCCAGTTGGTTTTTCCCTGCGCGTTGTCGCCGTAAAAGATGTTGAGCGCGGGGCCGAATTGAGCCGAGCCTTCGAGGTTGCGAAAGCCTGACGTTTCAATCCGGGCAAGTATCATTCGAGGATGTTAGCACACGAGGGAGAGAGGCGTCATGAAGTCATCGCATTCTTGCATCGCCTCGGGGTTTCGAGTACCATCCTTGCTGGTAGAGAGGCTGGTCTTTCAAAACATAATAAGGAGGAAATCTCATGAACATTCCTGACACCGAAGCGCTCAAGCAGCACCTCATCGACAATGACGCGCAGTTTGCAACGCTCGCGCACGAGCACCGGGAGTACGAAAAGAGATTGAGCGAACTGGCCGCGCTGCATTATCCGAGCGCCGAGGAGCAGATGGAGGAAGTCACCCTCAAGAAGAAAAAGCTTTATATCAAAGACCAGATGGAAGCAATCATTCGCCGCTTCAGAGAACAACACACAGTGGCGAGCCATTGACCTGATTTCGTAAACAGCGGCGAACAAGTCGCCTCAGACATCCAAGGTTGGTTACTCACGACCGGTGAGCCAGTCTCACCTTATCCGAGTAGCCAATTTTCTTTTATGGCCAGAGAAGGCATACCTTACATAATCTTTTTTCTCGCTCCGGCGATCCTGCTCTTCGCCCTCGAATGGTGGGCGGGCGGCGCGCTCTGCCTGCTGCTGGCCGCTTTCATGGCCTTCTTCTTCCGCGACCCTCGAAGGGATTGCCCCAGAGACGAAACACTCATACTTTCTCCCGCCGACGGGCGCGTAGTCGCAGTCGCTCCGGTCGATGCGAGCCTGGAAGATTCGCCAACTCAGATTTCGATATTTCTATCGCCGCTCAATGTTCACATAAACCGCACTCCGATGGCCGGCGACATAATCGATGTGGTCTACAAGCCGGGCGCTTTTCACATCGCCTCGCGCGACATCGCCTCGGTCGAAAACGAGCAGAACGTCGTCACCGTCCGGGGAAAACAGGTGACGATAGTCTTTCGCCAGATAGCCGGAGTCCTTGCCCGGAGGGTTGTCTTCTGGAAGAAGAAAGGCGACCATGTTGCGCCGGGCGATAAAGTGGGCCTGATGAAATTCTCTTCGCGCATGGATGTCGTCCTGCCCATTGAAGTCGAAGTCCTCGTCCGCCGCGATCAGAAAGTCACAGGCGGAATAACCGTCATCGGGCGCATAAAAACGGATCAGGGCGAAAGCTAATAACCGATTTTGTTCCTCGTCATTTGTCCTTCGCCCGAATGACCAATGACGAGGGACAAAGGACAAAGGACGAATCATGGCCGGAAACAGAGCGGAAGAAAGAGCGATGCGCCGGCGCTGGCGCAAATCGGTTTATGTCATTCCCAGCCTCGTCACCACAGCCAATATCTTCTGCGGGTTTTATTCGATCATGGAATCGCTGCTCGGCGCGCAGTCGCTTTCTGTGGGAGATGTGGCTCTGGCCACAGAGCATTTCAACCGCGCGGCCATCAATATAGGGTTTGCGACTCTGTTCGATTTCCTCGATGGCAGCATAGCGCGGCTGACGAAAGCGACTTCGGAGTTCGGCATCGAACTCGATTCCATCGCCGATGTTTTGTCATTCGGAATTGCGCCTGCGCTTCTCGCTTTTTCGTGGGGCTACGGTCAGGTGCAGGGGCTTCACAAACTTGGCTGGGCGGCTTCGTTCATCTTCGTCATCTGCGGCTCTCTGCGGCTTGCGCGCTTCAACGTGCAGGCGCGGAATCCGAATCCGAATCTTCCTCCCAAGAACCCCAAAGACAAGAAGGCGTTCGTCGGCATGCCTATCCCGGCAGGCGCAAGCCTCGTTGCGGCGATAGTTCATTTCACTCCCACTCCCATAGCTCACAAGCCGGGCTTCAAGATTTCAGCCCTGGGCCAGCATGCCTGGATCGATGGCATGGAATACTCTGTGGCGCTGCTTGCGCTGATGTTCTGCCTGGCGCTGCTGATGGTCTCGACCATAAGGTATTCGAGCCTCAAGAACGTGGGGGCGACCAATTATCATCCGCGAGTGCTGATACTGGCCATCGCGCTGATGGTGATGCTCGTCTGGTTTTACTCTCAATGGACGCTGCTTGTAATGGCGACTTTTTATTCCTCGCACGGAGTGGTGATGAAGCTGTGGTCGATGATAAAACCGCGACGCGCCGAATCAGAACACTCCGGGCTTGAGTTCGGCCCGAATCCGCGAGGGTGAATCGAGCGACGGGCGAGGAAGAGAAACCATCTATTGCTCTCACGCAAGTCGCGCTGCAACCTCGCGGGCGAAGTAAGTCAAAATGATATCGGCTCCGGCGCGCTTGATCGCCGTGAGCGATTCCATCACCACCCGGTCTTCATCGATCCAGCCTTGCAGAGCAGCCGCTTTTATCATCGCGTACTCGCCCGATACCTGATAAGCAGCAATTGGAACGTCGAATCGTTCACGCACTGCTCGGATGATGTCCAGATAGGGAAGCGCGGGCTTGACCATCAGGATGTCTGCGCCCTGATCAGAGTCGAGCCGGGCTTCGCGCATCGCCTCACGCGCATTGGCCGGGTCCATCTGATAGCCGCGCCGGTCTCCGAACTGCGGGGCCGATTGCGCAGCCTCTCGAAAAGGCCCGTAAAACGCGGATGCGTATTTGACTGCATACGACATGATCGGCACATGCTCGAATCCCGACCGGTCGAGCGCAGAGCGGATGGCCGTGACGAACCCGTCCATCATATTCGAGGGGGCGATGATGTCGGCTCCCGCTTCAGCCTGAGAGACCGCCGCGCGCGCAAGCAGTTCGAGTGAGGGGTCGTTCAATACCTCGCCTTCAACGACCACTCCGCAATGACCGTGATCGGTGTACTCGCACAAACAGTTATCGGCGATGACCACCAGGTCTTTCGCTTCGCGTTTGAGCGCGCGAATGGCTCGCTGTGTGATGCCGTCTTCAGCATAAGCCTGCGTTCCTGTGGAGTCTTTTTCATCAGGCACGCCGAACAGAATCACCGACCGCACACCCACGCTGCGGGCTATACTGGTTTCGCGCACAAGCTCATCGATTGAGAGGTTGAAGCAGCCGGGCATCGAACTGATCTGGCGGCGTATGCCTTCGCCTTCGCAAACGAAAAGCGGGTAGACGAAATCATCGGGCGTCAGACGGGTCTCGCGGACGAGTGCGCGAAGCGATTCAGTGCGGCGCAATCTTCGGGGTCTTTCAATAAGATTCATTAGTTGTGGCTCCTCAGAAAAACAGTTGTCAGTGATTCACGAGCGCGGAAAATCCGCATGGTTTTTGACCTGTCGGGCCTGCCACAGATGTCGGCGCTCGTGGGCCGTCATCGAAGCCAGCGCCTGGCCGAGGCTGAGGCGAATGAGTTTTGAGGCTGGAGACTGAACCTTGATCCGCGCAAGGTCAAGCCCGTTTGCTTCGCATATCAGATTGAAAAAATTTTCCTGAGCCGTGAAGAATTTCGTCGCCACTTCATTCATACTTCGGTCGGGAGGCGGGACGAACATCTCAGGCGCTTTGAATTTTGTTTTGACCGGAGGCTCCAGTAATTTGACGAACCAGTTGCCCAGCCGCCCGTGACGAAACGGCCCCTGACCGAGTTTGCCCTGCGAGCGGCCTTCGATTATGCGTCCTTCGATCACCGGCTGATAGTTGTCAGCGGTGACGTTGAGGTGATCGAGGCACTGCCCGATAGACCAGCGCCCCGGCTCCGCTCTCCAGTTGAACTGCGCATCGCTCATCCCTCGAAGTAGATTTTCAGCGTCGCCTCTGATCGCTTCGAACTGATCGGCGAGAGACTGAAGTTCGGGGATAAGATCGATGGTCGAGTTTGTTGTCTCAGTCTTGAGTGATGACTGCATGCGAATACCTCCTTTGGGTCACAGGAAGTGTAATAAAATTCCTGTGATTCTCATAGTCGGAGAGATATTCGAGATCGCAAGTGAAAGGATTTGCTCTACGTGAACAGTCATCGCACTCTGACCACAGACCACCGACCACTGACTACCGTCAGTATATTTCGGGGTCTGATCTTACAGCCGGTTCTCCCTCTTTGTCCGCGGCGCGCATCACGCCAGTCTCGTCTATGTAAAAAGACCGCCTGCCCGTCACGCGATATTTTTCGGGGACGGCAGTCGCTTCGAACCCGTTCGACTTAACCTGCAGATCGATTCTGTACCCGCGCAGCCTGCCGCTCATCGGGTCATGCATCAGCCCTCGCTCAAGGAGTTCCTCCAGCGTCGCATAGCTTCCGTCTCCTTCCGCATAGTAGACGGCTTCGGCAGTGGCTATCGAGCGCAGTCGAGCCATGGCCGCGATTTCATTGGCTGCAAGCACCTGCGGCATCTGCTCTATCGGCATGGTATTTTTGGGATCGTCGCCAGGTTTGGTCTTGCCCGATTCGTCAGGCGGTTTGAGATTGATCACGCAGCCGGTCAGTGTGAGCGCGATGATGAGGATCAAAAACATTCTCTTCATAAAGCCGTTTCCTGTTGCGAGAGGTGTGACGAAGGGGCAATGCGACTGAAGGCCATCGTAAGTTGAAAGCGCGCGATAGACAATAGTTGTTTTTGCGCCAGCATTGCGCATTTGATATATTCAAGTCGCCTTCTTTGCCCCCACCACAGCAGCGGAGAATTTCAGCGATGCTCGCAAGAGTCGCCTTCATCCTTATCGCTTACCTGCTCGGCTCGATACCCTTCGGCTACCTGCTCGTCAAATATGTCTTCACCGGCGGCGAAGATATTCGACGTGTGGGATCGGGAGGGACTGGCGGGACGAACGTCTCTCGGCGCGCAGGATGGGGCGCGGGCATTCTCACCGTCGCGCTCGATGCTCTCAAGGGAGTGGCCGCCGTGATGGTGATGCGACAGGTTGCGGGAGACGATTTTCTGTGGACGGGCGCGGCTGCCTTTGCCGCAATCGCCGGGCATATATTTCCGGTCTTCCTGCGCTTTCGCGGAGGCAAGGGAGTAGCGACAGGCGCGGGCGCATTTCTCGTCCTCGCGCCCATCCCATCGCTTGCAGCTTTTGTGTTATACATCGCCACCGCAATCATCACCCGATATTCATCACTCGGATCGATTATCGCTGCCGCTTCGATTCCATTTCTGATACTGCTCTTTTACGGCTGGCTTCTGCCTTCAAGCCCCAGCCCGCAACTGTGGCCGATGGTCATCACCACTTCTCTTGCAGGCGCGCTCATCGTGGCGAAGCATCACGAAAACATCCGCCGCCTGTTGAGCGGCACTGAAAGCAAGCTCGGCTCTCGGGTGAAAATTTCCGAAGGAGGCGAGAGCCGATGAGCGGAAAGCGCATTGCAGTCATAGGCGCGGGAAGCTGGGGGACGGCTCTTGCTGCGGTCGCCGCGCGCAACCATCATCAGGTGACGATATGGGCCAGAGAGAAAGAAGTCGCTCGATCAATCAGCAACTCTCGAAGAAATCCGTTTTATCTTTCAGACTTCGCTCTGCCTGAAAACATAACGGCGACGACTTTTCTCGAAGAGGCATTGGCAGATGCGGACTTCGCCTTAATCGTCGTCCCTTCGCATGCGATGCGCGAGACCCTCTTTCAAATGCGCGATCACCTGCGAGCGGAAATCGTGCTGGTGAGCGCGGCTAAGGGAGTGGAGAACGGCACGCTGATGCGGATGTCTGAAGTTGCAGCCGACGCATTGAAAGAAAAATTCGCGCCGCGATTTGTGGCGCTCTCAGGGCCGAGCTTCGCCCGCGAAGTTATGCGGGGAGACCCGACCGCGATAGTCGCCGCCTCGACCGACCGCCAGGCCAACGAGATGATTCAACGCGAACTCAGTTCGAATGTCTTTCGCGTTTACACCAACTCGGACGTTGCGGGCGTGGAGCTTGGCGGCGCGGTCAAAAATGTGGTCGCTATCGCTTCGGGCATCGTGCATGGTCTTGGGTTCGGGCATAACTCCGTTGCTGCGATCATCACTCGCGGGCTTGCCGAGATAACACGGTTTGCTCTGGCCGAGGGCGCGCGCTCTGCGACTATGGCTGGGCTTGCCGGGCTTGGCGATCTGGTGCTGACCTGCACCGGAGACCTCTCGCGCAATCGAAGAGTCGGCGTGGAACTCGGACGCGGGCGCAGGCTCGAAGAGATTCTTGCGGAGATGCGCGAAGTTGCCGAAGGAGTAAAAACCACACAGGCAATTTATGAGATGAGCCGCCGCTGCCCGGTAGATATGCCGATTACGGAAAGCGTCTACGGCCTGCTTTATCAAAACAAGCCCGCGCGCGATGCGGTCATCGAATTGATGGCCCGCCCGCTCAGGGAAGAATGAACTGTTCACAGATCAGGTGTAGAATCTGTGACGCAATACAGCGAGTGAAAAGGAGAATCAATTATGTCCAACTACCCGCCGAATTATCCTCCGGGAGGACAGCCGCCCGGTTATCCTCCGGGCACTCCGCCCCAGGGCTATCCGCCTCCGAATTATCAGGGCGCTCCTCCGCCCGGATATCCTTACGGCCAGCCGCCTCCAAAAAAGAGCAACAAAGTTCTGATATGGAGTCTGGTCGGATGCGGCGGACTTATCGTCATTGGAATCATCACGGTCGTGCTTGCGGGCTTCTGGGTGAGAAACAAAGCCAGAGAAGCGGGCCTCGACCCTGAACTTTGGGAGAAGCAGCCTGCGCTGGCAGCGGCCAAGTTCACTGTGGCGATGAATCCTGATCTTGAAATCGTCTCCGTAGATGAAGGGAAGGGACTCATAACCTTCAAAGAGAAGAAGACCGGAAAGGTCTTCACCGTCGATGTCAAGGACGCTCAGGATGGAGAAGTCAGCATCAGGGATGAGAAAGGCAAAGGCGGCACGATCAGCGTCAAAGGCGACGAGAGCGGCGGCTCCATAGAAATGAAAACGGATGAAGGCATGGCGACCATCGGAAGCAGCGGAGACGCGCGCCTCCCCGGTTGGTTCCCGTCTTATCCCGGCGCGAGTTTGAAGGGAGTCTATTCGACCAAAAACAGTGACAGCGAAAGCGCCGGGTTTCAGTTCACCACTTCGGATTCGCCGGAAGAAGTAATCCATTATTACGAGTCGGCTCTCAAAGCCCAGGGCATTCGCGTCTACACCAGCAAAACGCGACAGGGAGACAAGGAATACTCGCAGGTCAGCGGATCGGATTCATCCGGCAACCGCACGGCGTTCGTCAACGCCGCTACCGAAGGCGGAGAGACGACTGTGACGATGAACTACGTCATCAAGCGTTGAGGGGCAGCGGTCAGAGGTGAAGAGGTGCAGGGGAGCAGGGGAGCAGGGGTGATGAGGTGATGAGGTGCAACAGACTGACCACTGACCACTGACCACTGACCACTGACCACTGCCATTGTGGTAGAATCGCTGCGCTATGAGCACTGAGCCTGTAAAAGTCGAGACACAACCCATCATCCTTCACTTCGGCCCTGTTCTGAAAAAGATCAGCGAGCGCGAGTTCTTCGAGGTGTGCCTGCTGAACCCGGAACTGCGGCTTGAGCGAACCAGCGAAGGCGATCTAATCATTATGTCGCCCACGGGTGGAAAGACCGGAAAGCGCAATTTCACTCTGTCTGTCGCATTCGGGTTGTGGGCCGAGGCGGATGGAACAGGCGTCGGATTTGATTCATCGACCGGGTTCACCCTTCCCAACGGCGCCCAGCGATCTCCCGATCTGGCGTGGGTCAGAAGCGAAAAATGGGAGTCGCTTACAGAAGAAGAGCAGGAAGAGTTTCCTCCGCTGTGTCCCGATTTCGTTGTCGAGCTTCGCTCGCGCACCGACAAGATAGACCCGCTCAAGGACAAGATGGAAGAGTACATCGCTAACGGCGTTGAACTTGGATGGCTCATCGATCCGAGAGAAAAGAAGGTGTACGTCTATCGCCCTCAAACAGAGGTCGTTTGCCTCGATGATCCTGAAACCGTTTCAGGCGATCCGGTGCTGGCGGGATTCTCTCTTGAACTGAAACGAATCTGGTAGCGAGCGACTGCCTGCATAACCGAGAAGGATGAAAACAGGTTATGACCCGTGCGCGACGGACTTCAGACTCTCGACTCCGGACTTTTTTACGAGGAACCGCACAGGTACAACAGGCTGCCAGCCTGTTGACTCCCTGATAATGATGAAAATTTGAAGAACAGCAGGCTGCCAGCCTGCTGTACATTTTACGAGGAGCAACCTTGACACTCTACGATAAAGCGACAGAGGCAGCGCAGTTCATCAAAGACAAAATCGGAAATCGGACTCCCCGCGTGGCCGTAGTTCTCGGCTCAGGGCTTGGCGGAGTGGCTGACGCAATCGAAGACGCGGTTGAAATTCCTTATGAAGAGATTCCGCACTTCGCCCGCTCGACTGTCGATGGCCACGCCGGGCGATTGATAGCCGGATCATGCAACAGCGTCGATGTGATAGCGATGAAGGGCCGCTTTCATTTCTATGAGGGCTACTCGATGCAGGAAGTGACTCTGCCCGTCCGGGTGTTTTCGCTTATGGGCATACGTTCTCTGGTGCTGACGAATGCGGCGGGCGGAACATCGCCTCATCTCTCGCCCGGCTCGCTGATGATAATCACCGATCACATAAACCTGATGGGAGATAACCCCCTTCGAGGCCCGAATGATGAGCGATTCGGAACTCGCTTCCCGGATATGACCAGCGTCTACACCCCGTCCTGCATTTCAGCCGCCCACGAAGTGGCCCGCGAGATGGGACTGGTGCTTGCCGAAGGGACTTACCTGGGACTTCGCGGCCCGTCTTATGAAACTCCGGCTGAAGTCAGGATGCTGCGCGATCTGGGAGGCGACGCGCTCGGAATGTCTACCGTGCCTGAAGCGATAGTCGCGCGTCACGCGGGGATGAAGGTGCTTGCCATTTCGTGCATCACCAACATAGCCGCAGGGCTTTCCCGACAGGAGATCAATCATCAGGAAGTGATGGACGTGGGCAACCGCGCTGGCCGCCAACTCGCTGATCTTATAGTGCGACTCATACCGCGAATAATCAGTAAACCCTGACTCGCTTGTAGCGGGATGTTAGAATAGCCCTATGATAATAGGCATCAGCGGAGGAACCGGGTCGGGCAAGACGACCGTCACTCAGAAGATCATCGCGTCGGTCGGCTGCGACAACGTGGTCTATCTTCAGCAGGACGCCTACTATCGCAACCTGGGCGATATGCCTCTGGAGTTGCGACACCGCGTCAACTTCGATCACCCCGACGCATTCGACACCGAGTTAATGACCAATCACCTCGAAGCCCTGCGCGCCGGAGAAAGCATCGAACAGCCCCTCTACGATTACGCCACTCACCTGCGACGCATGGAAACTCTTCACGTAGAGCCTCGCCCGGTAATCATCATCGAAGGCATACTCGTATTCGTCGATCCTGATATGAGAGCCTTGATGGACATGAAGATTTTCGTTGACGCTGACGCCGACCTTCGCTTCATTCGCCGTCTCGACCGCGACGTGCATGAGCGGGGCCGGACGGTGGAATCGATCATCAGTCAGTATTTGACGACTGTGCGACCGATGCACTTACAATTCGTCGAGCCGTCGAAGCGATATGCCGACATCATCATCCCCGAGGGCGGCCATAACGAAGTGGGCATCGACCTTATAACCCAGAAGATCAGAACGATACTCGCCGAGCAGCAGGTCGAGAGGGCGAGGGCATGAACAGTTTGAAGAAGAGAGGTTTTTGACAGCATTGGAACAGGAAACGGAAAACCATATAGCCTTGACGATAAGCGATGATGAGCTTGTGGAGATGGCCAAAGAAGCGCGTCTGGCGGCTCACGCCCCCTATTCGAATTTCGAAGTCGGAGCGGTTCTGTTGACTTCCGACGGTCGAGTTTATACCGGCTGCAATATCGAGAACTCGACTTACAGTCTGACGATGTGCGCCGAGCGTGTGGCCGTATTCAAAGCGGTGAGCGAGGGCGCGAAAAAGATAGTGAAGATAGCCGTCGTCGCCGACCATGAAAAACTCACCCCTCCCTGCGGGTGCTGCCGACAGATGATCTGGGAATTCTCCGTTGAAGAGACGGAAGTGATACTGTCGAATCTCTCAGGCAAGGTTCAGAAATTTCCCATCAAAGAGCTATTTCCCCGCGCATTCGATTCAAGCTGGTTGCAGGTTAGTTGAACACGCGAGAGTTGGGATAAAATCGCTCGTGGGGTAAGATCGGATTCGGAGGTGGCAGGCGATGAATTCAATCACGCCGTCTGACATTGCGACACAGGAAACGACTGAATCGGAAGCCGGACGAATTCAATCCGCGCTGCGTTCGCTGAAGACTCTTCTTGAAGGCGACGAAGAGGAACAGCGCGAAACGTTCGCTTATCTCAAGGAAGCTCTCGATGAAGATCGACCATCTGAGCGCAAGCTCTTCAAATGAATATGATCATTCTGCTTGATGCCGGCCCGCTGGGGATGATCTCGAATCCCAAAGCTTCGCCAACGAATCGTCAATGCTATGAGTGGATGGAATCGCTCGTTATGAGCGGCGCTCAGGTTTTCGTTCCTGAGATAGCCGATTATGAAGTCAGGCGCGAACTCCTGCGAGCAACCAAAACGCAAGGCATCGCGCGGCTTGATATCATCAAGAACACAGTTGGCTATTTGCCTATAACGACAGCCGTGATGCTGAAGGCAGCAGAGCTATGGGCAGAGGCGAGGAGAAGCGGCCTGCCAACTGCCGATCCCAAAGCTCTCGATTGCGATGTTATTCTGGCTGCTCAGGCATTGGAGGAGGGCGGGATAGTTGCAACAGAGAATGTGGGCCATCTGTCGCGTTTCGTGAACGCTGAAAACTGGCGCGACATAAAAGTACCCTGATCGTCTCACTGCTTGTCAGGAAACGCTGAAAAAGAGGACAGAATTTTCGGCTGCATACTCGGCGGCGCTGTGGGCGATTGTCTCGGCGGGCATTACGAAGGATGGGCCGCGCCTGTCAGTATCGATTATCAACGCGAGTGGAGAACTTCGGACGACACCCAGATGACGCTTGCAACCTGCGAAGCAATATCAATGCATGGAAAAGTCGATCCCGCGCAGATAGCCCGGACTTTTGCCGACTGGCATCGCGCCCGGCGATTCACCGGGATGGGAGCAAGCACCTACAAGGCTCTGACGGAACTCGCGCAGGGAGGACACTGGGCATTGGTAGGAAACAAAGGCGAGAGAGTGGCAGGCAATGGCGCAGCGATGCGCATAGCTCCACTGGCATTTTGTCTCGATCCGAAAGCGAGTCGCTACCGCGCGACGATCCGCGATGTTTGTCGAATCACTCATCACAACGAAGAGGCTTATGCGGGCGCGCTGGCTGTTGCGCTTGCAGTGAAACAGGCGTGGGATGGAAGCTGGAGCGGAGAGGCCGATTTGATGCGCCAGGTTATCGATCATCTGCCGGATACGAGCGTTCGTGATCGAGTGATAGAAATCTCGACGGTTGATCAGAATGTCTCGTTGCTCGAAATCGCAAGCAAGCATGGCTGCTCCGGTTATGTCGTCGAATCCGTCCCGCTTGCTTTGCGCGGAGCGGAGCGCATCCAATCGCTCGGTTTTCAAGCGATGCTCGAAGAATTGATCTCAGCAGGAGGCGACACAGACACCATCGCATCGATTGCCGGACAGATTGCAGGCGCGTTGATCGGGCGCAGGAAGATTCCTCAAGAGTTAATGAATCGCTTGCCTGACCTGAGCGGAATCACCGGCATCGTCGAAAAGTTTATCGAGGCAATTGATTGAACTCGGCTTCCAATCATCCACATCCATCCGCGCTTCTGAAAAATGAAAATGCCGCATCGTCGGGTTTTGTTTTTTTCAGGACGATGAAATATACTCCCTTTCCTGTGGACGTAGAGCAGGCTGCCAGCCTGCGGGTTTCCGCTTTTCATGCTTTCGAGGCACGGGCAGTCTGCCGGATTGCGCCACATCGAATCGAGAGGCCACTCGATGCCCGCAAGAGACAATACAGGAAAAATACTGACAGGCGAGGTGCTGCAAGACCGCTATTGCATCGAGCGGCTTCTCGGAAAAGGCGGGCAGGGCGCGGTCTATGAAGCCAGCCACATAAAGCTTTCCGGCAAGCGCGTCGCCATAAAAGAGATGTTCGACGATAAGATGTCCGGCAATCACGAGCTTTTCATCCGCGCATTCGAACGCGAGGCCGCGCTTCTTGCCAATCTCGATCATCCCGCATTGCCTGGTGTCTCGGATTATTTTCAGGAAGACGATAGCTGCTTTCTGGTAATGGATTTCGTCGAAGGAAAAAATCTCTGGCAGTTGATGGGCATAACTGATGACTCAGGCAAAGGGACGCCGCTCGATATCGAATCTGTTCTCAAGTGGGCTGATGATTTGCTTGGCGCGCTCGACTACATGCATACGCAGCAGCAGCCCGTGATTCACAAAGACATCAAGGCGCAAAACATAGTCGTCACCTCGCGCAATAAAGTTATGCTGCTCGATTTCGGACTGGCAACTGGCGCGGTCGGAGAGATCACGGCAGTCAAAAGCACTCTGCTTCGCGGCTATTCGCCCTACTACGCTCCGCCTGAGCAGATACTCAGAAGCGGATTCGGCCACTGGTATGAAGTGGCAAAAGCGATGCTCCCTCAGGATGAAGTCGAGCGAATAGCCGCGCAGGGGACTGACGCGCGAAGCGATTTGTTTTCGCTCGCAGCGACCTTGTATCACTGCCTTACGGGAGAGCCGCCCGCGATTTCGACGATTCGTCTGATGAAGGCATCGCAAGGCCGCCCCGACCCGCTCAAGCCTGCAAGTGCCATCAATTCGCGTGTCAGTGCCGTGATGGATTCATTTCTGATGCAGGCGATGAGGTTGAATCGTGACAGCAGATTTGCGAGCGCGAAGGCGATGCGAAGGGCGCTCGTTAAGGCGTCATCTCCCACGCCTGTTCCTCCTCCTTCGCCAGTGGACGTGTTCGAATTCGAAACCGTCACGTTGAATGCAAAAGGCAAGATAACGAATCGGCGCACAGTGCAGGCGCGACAAGTGATTGAAGACCTCGGCGGCGGAGTAAGAATCGAGATGGTCGAGATTCCCGGCGGCGAGTTTATGATGGGATCGCCTGAGAGTGAAGCAGACCACTACAGTGATGAAGGCCCGCAGCATCAGGTTTCAGTGTCGTCGTTTTACATGGGCAGGTATCAGGTGACGCAGGCCCAGTGGCGCGCAGTGGCCGCGTTATCGAAAGTGAAAATCGATTTGAATCCCGATCCGTCACATTTCAAAGGCGACAACCTGCCTGTTGAATGTGTGAGTTGGGAAGAGGCGATGGAGTTTTGCGAGAGGCTGTCGAAGGCGAGCGGCAAAACATATCGGCTGCCGACTGAGGCTGAATGGGAGTATGCATGCCGGGCGGGAACGACCAGCGCGTTCGCGTTCGGAGAAACGATCACGCCAGAGATAGTGAATTACGATGGGAACTATCCTTATGCGTCTGCGCCCAAGGGAGAGTACAGGCAAAAGACGACTCCGGTCGGAAGTATGGGGGTGGCGAATGGATTCGGACTGTGCGATATGCATGGGAATGTGTGGGAGTGGTGCATGGACAACTGGCATGGGAATTATGATGGAGCGCCGACAGATGGAAGCGAGTGGAAGGGTGGCGATTCGTCGTACCGGGTGTTGCGCGGCGGGTCGTGGCTCGTCAATGGAAGGTACTGCCGCGCCGCCTACCGCAACTATTATAGGCCGGGCGCCCGCCTCGACTATCTTGGCTTTCGTGTTGTTGTAGTAGTGTGGACACGGTGAGGTACACTCTTTCCTTTGCTCTTTTGCGAGCGAGCTTGGCGAGCGAGCGCCGGAATTTTTTCATAGCCCCATAAAGCATGAACGGCGAAAGGCAGCCTTCACCGCCGAGGCGCAGAAGACGCGGAGATTGCGCAGAGAAGAAACCAGCCGCTTTTTCTGCTCACAGATGGAGTGTTCCTCGCTCTCGGTGTGCGGGAAAGGCGAAATCAGGAAAAGCGGGATTCGAAAAAAATTTAGCGCGTGTCGCATTGAGACGCCTCTTCATCCTCGACTGACTGCTCGCTTGATTCACATTCAACGATCAAGTAAAAATGGGGGCGTGGAAAAGAACGCGCTGCCTTGCTGGAAGATGAGTTAGACAAACTGACCGAAAGCGAACGACAAATGATGTGGGGAGAAAAGCGCGGAAAGGAGAATCGATCGACATGGGATCAACTACAATCGAGATCAGCAATCTGCCTGAGTCAGTCGTGAAAGCTCTTCGCGAAAGAGCCGAAGAAATCGGCGCTACCGCGACGGAATATGTCCGCTATCTCATCGAAGAAGACCTTGCTTCGCCCATCAGCTTGCGAGTTCTGTTTGCGCCTGTGAGAGAGCAAATCAAAGAAAGCGGAATTTCTGAAGAAGAACTGGACGCGCTTCTCGAAGAAGCCCGCGAAGAAGCTTATCAAGAGCGGCAGGGAAAGAGTGAGTGAGAAGAAAAATATTCCATCCGTCGTCTTCGACTGCATGATCTTTCTGCAAGGCTTGATCAAAGAAGCGAATCCTGCGGTCGCCCGCCTTGAGCTATTTGAAAAAGATGCTGTCAATCTCTTCGTAAGCGATGAAATACTCATCGAAATCTCTGACGTTTTAACACGCCCCAAACTTCAAGCCCGCTACCCGCTTCTCACCAGAGAACGCGCTGACAAACTCATCGAAAATCTCAGAAAGAAAGCATCCGTCATTGAAAATGTCCCCAGGAAGTTTGCCTATGCGCGCGACCCGAAAGATGAGCCTTATATCAATCTCGCCATAGCCGCAGGTGCGGACTACATCGTAAGCCGCGATAAAGACCTGCTCGATCTCATGACAGGCCACACAAAAGAATGCAAAGAGTTTCGGCAAAGGTTCAGGCCGCTCAGGGTGATTGAGCCGCAGGAGTTTCTGAAAATCCCGTTGCCTGAACATCGAACGGATCGCTTGCTTGATTCACCCTCAACGATCAAGTAAAAATAGGGGCGTGGAAAATAACGCGCTGCCTTGCCGTCGGAGGCCGTCATGGATCAAATGCAAAGACTCGAAGAATTCATTTCTCGCATGACGCCGGAACAATACGCCAGACTTCTGGCCTTCGCCGAATCGCTCCTGATTGAAAATTCTCCTGATAATAATCGTGAGACTATCACTCAATCGGCAGACGCGACAGAAGCCGAACTGCTCCGCTGCATCCAACGCGGCTTTCCTGCCAGTGAGCGACTCCGCGAGCTTACGCTCAAAAGTGAAGCCGAGGAAATGAGCGATGAGGAGCGCGCCGAGTACATCACACTTGCCCAACAGCGCGAATTTGCAGACGCTGAACGTATGCAGGCCGTGGTCAAACTCGCGCAACTGCGCGGAGTCTCGCCCGATCAATTACTCAGTGAGCTTGGCCTCGGAGCAAACGCGCATGGCTGAGGCAATTTCCGAAGCGTTGCGCCAGACCGTCACTGAACGAGCGCGCGGGTGTTGCGAGTATTGCCGAAGCCAGGAAGCCTACGCCACCGAACGATTTTCCGTCGAGCATATTCATCCGCGAGTTTTGGGCGGATTGACCGTTGAGGAAAATCTCGCCCTCGCCTGCCAGGGGTGCAACGGACACAAATCATCCGCCACCGAAACGGCTGACCCCGAAACAGGCGAGATGAGGACCCTCTTCAATCCAAGACAGCAGAGGTGGGAAGAACATTTTGCATGGAGCGAAGACGGGCTATTCATTGTGGGGCTCACGCCTGTGGGAAGAGCGACAATCGTTCGGCTTCATATAAATCGCCCGTCGCTGGTGAATCTGCGCCGCGCCCTTATGGCCATCAAATCCCATCCGCCGGCATAAGATTCTTCTACAGAGCTTGATCCAGAGAGCTAAATGCGATTCCGTATAGCTTGCTTCACTCTTTGTCCATCGCCTGAGCCGCATATATACTCTCATCAGAACACGAACCCGGAGGATACAGCTTGAAAAAGACCGTCGTGATTTTGTTTCTCATACTCGCCCTCGTCATAACCATTATGCCTTTCTGCTCCGCTGCTGCCCAGCGCGCCGATATCATCATTCGCGGCGGCACCCTTGTGACGATGGATTCTTCGTTTCGCGTGATCGAAAATGGCGCAGTCGCCATTCGCGGAGAGCGCATCATCGCTGTAGGCAAGGCGTCGGACATCGCCTCGAAATACTTCGCCCCGCGCATAATCGATGCCCGCGGCAAAGTCATCCTTCCCGGCCTCGTCAACACTCACACACACGTGCCTATGGTCTTGTTTCGCGGCATAGCCGATGACCTCATGCTTATGGAGTGGCTTCAAAAATACATCTTCCCCGCCGAAGCCAAAAACGTCGATGAACAGTTCGTCCGATGGGGTACTCGACTCGGCTGCCTCGAAATGATTCGCGGCGGCACGACTACCTACGTCGATATGTACTACTTCGAAGACGCCGTAGCCGAAGAAACCGCTCGCGCAGGTATGCGCGCCGTACTCGGCGAGACCGTCATCGATTTCCCCGTGCCTGACAATAAAACGTGGGACGCAGCTATGGCATACATGGAAAAATTCGTCACTCGCTGGAAAGGCCATCCGCTCATCACTCCCGCCATAGCCCCGCACGCGCCTTACACCGTCTCCACAGATCACCTCCGTCAAACCCATGAATTTTCCGTCCGCCATAAAATCCCGCTCGTCACTCATCTGCTCGAAGACTATTCCGAAGTCACTCAGATCAAAGATAAATATGGCGCGACTTCAGTCGATTATCTCGAACGCATAGGTTTTCTCGATGAACGAGTCATAGCCGCGCACATGGTCTGGCCTTCGGATGAGGAGATAAAAATTCTGGCCTCTCGCAAAGTGGGAGTCGGCCATTGCCCTCAATCGAATATGAAACTGGCCGCCGGTGTCGCGCCTGTGACACGGATGTTGAAGGCAGGCGTCTCGGTAGGTCTTGGCACGGACGGGGCGGCATCGAATAACGATCTTTCGATGTGGGAAGAAATAGACACGGCGGCCAAGCTGCACAAACTGATATCGAAAGACCCGACCGTGCTGAATGCGCGCGAGGCTCTGGCCATGGCGACCATAACGGGCGCGCGGGCTATCGATCTGGATAAAGAGATCGGCTCGATCGAAGAAGGCAAGCGCGCAGACATCATACTTGTCTCGACCAGCGGCGCTCATCAATCGCCGCTTTACAACATCTATTCGCATCTCGTCTATGCCACGAAAGCGTCAGACGTTGAGACGGTTATCATCAACGGTCGCGTGGTGATGCAAAACCGAAGAGTGCTGACGATCAATGAAACGGCGGTGCGAGCGAAAGCCGAAGAGTATCGCGACAGGATAAGAAAGAGTCTGGAATCGAAATGAGCGACGACGAAAAGAATCCGGTTCTGCTCTACGACGGCGTGTGCAGTTTCTGCAATCGGAGCGTGCAGACGATAATCCGTCATGATCGCCGCGAGGAGATGCGCTTCGCCGCGCTTGAGAGCGAGTACGGCAAGCGGGCCGCCTCGCGTCACGCGGAGTTGCGCGGGATAGATTCGCTGGTACTGGTCGAGCATATCGATGGAGAAGAAAAAGTTTTCATTCATTCGACCGCCGTGCTGCGAGTGGCCTCGTATCTGGGCGGATGGTGGAAA
>CAZPQE010000027.1:11446-24401 GCA_964588615.1 uncultured Clostridia bacterium | reverse complement strand
TCGCCACGGTGACGGCGACGACGACCTTCACGGCAGGAGACAACAACGTCTTCGGACCGTTCACCCGGTCAGCAGCTTGTGCATTCGATATGGGGCTGAGAGCGCCGGTAGTGATTTCGATCTCGCCGTCGGATGGCAACTGCTCCGTCGGTCAGGACACGATCATCACGGGCGCATGCTTCACCTTTGCCGGCCCAAGCGGCACGGTCACCAACGTCACCCGCGTGTTTGCGGTTGAGCGCAACAACGCCAACAACGTGAAGGATGCGACGAGGTTCGTGATACTCGGCAGCACGTTAATCGATGCGTTCTTCGAGTTCGGCACGGTCAACGCCGGGAAGACCTTCCTGATCTTCGTCAGCGGTCCGAACGGAACCAGCCGCAACCTGTCGGCTCTGCCGGCTGGTGCGCCTGCCAACTGCCCGCTGGGCAACGAGCAGGGCGTACAGGTGACCTTCACCTGCAGCACGGCTACGACGCCTGATCCTCCGGGCGGCGCCGATCTCGCAGTGCTGACCGCCTGCACGCTCGACCGCCTGTCCTCCGGCTCGTTCCAGTTGACAGTGACCGGATCGAACCTCAAGGAAGGCGTCCAGTTCTCGGTCGGCGGCAGAACGCCCAAGAAAGTCAAGCTGGCCGACTTGCAGACCGGCTCGAACACCTTCAACCGTGCCAAGTTGAAGGGCGGCTTCTGCGGCGGACTGCCTGGCGCCATCGTTGCGACCAACCCAGGCGCGCGACCGTCAACGGCGTTGCAGTGCTCGGCGACCTGCCAGTAGGTCAACAGCCCTCGAAGCGGAGGCGAATGTTCTCGCCTCACTTGGAGGCCGATAAACGAGGAGGGCCAGAAATGGCCCTCCTTTTTTCATGATGTATTGAATGATTCCATCGCAGCAAACGGTCGAATAAACCCGGCTTGACACGGGGCCGAGCCATCTATACTTTATTAGTTTCCGTCTTTAGGCCGGGACTGTCATGTTCGAAGCGCTGTCAGACAAGCTGAAGAAGGTTCTCAAGGACCTGCGCGGGCAGGGCCGGTTGACCGAGGCTCACATAGAATCGGCCATGCGCGAAATACGCATCGCGCTGCTTGAGGCCGATGTCAACTTCAAGGTTGTGAAAACCTTCATCGACCGGGTGAAGGAAAAGGCCCTGGGACAGGAAGTCATCGGCTCGCTCTCTCCCGCGCAGCAGGTAGTCAAGGTTGTCTACGACGAGATGGTCGAGATGCTCGGCGGGACATCGACGCAGATTCTCTTCACCCGTCGAATCCCGAACGTGGTGATGGTAGTCGGCCTCCAGGGGTCGGGAAAAACGACCACCACAGGCAAGCTGGCAAGGCTGCTTGCCACCACGCAACAGCGCAGGCCGCTTCTCCTTTCAGTCGATGTGTACCGCCCCGCCGCGCGCGAGCAGCTTTCGATAATCGCCCGCGACATAAATCAGCCCGCATATCAGGCGCCCGACATCAACGATCCGCTCGAACTCTGCCGACAGGCCATGCGCGAGTGTCAGTTGACCGGCTATGACACACTGTTGATCGATACAGCAGGCCGCTTGCACATCGATGAAGAATTGATGAACGAGCTTCAGCAGATCAAACAGGAGACACAACCGTCGGAGATACTGTTCATCGCCGATTCGATGACCGGACAGGATGCCGTGCGATCCGCCCAGCAGTTCAACGAGCAGGTAGGACTGACGGGAGTGATACTCACGAAGATGGACGGCGACACGCGGGGAGGCGCGGCGCTCTCGATCAAGGAGGTGACCGGACAGCCCATCAAGTTCATCGGAGTGGGAGAAAAATACGACGCCATCGAGCAGTTCTATCCCGACCGCATCGCCCAGCGCATACTTGGGATGGGGGATGTGCTGTCGCTGATAGAAAAAGTTCAGGCTGAGGTCGATGAAGAGAAGGCATTAGAACTTCAGAAGAAGATCACACAGAATCAGTTCACGCTGGAAGATTTCCGCGATCAGTTGAAGCAGATGAAGCGGCTCGGCTCGCTCGACAAACTTCTCGATATGCTGCCGTCTGGCATTTTCGGAGGGATGCGCATCACTCCCGAACAATCGGCTGAGATGGAATCCAAACTCAAGCTTACTGAAGCGGTGATAAATTCGATGACTCCGCAGGAGCGAATCGATCATACAGTGTTGAACGCTTCGCGCCGGAGAAGGATAGCCAGAGGAAGCGGGACGGCGGTTGCCGAGGTCAACCAGGTCATCAACGAGTATGAAGAAATGAGGCGGATGATGAGGATGATGACTTCAGGCGGGCTTGGAGGCTTGATGGGCGGCCTGGGTGGAAAACTCGCTGGCGGCCTTATGGGCGGGGGATTGCCGGGATTCGGGGCAGGCAACAGGAGAAAGGCCACCAAGAGGCGAAAGAAGAAAAAGAAACGCTGAGAGGATTTTTCGGTTATAATCGTCGGTTGAGCGACAGGCCCCAGCAGTTCGGCGCTTGATGCTGCTCTCTGTTACCGAAAAACCTTAATACCTCGGAGTAATATCAACTTCAGACGGAGGCGGGATGACTGCCTCAGCCATAAAAATGGAGGTGGAGTTTGCTTTCGATAAGACTGACGAGATTGGGCGCGAAAAAGAAGCCCTTCTATCGAATAGTGGTTTCGGAAAAGAAATCGAAGCGCGATGGGCGCTTCGTCGAATCGGTCGGTTATTATGACCCCTGCCGCAACCCGGCGGACGTAAAGATCGACCGCGAGCGTGTGAGCTACTGGATAGAACGCGGAGCGCAGCCGACCGACACGGTCCGAAGCCTGCTCAAGCGCAACGTCGCTTGACCAGGCGGTTCCATCAGACGATCCCGTAGTCGAGCCGCGCCGCGCGTCCTTCCTTCCTCACCGGCGATCACAAGGAGGTGACTAATGGCGGATATTTCGTTGAGAGAAGTCATCGAGACAATTGCGAAGGCTCTGGTGGACAGTCCTGAAGAAGTGACGGTGAGAGAAATCGACGGGGATGCGACCATAGTTCTGGAACTGAGGGTCGCCCCGAGGGATCTCGGCAAGGTCATAGGCAAACAGGGGCGCACAGCCCGCGCGATGCGCACCATACTGCGCGCTGCCGGTATGAAGCTCAAAAAGCGTTTCGTGCTTGAGATTCTGGAGTAGTGAAGGACGCGGCAGAAAACGTCAGTCAGTCTGATGTTGTGATAGCCCGCATTCGCAGGGCGCGCGGCATTCGCGGCGAAGTGGCCTGCGATATAGAGACGGATTTTCCTGACCGCTTCGGCCAGATGGAAACTGTCACGGTGCTGATGCCCGACGGTCTAAGACTCCTCCTGAGGATTGAAGACCACTGGTTCCACAAGGAGCGGGTCATTCTGAAATTCGAGGGCTTTGATTCGATGAATGCAGCCCTCACGCTCGTCGGCGGCAGCCTTGTGATTGATGAGGCAGAGGCGAGGCCGCTCGAAGATGATGAGTTTTATGAGTATCAAATCGTTGGCTCCGAGGTGGTGACAGTCGAGGGCCGCGAGTTAGGTCGGGTGGCGAGCGTGATGCGAACCGGCGGGACGGATGTGCTGGTGGTCGAAGGCGGGCGAGAGCTTTTGATTCCGTTTGCCGATGAGATATGCGTCGAGGTCGATGCTGTAGCTCGACGCATCACAGTCAACCCGCCTGAAGGATTGTTGGAGATGTAGGTGCTTAGGGTGTGGTTCGACATAATAACCATATTCCCGGAAATCTTCCGAGGGGTCTTTGACTTTGGAATAATTCGCCGCGCGGCTGAGGCCGGGCTGATCGAAATCCGCTTGCACGATCTGCGCGATTTCACCTCCGACCGCCATCGCAAGACAGATGATCGCCCTTTCGGAGGCGGAGCCGGAATGGTGATGAAACCCGAGCCTGTGTTTCGCGCAGTCGAGTTCATAGCGCACGCGCAGGAGGGTTCGAGCGTCGTGCTGCTTTCGCCGCAGGGCAGGTTGTTCGATCAGCAGACGGCCCGCAGGCTGGCTGCCCTCGATCAGGTCATACTCATTTGCGGTCGTTATGAGGGAGTGGATGAGCGAGTGGTCGAGCATTTGATATCAGAAGAAATTTCTATCGGCGATTATGTTCTCTCCGGCGGGGAGATTCCTGCCATGGTCATAGTCGATGCCGTCACAAGGCTGCTGCCCGGCGCGCTCGGATGCCAGCAATCAGCCGAGCAGGAATCTTTCGGAGAGGGCCTTCTGGATTATCCGCATTACACAAGGCCCGCTGAATATCGCGGAATGAAAGTTCCTGATGTGCTGATGAGAGGCAACCACGCCGCTATCGAGAGATGGAGACGCCGCCAGGCGATTGAAAAGACCCTTCGCAGCCGCCCCGATCTGATTGAAGAGAGCACGATGAGCGTAGCCGACCGGCGAGAGTTGGAAAAAATACGCGAGGAAATTGAAAACGAGATCAAGTAGAGAGGTAAGTCATGAATCTGGTAGTGCAGAGCATAGAAGACAGGCAATTGCGCAATGATATCCCTGAGTTCATTCCCGGAGATACCGTCCGCGTTCACGTGAAGATCAAGGAAGGCGACAAGGAAAGGCTTCAGGCATTCGAGGGCGTGGTGATAGCCCGCAAACACGGAGGGGTGCGCGAAACGATCACCGTGCGCAAGACCAGCTTCGGCATCGGGGTCGAGCGCATTTTCCCGCTTCACGCAAGCGTCATCGACCGCATAGAACTCGTGCGCAGGGGCCGCGTCCGAAGAGCCAAACTTTATTACCTGCGCAAACTGCGAGGCAAGGCCGCCCGCATCCGCGAACTCGACACTCGCGGCCAGGCAAGAGAAGCCGCCGCCGCTGCTGCTGCCGCCGCCGCTGCCGGGAGCGAGTCTTCATCAGACACGGAATAGCTGATTTCTCAGCCCGGGCAGTCGCGCAGATTGAAGACCTGCTCTTCGATCTGCGCATCGTGAACCTGCGTCAAATATGAAATCGCGCAGAGAAATGCTCGAAGAGTTCGTCGCAGCCGATGCGGCGGATTCTTTCTCGCGCTACGCGCTAGCACTTGAGCTTGAAAAAGAAGGTCGACGCGCTGAAGCCGCCGTCCATCTTGAGGAAGTCATCGCCCGCGATCCCGCTTATGTCGCCGCCTACTACCATCTCGGACGCTTGCTTGCCGCAGCAGGGCAGGCTCAGGAAGCGCGGGCAGTCTACACTCGCGGGCTGAATGTGGAAACAATCGATAAGCGAACTCGAAGTGAGCTTGAGGAAGCTATAGAGGCTCTCGGCTGAATTCAGTATCTCGTCACTTTCCCTCCGACAACCGATAATCGGATCGAAAAATCCTCATCGAAAGCGATCAAATCAGCGCGCTTTCCTCTTTCAATCGAGCCGCACTCGTCACCAATGCCCGCAGCGCGCGCAGGCGCAAGCGTCGCCATGCTGACCGCTTCATTCAGAGGCACGCCGAGAAGGGCGAAGTTCTTCAACGCTTCTCGCATCGTAATCACCGACCCGGCTATCGCGCCCTGTGCAGGGCCTTCGACCAGAGCCGTC
Source organism: uncultured Clostridia bacterium (assembly GCA_964588615.1). GTDB lineage: Bacteria > Acidobacteriota > Blastocatellia > UBA7656 > UBA7656 > UBA7656. The sequence continues at coordinate 18,892 of CAZPQE010000027.1, read as the reverse complement.
CTTCCATTCACAATCGAAATGCGATCGCCCCATACGAGGTACTCGCCGTCTCCCAGACCGGCAGGCTGAATAGCATCGCTGATAAGAGAGAGCGCGCAACCGCCTTTCGACTTGTGCATCAACTTCAACATCATCGGATGGACGTGATGAAAATCGGCTATGCAGTCCATCGTCACGCCCTCGCGCAAAAGCCCCCACCCGACAGCGCCTGGATTGCGATGATGGAGAGGATCGAGCGCGTTTGGAAAATGAGTGATGTGATGCGCGCCTGCTTCGAACACCTTATCGAGCGTTTCGAGGTCAGCCTGGGTGTGGCCGATGAAAACGCGGACGCCGCGCGAGGTAAGCTCGCGCACCAGATCAAGCCCGCCCTCCACTTCAGGCGCAAGCGTCATCAGGGTCGGAAAGCGATCAGCTAATGTGAACAGACCGAGCGAGCGAGGATCGCCGTCATAAATCCTGAAGTGACGGGTCTGGAGCGCGCCGCATCGCTTGAGGCTCACAAACGGCCCCTCGAAATGAATCCCGGCGATCCTCGCTCGCGGCTCTCGCTTCTCCTCATCCGTCATAAACCGCGCCACCGAATCGGTCGCTCGGCGATATCGGTCATCATCCGTCGGCACGAATGTGGCGAAGTAAGATGTCACTCCTTCAGCGAGCAGAAATTCTGAAAGAAGGTCGAGGGAAGGCTGATCGGCATTTTGAACATCGACTCCGGCGGAGCCATGAATGTGGATATCGATTAAGCCGGGCGCAAGAAATAACTGGCCGAGATCGATAGATTCGATACCCGATGGCTTCTCGTCCTCATCGAACACCGAAGCGATGAGACCACTGCGAACCACTACGCCGCCGCGCACTATGCGATCCGGCAACACGACTCTCGCATTGTGAAGAACCAATTCTGTCATTTGAGAACTCACATCGCTTCCTGTTTGAGTTTCGCCCGCCTGTAGACTTCGATCATCAGCATCAGCCATACGCCGCCCGCCAGATACGCCCCGACCACATCGCTGGGCCAGTGCGCGCCCTGAAATACGCGCGACAATCCGATGAGCACGAGAGGCGCTCCGAGAAGAAGGTAACAGGTGCGTCGAAGGAGGCTTTTTTGCACCAGCGCATAGGACAGAAAAAAGAGGAACCCGAAGAAGCTTACGAAGAAGAAGACGTGACCAGACGGAAAGCTTTCGTGATGAAAATCGCCCATCACTCGCACGAGCGAATCCGCCGGCCTGGGGCGATCAATCAGAGCCTTCATCCCCCGGTCGGCAAGCGCGCCGAAGGCCGCGCTCGCAAGGCACACCGTGCCTTCGATTCGCAATCGCGCAAGGATCAACGCCGCTCCGGTCGTTATCACCAACGCCCAGGGAACCCATCCGTTGCCCGGCACTGAAGTCCATATCATCAGCGTCTCGAAACCGGTCACGCGGATCGATTGAACGAACCTGGCGAAATTCAAATCCCAACTGAAATAGGAGTAGCGATAAGCGAGCGCGGCGAGCAAGGCGTAGACGGCCAGAGCCGCGCCAAAAACCATCTCGGCCCAGCGAGCGCGAACAGCCGCTATCCTGGGTCGCGCGATCAATCGGTCGCTGATTTCAGGTTCTTTCTCCATAGCCAAAAAAACTTATGATCGTCGTTCGACGTATGGGCTGAATGGTAACTCGGCGCTCAGGGTTTATCCAGGCAGCGAGGCGCAAATCGTAGTGAGACATCGCCGGTCTGTGCGATACTTGATGGCGGCAAAAGCGTTATGAGATTCCTTTCAACAGGCGCGCTGTGGTGGATGGCGCTCGGCGCGATCATAATTTTTTTCTATCTGCTCAAGCTCAAACGCAAACGGCGCGTCGTGCCCTCCACTCTGCTCTGGCAGCGCGCGATGGAAGAACTCGAAGCCAACGCTCCGTTCAGGAAACTCCGCCGAAGCCTGCTCCTGCTGATTCAACTCCTCGCGCTTGCGGCTCTGGTACTGGCGCTTGCCCGTCCGCTCATCACCACCCGCGCTCTGGCCACAGGCAACACCGTGATCGTAATCGATGCGACCGCCAGCATGAGCGCGCGCGATGAAACGGGTCGCACGCGGATGGAGCGAGCCAGAGAACTCGCCCGCGAGATGATCGATGGTATTTCGAGCGATGATCGCGTTTCGATCATAGAAACTTCTTCCCGCGTCAGCGTCCGCAGCCCGCTCACTTCCGACCGCGCCGCGCTTCGCGCCGCCATCGATGACATCAGCCAAACGGACGCGGCAGGGACTCTCCAAGACGCCCTTCAACTGGCCGAACAGATTGCCAGAGCCGAGCGCGACGCCGGGATTGTGATAATCAGCGACGGCGGCGGCTCATCTTTCGACGCCTCACTATCGCAACAAAAATCTGCCGTACCGATGCGCCTGGTCCGCGTCGGCAACAGAAGGAACAACGTCGGCATAGTCGCTATGAACTCGCGGCAGTCGCAGGCAGGGCGAGAGCTTTTCGCCTCGATAGCAAACTTCAGCGACGAAGATCGAACCGTCGCCGCAGAACTTCGCATCGAGGGCAGCCTGATCGATGCGCGCACACTCGCAGTCAACAAAAATGATCGAGCCGCGCTCGTCTTCGACACGCTGCCTCAAAAAGGAGGACTCGCCGAACTGAGACTGACGATTGAAGACGACCTCAAGGCAGACGACATCGCTTACGCTTATCTTTCCGACGCTCGACGTTTGCGAGTGGGATTGATCGGCGAAAACCCTTTTCTGATTCGCGCCCTTGCGGTCAACACTGAAATCGATGCCCGGCGAATCGATCCCGGCAGCGACCTTTCCGATATCGATTGCCTTGTGGTTGAAGGCGCAGTCAGTCAGGACGTGATCGAAAGCCGCAAGCCGTTGCTTGCCATCAACCCTTCGGACGTTGCCGGAATGTGGCAGACAGCGATGAGCCGCGAGCGACCGGAAATCACTTCGTTCGACCGCTCGCACACCGTCAACGCCTATCTGAGCTACGCCGACCTTCATATAGAATCGATGACGACGCGAAGCGCCGCGCCGTATCTCAAGGCAGTCGTTGCCAGCGGCAATGACGGATTGATTTATGCAGGCGAAGACGCGGGCCGCAGAATCGAGATGATCGCCATCGATCCGGCGAAAAGCGACTTGCCTCTCAAAGTCGAATTTCCCATTCTTCTTGCCAACTCGATAAACTGGCTCACCAGCCGCGAGCAGACTTCGGAGGACAGAGCGGTGCGCGCAGGCAAGCCGATAACGCTTCGCTCGTCGCAGGTCGTAATCACAACACCCGATGGCGACACTCAGGAGATTGCAACGAAAGACGGTCTCGCAGTTTTCGCAGACACGCTTCACACGGGCCTCTACGAAGTGAAGGACTCGACGCCGTTCGGAGTGAGTTTGTTGAGCGAAACGGAATCGAACACTGCTCCGCGCGAAACCATACAGACCCGCGCTGGAGAGTTGAGAGGCGAGTCGCAAACTTTTTCATCCGAGCGCGAAGCGTGGCGCTGGGTCGCGCTCCTTGCGCTGCTCGCGCTCGCAATCGAGTGGTGGGTTTATCACCGAAGGATCGCTTCGTAGCTGTCCCTAGTCATTGGTCATTCGTCCTTTGTTTTGCGCCTGCGCCGGATGACGAATGACAAAGGACGAATGACAACTCATGAAAATCGAGTTCACAAACATCGCGGCTCTCGCGCTGCTCGCATTGATTCCGGCGGCGGTCTTCCTTGTGCGCAACAGCCTTGCCAGCCTTTCGCGAGCGCGGGGCGCGGTTAGCCTCACGCTGCGAATGTTGATCCTGCTGATGGTCGCGCTGGGCCTCGCTGGAATGAGGTTGAGGATCGAGACGCGCGATCTGGCGGTGATGTTTTTAGTCGATGTCTCTTCGAGCGTCGACCCGGAGGAGCAGAGTCGCGCGCTGGAGGTGATCAACCGCGAGATCGAGCGAGCCGCGCCGCGCGATTATGTCGCGGTCATAGCCTTCGCCCGCCAGCCTTCGGTCGAACTGGCTCCGACGAGAAAAGAACTGCTCGGAGACAGACGGCTCGTCGAGATAAGTGCGAACCCGCCGCGCGATTACACCGATCTGGCATCCGCGCTGAGACTCGCCGCCGCGCTCATTCCTGAATCGGCTATCGGGCGAATCGTGTTGCTGTCAGACGGAAACGAAAACCTCGAACGCGCCGCCGAAGAAACCGCGCTCCTGAGAGCCGAAGGTATCGAGGTCTACACTAGCTCGCTCGGCACGGTGAGCGGACGAAGCGGGCAATTCCAGGAAGTGGCGATTCGAGAACTCATCGCGCCTGAACAAAGCGCCGAGGGCGAAGCATTCGATTTGAAAGTCCGCGTCGACAGCACAATCGATGCAGACGCGCGGCTGAGAGTTTTTCGCAACGATTCGCTCACGGCAGAGCGAGTGGTTCATCTCAGGGCATCGGGCGAAAATGTGTTCGTGCTTCCACAGCGAAACGAAGAGAAAGGGTTTTACACTTATCGCGCTGAAATCGAGGCGCTCAAGTCCGACAGCTTCGCGCAGAACAACTCGCGCGAGGCGTTCACCATAGTCGAAGGCCGACCCAAGACGCTTTACCTCTACGGCGACTCGCAGGGGTCGCCCGCGCTCGCTCGCGTGCTTGATGAAGGAAACTTCGTCGCAAGCATTCGATCATCTGCCTCCATTCCGACCACGCTTGCCGGATTTCAGGATTATGATCTCGTCGTCTTCGATAATGTTCCCGCCGACGCGATGACCAACAATCAAATGAAAATGGTTCAGGCGTATGTGCGAGACCTCGGCGGCGGGTTCATCATGATAGGCGGCGATCAGAGCTTCGGTCCCGGCGGCTACTACAAGACGGCGGTTGAAGAGACTCTGCCCGTCTCGCTCGACGTTCGCCAGAAGAAACATTTTCCGAGCCTGGCCATCGCGCTGGTCATCGATAAGTCTGGTTCGATGAACGGGCTGAAGATGCAACTGGCTCTGGAAGCCGCTTCCGCGACCGTAGAGTTTCTGGCGGAAAGGGATTCGGTCGGCGTCATCGCCTTCGACGATCAGGCTACGGGAGTCGTGAGCCTCACGAAAGTCGAAGACAAGAAAGCGATAATAGACAAGATTCGATCCATTCAAGCCATCGGCGGAACGAATATGTATCCCGGACTGCGCATGGCTTACGAATGGCTGGCAGCGAGCGATGCGCAACTCAGGCACATCATAGTTCTTTCGGACGGTCAGAGCGAAGCCGGAGATTTTCGCGGCATCGCGCAAGCGGTCAAACAATCAGGGATGACGCTTTCGAGCGTGGCCATAGGCGATGACGCTGACCTTCAGACTATGAGATACATTGCCGAAGCGGGCGGCGGTCGTTTTTACGCGACCGAAGACGCCGAGTCTCTGCCGCGCATATTCACCCGCGAAGCTTTTCTCGCATCGCGCGCGACGATAATCGAAGAGCCATTCACGCCGCGCCTGGTAAGACCGACGCAGGCCGCATCGGGGATCGATTGGAGCAGCGCCCCTCAGCTTGGCGGATATGTAGGAACAGCCGAGCGCGACTCGTTGAACTCTCCGGCAATCACTTCGCTCATTTCAGACAAAGACGATCCCGTGTACGCAGTGTGGCAATACGGGCTGGGGAGGTCGGCTGCGTTCACTTCGGATGCAAAGCCGCACTGGGCTTCACAGTGGATGAACTGGCCGGGGTTCGGTCAGTTCTGGACTCAGGTTTTCAGAGACGTGTTGAGGCGCGCGGGCGCGGGCGATCTTGCGCCGCGAGTCGAAATCGATGCGGGGCGCGGTCACATCGCGGTCGAGGCAATCGCGCCGGACGGGACTTTCAAAAACAACCTGCGATTGCGCGTGCATGTTGTCGCGCCCGACCTTTCGACTTCAGACATCACGCTTGAGCAGACGGCTGCGGGTCGTTATGAAGCCGATTTTGCGGCTGCCACGCGCGGGGCTTATCTGGTCAGCGTGATCGAGGAGGGCGGCCAGGCGCGAGTGACAGGCGCGGTGAATTCCTACTCGCCCGAATTCAGCATAACGTCGTCGGACGCGAACCTGCTTGCCGAGATAAGCGAAGCGACCGGCGGGCAGGTGATGAATGAAGACGAAGTGAAAGAGTTGTTCGAGCATCGCGCGACGAGAACGCGACCGCGAGAGGTGTGGGAGACCTTACTGCTCATCGCCCTGTTGCTGTTGCCCGCAGACGTAGGCATCCGCCGCCTTCACATCACGCGCGAGCAAATGAACCATGCGCGGGAGTGGATAGCTTCGAGACTCAGGCGACGAGTCGAACAGCCGGAAGCCGAAGGGGTCGCATCGCTTGAGCAGTTGAAGGCATCGCGCTCGCGCCTCCGTTTGAGCGATACGGATTCCGATGCGGCGACATTTCAGACAAGCGATCAAACGAAGATCGATTTCCCGCATAAGCCTTCGACACCAGCGCGCGAAGAAAAGCGTGAGCCTGAACCATCGCTTGCGCAATCGGACGAAGCAGGCCCGCTGGCAAGCCGCCTGCTCGAAGCCCGGCGCAAGAGACGAGAGTGAGAGAGCGACGAACTGATAAATGATAATTGAATCCTGACCACCGACCACTGACCCCTGACCACCGCCTCAGCGTTGCGCCTCTTTGCGAGCGATGGATATACTTCACCGTCCGGCGACAGGAGGAATTCACAGATGAGAAAAATCACCGTCACGATTCTGTCTTTCATTGTTGCAATCACCTCGATCTCGCTCACGTTTGCGCAGGATAACGGCTCGCGCCTGCTTCGCGGGTACAGGGAAACGAACTCGAACGCGCACTCGGCCTGGGAAGAGAAAATGCGCGCTGTCCCCAAACCCGATCTGCTGCGCGAGTATATGAAGCGTCTTTCAGCCGAGCCTCATCACCTGGGATCAGCTTACGACAAACAGAACGCCGAATTCATCCGCGACAAGTTCAAATCATGGGGTTTCAACGCGCAACTGGAAGAATTCGACGTGTTGTTTCCAACACCGAAAGAGCGGCTGCTCGAAATGATCGCGCCAGCGAGTTTCAAGGCCGCTTTGAAAGAGCCTGCTCTGGCTGAAGACCCGGACTCCGGGGACGCCAATCAACTGCCGACCTACAACGCTTACTCGGCGGACGGCGATGTTACTGCCGAACTCGTTTACGTCAACTACGGCGTGCCTGCCGATTATGAGCAACTCGCAAAGCTGGGCGTTGATGTGAAAGGCAAGATCGTCATCGCGCGCTATGGGGCAAGCTGGCGCGGCATCAAGCCTAAGGTCGCTTACGAGCACGGCGCTGTCGGGTGCATCATTTATTCCGACCCCCGCGACGACGGATATTTTCAGGGCGATGTTTATCCCAAAGGCCCGTATCGACCGGACACCGGAGCGCAGCGCGGTTCTGTAATGGATATGCCCATTCATCCGGGAGACCCGCTCACGCCCGGATGGGGCGCGGTGAAAT
>CAZPQE010000027.1:7400-11436 GCA_964588615.1 uncultured Clostridia bacterium | reverse complement strand
ACTTCCTGTCGAAGGAAATGAAGTGATAATGAAAATCCCGGTGCTGCCGATTTCTTATGGAGACGCCCTCCCGCTGCTAAAAGCCCTCGGCGGCGCGGTCGCTCCCGAAGCATGGCGCGGCGCGCTGCCTATCACCTATCACATCGGGCCGGGTGCGACGAAAGTTCATCTCAAACTCACCTTCGACTGGTCGCTCAAGACTCTCTACAACGTCATCGCCCGAATCGACGGCTCCCAGTTTCCAGATGAATGGATCATCTACGGCAATCATCACGACGGATGGGTCAATGGCGCTGAAGACCCAACGAGCGGAATGGTGACGGTGATGGAAGCGGGCCGCGCGATGGGCGAGATGATCAAACAAGGGTGGAAGCCCAAACGCACGATCATCCTCTGCGCGTGGGACGGCGAAGAACAAGGGCTGCTGGGCTCGACCGAATGGGTTGAAACTCACGCCGAGGAGCTAAAACAAAAAGCGGTCATCTATCTCAACTCTGACAGCACAGGAAAAGGATGGCTGGGCGCGGGCGGGTCGCACACGCTCGAAAGATTCGTCAACGAAGTGGCCAAAGATGTCGCGCAGCCCGGCGCAGATAAATCTCTGTGGGAAGCTATGCGCGAGCGTCGATTGGAGCAGGCGCAAACTGAAGCGGAGAAGAACAGAATCCGCGAGCGCAAGGATCAACCCATCAGCGCTCTCGGTTCCGGGTCGGATTACACGCCGTTCATTCAGCACCTCGGCATAGCTTCGCTCAACACCGGCATGGGCGGAGACGGAGGAGGCGGAATTTATCACTCCATCTACGACACCTTCTCGTGGTACACGCGCTTTTCGGATGGGACGTTCGAGCACGGGCGGGCGCTTGCGCAACTGAATGCTTCGATAGTCGCGCGCATGGCCGACGCCGACGTGCTGCCGTTCGAGTTCGGAAATCTCGCCGAAACGGTGAATAGTTATGTCGAAGAGCTTGAGCGACTGGCCAGGCAGAGCAGCCAGCCAATCGATTTCGCCGATCTTAAATCGTCTGTAAGATCGCTTTCAGAAAGCGCGCGGCGTTATGAAGATTCTCTGGGAAAAGCGCAGGCCGCAGGGTTTGCTCAGGTCAAAGACATCAAGGCGTTGAACCGACTGCTCTACACTTCGGAGCGAAAGCTGACCAGCGAGGAGGGGCTTCCGCGTCGCGCGTGGTTCAAGCACCAGATTTACGCGCCGGGTTTTTACACCGGCTACGGGGTGAAGACTCTGCCCGGCGTGCGCGAAGCTATAGAGCAGAAGCAGTGGAGCGAGGTCGCCCCGCAAATGAAGAAAGTCATCCGTGTAATGCAATCGCTCGCCGCGCAGATCGATTCAGCAACGCAGATGCTTGAAGGCAATTGACGTAAAATGAAACCGGGCCGCTTTTTCAATCTTCGACCAACGACCCGGTTGAATGCGAAGGAGCAATTAAAATGATCCGGCGAGTAAAAATTCGAGGCTATAAATCGCTGGCGGATGTGGAGGTCAATCTCAAGCCTCTCTCAGTGCTGTTCGGTCCGAACGCCGCTGGGAAAAGCAATTTCCTCGATGCGCTGCAACTGCTTTCGAAAATAACAACCAGCCGAACTCTCAAAGAAGCCTTCGAGCCTCCCTATCGCGGCACGCCGCTCGAATCCTTCGCGTTCGGTACTGATGGCATACCGGGACTGCTCGCGCAGGAAAGCGCCTCATTCAGCATCGAAATCGATGTCGATCTTTCTCCTGTGGTCATCGATGCCGTCAGTCGACAGATTCGTGAAATGAAGAAAATCAGAACGGAGCGCGAGCCAGCGGATTCGAACGGCAAGGGACACTCCCGTGTCACAGAAAAGAGATTGAGATATCGTATCGAGATCGAGATTCTCCCCAAGACCGGGATATTGCGTGTTACTGATGAGTATCTTGCCGCTCTCAATTCAAAAGGAGAAGTGACTGGTAAGCGCCGTCCCTTCCTGGGGCGTGAGGGAGAAAGGCTGAGATTGCGACTCGAAGGTCAGGCACATCCCAGAGACTATGAGAGATACCTCGACTACAGCATTCTCTCTATGCCTCACTACCCGCCCCATTATCCGCATCTGGTGGCAATGCGCGAGGAGTTGAAAAGGTGGCTCTTTTTCTACTTCGAGCCGCGAGAGCGTATGCGCGCGCCTAACCCTGTCAAGGAAGTTCGGCATATCGGCATGATGGGCGAAGAACTGGCTTCGTTCCTCAACACCCTGCGCGCCCTCGACAACGAGCAGTTCAAAGCTGTAGAAAAGTCGCTTAGGATGATCATTCCTTCAGTGACCGGGATAGATGTGGAAATAAACAATCTCGGAGAGGTTGAACTGAGGCTCAAAGAAGGAGCCATGCCTGTTCCCGCGCGAGTGTTGTCTGAAGGAACTCTTCGCGTATTGGGGTTGCTCGCTCTAAGTGGAGCTAAAGAGCCTCCTACTCTGTTGGGATTCGAGGAGCCGGAAAATGGTATCCATCCACATCGAATTCGCATGATCGCCGGGATGTTGAAAACGAGAGCTGCCGTCGGGACTCAACTTATCGTGACAACTCATTCGCCGACGTTGCTCGACCTGATTCCCACAGATGGTCTTTTCGTATGCCGCAGACTGAACGGATGTACCGTTATCGAGTCTTTCAAATCAGAACCGCTGTGGCACGACAACGAGATATCGAAGGCGTTGAATATCGAAGAAGACATTCCGATTTCCCAGCGGCTTCTGCGCGGAGATTTCGATGCGTAGAATTCTTCTCTTCGTCGAAGACTTCGGACACGAAGAATTCATAAAGTTTCTGCTGACCCGAATGGCGCGTGAGCATGAAGTGAAAATTGAAATTTCATTTCGCAGCGCGACAGGCGGGCGAGGGAAGATGCTGACGGAGTTGAGGCAGTTCATGAATCATCTGCGACGCGACATAGAGAGTCTGCCCGATCTGATAATCGTGGCCACAGATTCTAATTGCAGCAGGTATCTAAAGCGCAAACAGGAAGTCGATCAGAAAGTACCCCAGGACATCAGAAACCTGATTATATACGCCATACCTGATCCTCACATCGAAAGATGGCTGCTGCTCGATTCGTCAGCATTTAAGGCTGCTCTTGGAGAGGGATGCAGGAAGCCGCCTTCGAAATGCGAGCGCGACCATTACAAAATACTGCTTCTGGAAGCGATACGAAATGCCGGGCGTTCTCCTGTCATAGACGGGATGGAGCATGCGGAAGACATTGTGAACAATATGGACCTGGGCCACCTGGAGCGCGAAGACAAATCTCTGGGAAAATTTCTCAAAGACTTGCAAAGTAGATTCAGAGAATGGAGCCGAGGGCAGTAATGCGCCCTTTTCGAATCCAAACTGGATGACGATCTTCACAACCAGGCTTTATCGAAATGGAGGCGCAAGATGCGATGCAAGTATTCTCAAGGAAATCGGACCTTACTCATTGCTGGAATCATACTGATGTCAGTCCTGACAGCCCCAGCGCAGGAACATCGCGCTGCGCCCAGGACGCGAATGGATAATGTCACCGAAACGCTTCACGGGGTCAGCCTCACCGACCCTTATCGCTGGCTCGAAGATCAGGACTCGCCTGAAACGAGGGCGTGGATAGGCGAGCAGATCAAGCACACCGAATCCGTGCTGGGCGCTGTCCCCGGACGCGACGCGATAAAACAGCGGCTCACCCAACTGATGAAGATCGATACGATGAGCGCGCCGACCGTGCGCGGCAACCGCTACTTCTTCACCAAACGCCGCGCCGATCAGAATCAGTTCGTCATCTACGTCCGTCAGGGGCTTACGGGAAAGGATGAAGTTCTGATAGACGCAAACACACTGAGCGCGGATCAAACCACCTCGGCGCAGATGATCGGCGTCTCTTCGGACGGAAAGCTGATGGCTTACGTCATCCGACAGGGCGGCGAAGATGAAACGGTCGTGCGCTTCCTCGAGGTGGACGCCCGCAGGGATTTGCGCGATCAGTTGCCCCGTTCGCGCTACTTCGGGATCTCGATCAAACCTGATCGC
>CAZPQE010000027.1:0-7390 GCA_964588615.1 uncultured Clostridia bacterium | reverse complement strand
GAAATTCACTCTTGCAGGCTCGCGCGTTTTCTATCACCGGATTGGAACGGACACGGCGAGCGACCAGGAGATTTTCGGCAAGGGCTACGGCCCGACTCAGATAATCAGCGCGGCGCTTTCTGAAGACGGCAGGCACCTGACTCTGTTTGTGAGCCACGGCGCGTCGGGCGATCACGTGGAGGTCTACTACAAGGATGTCGAAAAAGATGGCCCAATCACGCCGATAGTCAACGATGTGAAAGCGGCGTTCAACGGCCCGGTGCGCGACGGCGTGCTTTACCTTCAGACTAACTGGAAAGCTCCCAACTGGCGCATCGTTGCAGTCGATTTGAAGAACCCCGCGCGAGACAACTGGCGCGAAGTCATCCCGGAATCGACTGCGGTGTTGAGCGGCTTTTCGCTCGTCGGCGGCAGGATGTTGGTCAGCTATCTGGAAAACGTCAGTTCGCGGATGAAGATGTTCGACCTCAGCGGAAAGCTGATCAGAACGATCCGCTTCCCTGCGATTGGGACTGCGAGCGGGATGACAGGACAGTGGGACAGGGACGAAGCGTTTTATGTTTTCTCTTCGTTCGGATATCCGACGACTATCTATCGCTACCGGGTGTCTACAGGAGCACAGACCGTCTGGCGGCGAATCAACGTGCCGGTCAACAGCCAGATGATAGAGGTCAAACAGATTTGGTACGAGTCGAAAGATCGCACTCGCATACCGATGTTTCTGGTTCACAAAAAAGGCCTGCGGCTTGATGGGAGCCGCCCGACCTTGCTTTACGGCTATGGCGGATTCAACGTCTCTCTCACGCCAGGATTTTCGGCGCAGGCAGCTTACTGGGCTGAAAAAGGCGGGGTGTACGCTATGCCCAATCTGCGCGGGGGAGGCGAATTCGGCGAAGCGTGGCACAGGGCGGGAATGCTGGATAAAAAACAAAACGTGTTTGACGATTACATCGCCGCCGCCGAATGGTTGATAAAGAACAGGTACACATCCGCGTCGAAGCTGGCCATATCGGGAGGCTCGAACGGGGGTCTGCTCGTAGGCGCGGCGATGACTCAGCGACCGGAGTTGTACCAGGCGGTCATCTGCGCAGTGCCGCTGCTCGACATGGTTCGCTATCACAAATTCCTCGTGGCGCGCTTCTGGGTTCCTGAGTACGGGTCGAGCGAAGACGCCGAGCAGTTCAAGTACATTCATGCCTATTCGCCTTATCATCACGTAAAGAAGGGCGAGAAATATCCCGCGGTGATGTTCGTGACCGGCGATGCGGACACGCGCGTAGCTCCTCTGCATGCGCGCAAGATGTGCGCACTGGTGCAGTCGGCGACCGGATCAGATCGCCCGGTGCTGCTGCACTACGACACGAAGGCGGGACATTCGGGCGGCTTGCCAGTGACCAAACAGATCGAAGACCTGACCGATCAAATGAGCTTCCTGCTCTGGCAGCTTGGAGTGAAGTGATGAAAAGCGACCGAATCGCTTCACGGTGATGAAACGGACATAATGATGCATGACTCGACAATTCTGGAAGTTTTCAGTCGCTGCGCTCATGCTATCCGCGACAGCCATCTCATTCGCCGCGAAAGCAGGCAGGACAAAGAGTTTCATTTTCAGAACTGGGTTGGAGACCGGCTGGCGGAAACCATCTACAATTATGAAACGGGCGGACGAAACAGCTTCCCGGATTTTCGCATCGTGCAAATCGCTGAAGGGTACGAAGTGAAAGGACTGGCTTATCCGGGCCGCGAGGTCAATTATGATTGCAACAGTCAGGTTCCAGCAGGGAGTCATAACGGGCGCGCGATTTTCTATGTCCTCGGTCGTTACCCTGCTGTGCCTGACGGCGATTCATATCCGGTTCTCGACCTCGTGATATGCCATGGCGATTTTCTCAATGCCGATCATGATTACGTCCACAAGAATCGAAGCATTAAAGGGTTCGGAAGCTATGGCGACATCATGATACGTGATCGAAAAATGTATGTTGCCCCGACGCCCTTCGGCCTGGCTTCCGGGCTGGCGCATTTACAAACTCTCATTCTTCCGTATGGCTTTTCTGTGACAGAGGATTTCAAACAAGTCGGCACACTCACGCGAAGAGAAGCCGCAAGGTTGATCGTCGGCTACAGCTTCGATCTTCGTCGGAATGCTCTCAACCCGGAAACAGTTCCTAATCCTTCGGCAGGCAGAGAACATATTTTCAGAGCATGGCGGCTCAAAGACGCGCCGGGTGAGGCGGTTGCCATGCGTGAAATCGCTGAGGACAGCGATGAGAGCGAAGAAAGTCATGTTGAATGACAAAAAGCGAAAGACTCGGATAATCGAATCAGATGACTTCCTCTTCGAATTCCTCTCATCGATTGCCGAAAGGGAAAGCTGGCGCAAGGAAATATACCGCCCGGTTTATCACCTTCACAAATGGTGGGCGAAACGGCTCGGATCGGTTTTCCGAGGCATTCTACTTGGTTGCCTTCTGCCGGAGGATGAAAACCTTGAAGCAGCTTTCTACCACAGGCATGACTTTTCCGACGTTTCCATTTTCGATCCGTTCATGGGAAGCGGCACCACGCTGGGTGAGGCTCACAAACTCGGTTGCGTATCTCTTGGGCGCGACATCAACCCTGTAGCCTGCGAAAGTGCGCGAGTCGCGTTTGGCCCGCTTTCCCGTCCTCAGTTGCAGGACGCTTATCTTCATCTTTCGACTGAAGTGGGCAAACGAATTCTCGCGCTTTATCGCTCAGTCGACGAGAAAGGGCGAGCCTGCGATGCGCTGTATTATTTCTGGGTCAAGTATGTCGCCTGTCCCCACTGCTCGGCTGATGTGGATTTGTTTTCTACCCGCGTCATAGCGCGCAACGCTTATCCGGAGCGCAAGCCTGAAGTACAGATATGCTGCCCGCGATGCGGCGATATTTTTCCATCGTTGAATCAGAACCAGAGAGTTTGCTGTCGCTCCTGCGAATTGGATTTCGATCCGCATCGCGGCTCCGCTTCGGGAGCCAAAGCGACCTGCTCCGCCTGCTCGCGCCAGTTTTCTATCATCGATGTTGTGCGCGCTTCGGGCCGCCCGCCCGCCCATCGCCTTTATGGCAAGCTGTTGCTCAACGAAGAAGAGAAGCATTATTTGCCCGCCACTCCGAAAGACATTCTCAGCTACGAGAAATGCTCCGATCTTCTCCGCAGCGAGTTGGAGCGCGGAGCCATACATCTGCCGGACGGAGTATTGAAAGACGGCTTCAACACTCGTCAGGCCATCAACTACAACTATCGCGCGTGGCGGGATTTTTTCAATGATCGCCAGCTTCTCGCTTTAGGCTGGCTTCAAACGGCCATCGCGGATTTGCCCGACCCCTCAACGCGGGATGCGATGCTCACGGTTTTTTCAGGCTTGCTGGAGTTCAACAACGTGTTCGCTTCCTACAAAGGCGAAGGCACGGGAGCGGTGCGACACATGTTTTCACATCACATACTCAAACCGGAGCGCGCGCCTATCGAAGCCAACGTGTGGGGGACATCGAAAAGCTCCGGCTCGTTCACTAACCTGTTCAAGGCGCGATTGCTGCGCGCTCTGAGATATAGAATGGAGCCATTCGAAGCTGCGATATCCGGCTCAGGCAAGTCCTACAACTGTAGCCTTCCGTTTTCTGGGCGCGTGGAAGAAAGCTGGCCCGCGCGGGGCGATTTTAATAAGAGAGGGGTTTATTTATCGTGCGGCAGTTCAGATAAAACCGACCTGCCGGATGCCTCAGTGGATTTCGTGATTACTGATCCGCCGTTCTTCGATAACGTGCATTATTCCGAACTGGCCGACTTTTTCTATGCCTGGCAAAAACTCTATCCGCGAGGCTTCATCGAGAACAATCCTACGACCCGCCATCCGAGCGAAGTTCAGGATGCCGACCCGGATGATTTTGCGCGCAAGCTGCTCTCTGTTTTCGCGGAGTGCAGGCGGGTGTTGAAAGACGAAGGAATGCTCGTCTTTACTTATCATCACTCTCGCGCCGAAGGATGGCAGGCTCTGGCGGAAGCTCTTTTCGGCGCAGGATTTTCCGTCATCAACGCGCACCCTGTCAAAGCCGAGATGTCGGTAGCCGCGCCCAAATCCCAGGCCAGAGACCCGATTCAACTCGACATTATTCTGGTTTGCAGAAAAAGAGAGCATGATGAGCGCATCGTTCAGGAGACTTCAATAGCCCTGGATGCGGCATCCAGGCGGACTTGTCAGAAACTGGCGCGGCTTAGAGCAGTCGGGTTGAGATTGTCACTAAACGATTGCCGCGTGGCGGTGACGAGTCATTTCATTTCTTCCATCGGCCCCGCACTCTCTGCTGAATCGGCATCCAGCGCGCTGATGAAGCATCAGGCCCAATTGGAGCAGGCGGCGCAACAGGTATATGATTCAATATCGGCTGTTGCAAATTCAGATATTGAAGATGCCCGACACCCGCAACTGGTATTCTCGTTCGATCAACCTGTTTCAGAAAACACGCCTGCGGATGTGAAATAGACAATCTCAAATCGAGCCACAACAGAGACTCTCTGTTTCGGTCACTGACAGGTTTGAGCCCCGCGCCGGGTGTTGTTAGAATCCCCGATTCCAAAATCAACTGCGACTTTCACAAACACGGATGAGGTTATGAACAGCGAATCCCTTTTTGAAGCTTTTCTCTCTCAGCACGACCAGAAAGACTGGAGCAGAATAATCGATGACCTTTTGCCTTCGATTCATGAAATCGACCGCAACGCGACTCGCATCTGGTTTCACTTCTATCCGCTCGCGCTGGCTCGCGCTTTCCGCAGCGCCGAAGACCCTCAAGCGTTGGCGAGAGAACTCGTCATTCAGGGATCGCACCTGCTCTGCGACCGCATCGATACTTCGCACCGATTCCTCTACGGCCACCGCTACTGGCCCGATGTCAAGGCGGCGGTCATCGAGCACGCCGCTTCGACCGCAAGCATCGATCTCGCCCAGCAGATACACGAAGTCTCTCAGAAAGTAGCCAAAAAGATCGGCATCGATGAATCGCTGACGGTCGGAATCACTGCCGTAGCATTTATGACCTTGCAGCAGGTGGGCGCGGACGACTTCCGGGCGTGGCCGGGCAAACTCGATCTCGAACAGAAAATCCGCGCCCGCTCGCCTGCGCAGATTTTGAGAGAGAGAGCCAGAGATGACAGCCAGGGCCTTTTCGGTTTCCTTCGAGGAGAGAGGAAAGAATTCACCATCACCTTCGATGAAAACGACGAA
Organism: uncultured Clostridia bacterium; assembly: GCA_964588615.1. GTDB lineage: Bacteria > Acidobacteriota > Blastocatellia > UBA7656 > UBA7656 > UBA7656. The sequence continues at coordinate 2,144 of CAZPQE010000027.1, read as the reverse complement.
CGGGCGAAGTTCAAGCTCATCAACTCGCAGCATCTGACGACTGCCGCCGCCGCAGACCATCGGCCTTACCATCTGCGCGATCCGCGATGCACCATAAACGAAGGCCCGATTCCGGTGCAGTGCCGCTCGGCTTCGTGCGGGACGTGCTGGATAGGGGTGCTTGCAGGCGCGGAGAAACTCTCTCCGGTCGGAGGGCTTGAAGGTCGAGCGATGAAAAAATTCGGCTACATCGATACCAGTGAAAAGAACCCCATGATTCGCCTCGCCTGTCAGTCTCAGGCGTCGGGCGCGGTCTCGATAGTCATCCCGCCCTGGAACGGGGTGTTCGGAAAACTACTGCGCGGGCAGGATGAATCCGCCGCTGAAGATCAGGTCGAAAGAGATTCCTGGAAAAGCGATTCGATTTGAGCAAGCGTCACATCGGCCAGGCTCTCTGCGATCAACTCGGCTTCCGCCAGAGCGTCTTTCGCATAAGAGTTGGTCACCGCCATACACAGCATCCCGGCCTCGTGCGCGGCGCGGACTCCGTGAATGGAATCTTCGATCACAAGGCACTCGCGCGGGCTTATCGCGTCTGCCTGCGCGGAATTCATCAGCGCGAGCGCCTTCCGAAATGGCTCCGGGTGCGGCTTTCCGCGCGCGACATCCTCGGCGCTGACGATTATCTGAAAATGCTCCCTGACGCCGCCGTAGCTGAGGATCAATTCGATCTCGTGGCGCAACGCGCCCGACGCGATCGCTATCGGATATTTCTGGCCGACGCGACGGATGAAATCTCTGACGCCCGGAAAGAGAGTCAATCGCTCGCGCATCACAGGCTCGACGTAAGCGGCTTTGCGCCGGATGAGTTCGACGAGTTTTTCCTGCGAGAGTTCTCTGGCGTGATCGGCGTGGGCGCGCGTGAAGCAGCCTCTGTCGTCGAGAGCCAGGTAGCGATTGAAGTAATCTTCCTCGGACAGAAGTATGCCTTCTTCAGAAAGGACTTTTTGAAAGGTTGCGAAGTGCAGAGGTTCGGTGTCGGCGATCACGCCGTCGCAGTCAAAGATGATGGCTTTCAGCATTGTTGAATCGAATCACATCCGTGAGGCGTTCGCAAGCGAAGGCGTAAACGCGAATGCGACGGGCTTTCTCGCCAGAAGCCCGTTGCCTCCATATTTGAAAGCCTTCGATCACTGTTTAGGCGGGTTCTGCTGTTTCTGTTTGCTGGCCTCCTGAAGTTTGCGAAGAGCCTGATCGGCTTCTTCTCTGGTCACGATGTTGTCCTTGTTGAGGTCGAGCGCCTTGAATGACTTCTCGCTGGTCATTTCTTCGGGAGTGATCTTCCCATCTTTGTCTTTATCGAATTTCTCGAACAGGTTGGCCACTTCGACGCCGCCGGTGGCCTGATTCTGAACTTCTTCCATGGCCTGAAAAATGCGGCCCATCTCTTCCTGATTGAGGTCGCCGCTTCGGTCCTTGTCGAGGGCGTCGAAGACCTGAAGTATGCGGGCGAATTCTTCTCGCGTGACTTTGTTGTCCTTATCGACATCCATCATGCGAGAGAATCTTTCGCCGGGATTCCTGCCGCCGCCTCCGGGTCCTCCCATTCGCTGGCGAGACCGGTTGAACTCTTCTTCATCGATGAAGCCGTCCTTGTTTTCGTCCATGCGGTCGAAGAATTGAGGAGGCATCTGCCCGAGCTCATCGCGGCTGAGTTTTTTGTCCTTGTTTTTGTCAAGCTCCGCGAAGCTGGGCATCTGCATCTGGAAACGCTGCCCTCCGCCGGGCGGTCCCTGCGGAGGAGGGAAATCCTGCGCCGATGCGAAGGCAGCCCCTCCCGTCAGGGCGATGAACGCAAGCATAAGATCGAACAGTTTCTTCATAGCTCCTATCCTCCGAGTCGCTAAGGACTCTCGACTTCCATCAGAACCTGAAAGCCAGCGACAGGTCGATGCGGCGTGAACCGACTTTGCTGTTTGCCAGTCCGAAGAGCGGAGAAGTCAGCACTCCATTGTAGCGAGGCTCGATCGGGTGATTGAGCAGGTTCTGGACATTGACGCTGATGGTCATTGTGTACTTCTTCGCACTGTCGCCGCCGAAGAATCCGCCGCCGCCGCCGCCAAATCCGCCGCCGCCAAATCCGCCGCCGCCAAATCCGCCGCCGC
>CAZPQE010000026.1:0-24568 GCA_964588615.1 uncultured Clostridia bacterium | reverse complement strand
AGCGAGGAGATGGAGACCGGCTCCACCTCCCCGGCGCGTTTCAGGCAACAGTTTCGATTTTGGTGATCCTGATCGTTTTGGTTTTGGCATTGACGGTGCCTGAGACTTTGACCTGCTGGCCCGCGTATTCGCGAACTTTTTCCTGCGAAGATCCGTCTATCGCGTAAACCACTTTGTTCTCGCGGTCGGCGAGGACGAACTTGCCGCCGCCTTCGCCGCATTTGAGAGTGCAGGCTTTCGCATCGCCCATAATCATCGGATGCTCAAGCCCGCACTGGCTGTCGCCGATGTATCCGACGATGGTCTGCTTGCCGCCCTTGACTTTGGCCGTTTTGCCCGCGCAAGGGTTGCAGGGGTTGCAGGGATTCTGCTTCTTCGCACATGGATTGCAGGGATTTTGCGCAGCGGCCACAGACAAAGCCGATGCCAGCATGACGAAAGCGAACATCAGTGAAACTCTTTTCATCTTCACGCCTCCCGGAATTATCTTGTGCCGCCAGTGTTTCGCCATCTCTCGGAGAGATGCCCACCTGCGAGGCGGCAGGTGACAAACAAAACTCCGCTGTTGTGCCCTCGTCGGGCAGCCGCATATCAATCCAATCTCAAGCGACAGTCGCGCTCTGTCAGCCCTGCTGATGCGCGCCGCTCATCGCGCTTTGTTTCGACGGCTTGCGCAGCCAGGCGACCGCCGCAAGTAACAGCAGAGGGATGATCGGCATCGCCAACATAGCCGCTTCGCCATGCGTTATGTGAGTCACAGCAGCGCCGATCAGGATGAGGATCAGTCCTGCTGCCGCATAGAAAGTCGTTCGGGGGATCAGCACTCCGATGCCGCCGAGAAGTTCAAGTCCGCCTATGAGCAGATAGAACCTTTCGGGAAATCCCCACCTCTGAAAATTCGCCACTACTTCTTCGCCGCCTGCGAGTTTCATCACGCCCTGAAGCGCGAAGAAAGCGGCAAGCAGCGCCTGTATCACCCACAGCGCGATATTTTTTTTCGACTTGTCCATAGAGTTCTCCTTTCTCCATTCTGATTCGACGCTTATACATGTTTCTTCAGGCTCATCGTTATCTCTCGAAACTTCACCGCGCATCTCTGGCGCAGCGGAATCCCACGTTGTTGAAGCTTGCGTCCTGCGGGCTTTTGCCCCGGAACCCCACGCGGTAAGCTCCGCAATAACCTTCGGAACAGAACCATGACCCGCCGCGCGCCACCCGCATCTCTCCCCGGCGCGGGCCTTTCGGATTTTTCGCCGGACTGCGCTTGTAATACTCCGCGTCATAATAATCCGCCGTCCATTCCCACACGTTCCCTACCATGTCGTAGAGACCGAATCCGTTGGCCTGAAAGCTGGCCACAGGAGCGGTGTAGTAGTGACCGTCTTCCACCTGATTATCTTCAGGCCAGGTTCCCTGCCAGAAATTCGCCAGCGGTTTGCCCTCAGGCTTGAGCGCGTCGCCCCACGGATAAAGCGCGCCTTCGCGCCCGCCTCGCGCGGCGTATTCCCATTCGGCTTCAGTAGGCAATCGCTTGCCTGCCCATCGCGCGAAAGCCGCCGCGTCGCTCCATGAAACATTTACTACGGGATGATCCATCTTGTCGGCGATGTTTGAATCCGCTCCGAACGGATGACGCCAGTCGGCTCCCTTCACCATTTCCCAGTCGCTGAATCCTTTTTTGAAGACCCACGAAAACCCTTTGCGCTCGGCGTCTGTCTTGTAACCGGTCTCCCGGACGAAGCGGGCGAACTCTTCGTTGGTCACTTCGGTCGCGTCGATGTAGAAGGAATCGAGCGTGACCCGATGCGCGGGGCGCTCATCATCGTCGCCCGATGGGTGCGCGGGGTCGGCAAGGTTGCTCGAAGTTTTTGATGTGTTATGAAGCGAGTGATTTTCGCCTGAAGGCGTGCCCATCATAAACGAGCCGCCTTTGAGCAAAATCATGCGGCTTTGCTGTTCATCAGCGCGCGAGGCAAACAATGATGAGGCAACTACGAACAGAAAAGCGAGTGCGGTTCGCATTGCAAATGACTCTCCCGAAGCAAAGCTGGGGCGCGCGAAGCGGCGACGACGAACGCCGTTCTTCACCCCGCCCAGGCGCCGGTGAAGCGCAGATAGACTCTTACGACACTGAATGCTTCTGATTGCCTGCCCACCCTGATGTCGAGTCGGGCGCTTCCACAGGCAAACAATCAGCGCGCGCCTCTTTTTGTTCCCGACTCTCTCAGACGGTTATTAAGCGAGCGCATTCCGGGGAAGGATCGATATTCAGAAGAGACTCGCGCCTTGAATAAAAAAATACCGAATTCGGTGAAAGATTTTTCCCCCTGCCACATCATTACACACAGAGATTTTTATCCAGTGGTCTTATCTGAAGTAGCAGGCATGAATCGGATGTCTGCTGTAGGGCGAGGCTTGCCCATCACCGCAGCAGAGTTTCAGACATTAAAAGACTGAGGGAGGACAAAATGTACTACAACGTCTTAGGGGAAAAAGTCTCAAAAACTCGCTATAAGGAGATGATAAAAGCGAGGAAGAACCGTCGGGAGCTTATCGCAGCCGGATTGGGGCGTCGGGATTTCATAAGGATGGGGCTGGTGACAGGAGCGGGCGTTCTGGTCGCCAGATCAGGCATCAGCGCGCGCGCCGACGCTCCGATTCCGGTCGGGCAGCCCGCTTCCTCGCAGGAAGATATCCGTCCTTTTGTCGAGATGCTTCCCATCCCACCCGTCAAACAACCGGTGCGGTCTCTTCACCCTGCGCCGACTGTGGAGCCGAACACCGCAGCCGGAGAAGGTCGTCAGATTCCGCATCAGGCGCTCCACATCTTCCCGCCGGAAAAATTCTACGAGGTGCGCCAACGGCTGGCGGAAGTGAGGATACATCCCGACCTTCCCAGACAGAGGCTCTGGGGATTCGACGGGATAGTACCCGGTCCCACTTATGTGGCCAGGTACGGAGAGCCTGTGCTTGTGCGCAACTTCAACAATCTGCCCGCCAATAACGAAGGGTTCGGTCTCCCTTCGGTCAGCACGCACCTTCACAACGGTCACACTCCATCGGAGAGCGACGGCAATCCGTGCGACTTCTTCGAGAGAGGGAAGTTTTACGATCAGCATTACCCGAACGTGCTTGCGGGCGTCCTCTCGACTCATCAGGCCGAGGGCGGCGACATCAATGAAGCGATGAGTACGCTCTGGTATCACGACCACCGCGTCGACCACACGGCGCAAAACGTCTACAAGGGACTCTATGGAATGTATCTGCTCTTCAACGAGAAGGACAATGGCGACGAGACCAATTCGCACGGTTTCCGTTTGCCCAGTTTCCCGGAGTTCGACATCCGAATGGACTTCGCCGACAAGGTTCTCGATGAAGACGGCAAGGTGTTCTTCGATCTGTTCAACCTCGACGGGATCATAGGCGATACGTTTCTCGTCAACGGCAAGGTGCAGCCGGTTTTGAAGGTCAAGCCGCGCCGTTATCGCTTGCGCTGGCTCGACGCGGGGCCCTCGCGGTTCTATCAGTTGTTCTTCACTGACCTGAGAGACGCAAACCGGGCCATATCTTTCTGGCAGATTTCCAACGACGGAAACCTCCTGCCCCGTCCTGTGCAGGTCACGAGCGCGCGCCTCGGAGTGGCCGAACGCCACGATATAATCATCGACTTCAGACCCTTTAGAGGAAAGACCATCTACCTTGAAAACCGATTGAAGCAGGTGAGCGGGTTCGGCCCCGTGCCGCCTCCCAACGACCTTCACCCGCCGGGAAGAGGAAATCTGCTCGTGAAGATAGAGGTGGATGATCGCTTCGTGCCTGATCACAGCGCAGACCCGGCCCAGATGAGATTCTACGGCCTGCCTGATAAAACGGAGACGCCGAGAATCCAGCGCACTTTCAAGTTCAATCGGTTCAACGGGCAGTGGACCATCAACGACCGATTCATGAATTGCGATGAAATGCGCTTTCGCATAAAGAAGAACAGCGTCGAACACTGGGTTTTGATGAACCTGTCGGGCGACTGGGAACACCCTATCCACATTCACTTCGAAGAACATCAGATACTCACGCGCCAACTTCAGCCCGTAAGCGCGGTCGAACGCGCGCGCAAAGACGTGACAAGACTGGTGCGCAACGAGCATGTCCGATTGTTCTTCCGCTTCCGCGATTTCACGGGCAAGTACCCGCTGCATTGTCACAACACGATTCACGAAGACCACGCGATGATGTTGTTGTGGGAAGTCACCGAAGACGGGGACGGCAGACTCGTACCCTGACTGAAAGGAGCGAGATATGGCAAAGATGACGAGAAGACGTTTGATTCGGCTTCCCGCTCCCTCCAGCGGGCAAGTCATCAGCGCGCCTGATCGAGAAGCTGAAAAACAGAACCGTGAGGCGCGCGAAAAGATCAGGCGGCGATATTTTCCTGATGTCATCGTGACCTCGCATGAAGGCAAACAGGTTCGATTCTACGATGACCTCATACGCGGCAAAACGGTAGTGATCAACATGATGTATGCCGAATGCGAAGGCGTATGTCCGGGGATAACGGCCAATCTGGTGAAGGTTCAAAAACTTTTCGGCGATCAGATGGGCCGGGATATCTTTTTCTATTCGCTCACGCTCAAACCGCAGGAAGATGACCCTGATGCTTTGGATCATTACGCAAAGATGCATGGAGTCGGGCCGGGATGGTTGTTTTTGACAGGCAAGCCCTCCGATATGGAATTGCTCCGCGTCAAGCTGGGATTTACCTATCCCGACCCCAAACTCGACAAGGACACCTCTCAGCATATCGGCAACATCCGCTACGGCAACGAGCCTGAGATGCTGTGGGCAGCCTGTCCCGGTCAGGCCAGCCCGGACTGGATCGTGAGATCGATTTCCTGGGTTACGCGGCCACGCGAGAAACGAACATAGATGTACAACAGGCTGCCAGCCCACTGTACCTTTTTTGAGGAGTGGTTGATGTACAACAGGCTGCCAGCCTGTTGACTCTCTGAAAGCATGAAAATTGAAAGATCAGCAGGCTGGCAGCCTACTGTACCTTTTTTGAGGAGAAAAACTATGATGAAGATCAAGCTAAAGAAACCGGTCATCAAGGCAATCGCGGTCGCTCTGGCCATGCTGATTACGGTCGCTTCCATCCCGCAACTGATGTTTTCCATCGGTCAGGCTCAGAACCTTCTGAGGAATGAGCCGTTCTTCGATTTCAGCGATGAGTTCTATCGGAAGAACGGGATAGAACCCTCCGCTATCCTGGCGCACGTCGGCACTCCGGGAGTGCGTGACACGGACTGGGCATTCGACACCTCCGGCACTGACCCCAACAGAAAGCCTGTTCGCATCCGGCAGATCACCGGAGGCTGGGACAAAGATGGAAACCTCATCTATTACGTCGTGCCGGGGTTCGTGACTGAAAGCACCTTTACGCCTGATGAGGCGGGCGAAATGGCCAAGGCGATGGCCGAAAATTTTCGGGCGTTCCTGTTTCCGAAAACGACGCGCAACCCTGACGGCAGCATTGCAAGCGTGCAGTTGAGCGTGGCTCTGCCCAATCGCCGGCAGGACAACATATTCGAGACCAAAGACCGATACACCTGCGAAAACGTGCTGGGGCTTTGGCTCGTCGCTTTCGTCATTTACACGCAGAAGGGCTACAGGGCGTGGGTCAATCGCCACGACCTCAACCATGCCAGACTGCGCGCGATAGCCCGCAGCAACGGGACTGACCTCGATGGGACGCCCCTTTTGCAGAGGCTTGCCGAGATCGAAGAACTGCAGAGCCGCGGGCTGATCGAGCTTCGAAGCAATCCGCCTCCGGGAGCGGGGCCGCCTTTTCCCCGGTGGGTTATATGACCGACCATACTTGACCCCCGGCGGGGGGCTTACTCTGACTCGGATACTTTCGTAGAAGTGGTGACGCTTGCCGATGGCTCTCCTCAGTCGCCACAGGTTAAGAATAACTTTGACTGCCTCAAACTGACGGGCGATTTCTGCACCTGTAGAACTTTGTTCTGCACGCACTGACCGGTCAGATGAGTGGCGGACTTTTCAGACTGCAACCCTGACTTCAGGGTTGCAGTCTTGTATGCAGACAATCATTTCAGCATGAAATCTCGCTTAGAGGCTGCTTGGAAATTCGCTTGAATCCCCCCAACGGAAGTTGGGGGATCGTTCAAATCCAACCTTGCCTGACTGGAAGGCTGGAACTCAACAATCCATCGACTTCCGTCGGTGGTATTGTCAGGCGCATAATTTTAGGGAAAGCGACATGAAAAAACATTTCACTATGGCTGGTCTTTTCCTCGCCCTGCTCGCTTTTTACTCGCCTGCGGAGATGGCCCGCGCAGACCGCGAACGTGAGAGAGTATTCATAATCGATGTGGCCTGCGACGCGCGCACCTACACCCAGAACAACGTCGATCCTGCGGCTTCAGGCTCGCATCGCGGAGATACCTTCATCGTCCAGGGTCGTATTTATCCCGGAGGCACGATCCCTGCGGGAGAGGGAGTCTTCAGCCCGGATAATCCCGGCAGCACGGGCGCGTGGATTTGCCGCGGCGTGTGGATGGTAGACTCCGATCAGCTTGCCATCGGCACATCGCCCGCCTTCGACACTGCGCAGACATACCTGCTGCCGGATGAGTCCAGACAACTTTTCAGCGAAGGACTCGAAGGGCCGCGACCGACTCTTCGTGCCATCACCGGAGGAACCGGCTCGATGAAAGGCGTCAGCGGCGAGGTGCGACAGGAGTTGCTCGGCACGAATGTGACCGGACTTTTCAACTTCCGCTTCACCTTCCGGCTTCAGAAACAGGATAACGACAGGTGAGACCTGTTGGCATAACAGATCATCATTCATCGCGGACGTTCTTTTTTATGAGCGGTTTCTTTGTCGCGGCAGGTTTCTTGAGGACGTGTTGCTCAAGCGCGTTCAACCATGATTGTTGATCGCCGACCAGATCGAGCATCCTGCGAATCGTTTCGACCTGCGCATTGCAGTTTTGACAACTGTTTATATGATCTTCGATGCTGGCTTGCAGGCTCTCAGAGAGTCGCCCTTCCATGTAGTTGGTCAACTCCCTCATTACAGTCTTGCATTTCATTTTGCCGGATCGGTTGATGCCTCGGCCCATTTCCCTGATGACCAGCGCGAATTTACCTGGGGAGCCAGGAGTCAATCGCTCACCTGTACATCCGAGCAGGAGCGATCGCCCTGATTGAATCAACCGCAGAAGCGATTCATTTATTCCTATATTCGACAAGCACTCTGCGGCTAAGGTGAATCATATAAAAGAAAGCGCCTCGGATGCGAGGCTGCGCGTTCGACTCAATGCGGAATTTGTCTGCTGTTGATGGCAAACGGCGGGATGAGAACTTTATCGTCGGCCACGAGGTAAATCACTTTGCGAGTCGTATCAAGCACGATTTTGCATCTCCTGCAATACTTCAAGTGCGCATCGATCCGCGCTCGCAAATCCGGATCGATGTTTCCTTCTATGTATCTGGAGATTTCTCTGAGAACCTTTTTGCAACTCAACACCCGGTGAATCATGATCGCAGACATATCGGCCATCATCTTCATCGGCACCCAGGGTGAAAGCGGTTCGCGGAAGAGAGGAGCCAGAAGATCGCGCATTTGAAGCCTGGCCCGATGAAGCCTGACGCTGACCTTCTCTTCGCTTATCGAAAGTATGTCGGCCACTTCAGGGACGGTGAAATGCTGAATATCGCGCAAAACGAAGACCTCCCGGCAGGCGGGGCTTAGAGACTGCATGGCGCGATGAACAGCCTCCCATACCTCTTTTCGCTCCAGAGCGTTGGAGGGAACGTCTCTCCAATCGGCGTAGTCGCGCAGAGAGAATATCTTCGTCTCCCAGGCAGAATCGTCTTCGAAGGAAACCTCTTTCATTACCTTCCGCTGCATCATGCGCGCTTCATTGGCGGCGATTTTCATGAGCCAGCCTTTGAAGCACTCCGCGTCTTTAAGTTGATCGAGGTGACGGAGAGCTTTCAACATGGTTTCCTGCACGACCTCTTCAGCGTCGCCCGGATTTCTCAACAAAGAATAAGCGGCGACATAGAGGCTCTGCTGGTAAGGCTCGACCAGCCGCCAGAAGGCATCCACATCGCCTTCTTTGGCGCGCTCGACGGCGGTCACTATTTCTTCGGGCGGAAACTGATCGACTTTATGATTCAAGATCATTACCTCCCAGCCCTGACCGATAGTTGATGGATTGGATGGAATCATGTCAGGGAAGAATCGGCGGGTTCTGCAAATATCCGGTGGTTCTATTTCCTGATGTTGTTTTCTGACCCCAAGACCGGACGAGAATATCAAAAGACACGACCGCAGGTCAAATGAAGTTGTTGTTACCGAGCAGGCTCAGTTCCATCATATTCGGAGCGCGCCTGAGCCATGAAAAAGCGCACCGTCTTCATGCGTTGATGGTCGGGCCTGGTTCGCAAGTCGATTGACCTGTCAGGTTGCAACCCGGTTTGTTTTAGGCCACAATCAAGCCCCACAGGACTTGGCGAATGAATCAAACACACGAGTCTGGCCTGGTGCGCGGGATTCGCCGCTGGGACCTGGTAGCAGTAGCCATCAACGGGATCATCGGAGCGGGCATCTTCGGCCTGCCTTCGGAAGTATTCAAACGCATAGGGTCTTACAGCCTCGCGGCCTTCGTCGTCTGCGCTCTGGTCGTCACGCTCATCGTATTGTGCTTTGCCGAAGTCGGCAGCCGGGTGAGCGACACCGGCGGGCCTTACCTTTACGCCCGCCAGGCGTTTGGCTCCATCACGGGCTTCGAGGTCGGCTGGCTGATGTGGGTAGCGCGTCTTACGGCCTTCGCCGCAAACTGCAATCTGTTTGTCGGCTACCTGAGTTTCTTTCTGCCTGCCGCAAGCCAGCCTGTATTGCGCGCATTGATTATCATCGTCGTCGTCGTCACGCTCACCGTTGTAAACATCGTAGGCGTGCGCGACGCGGCCATTGCCAGCAACGCTTTCACCATAGGCAAGCTGCTGCCCATAATTTTGTTCATCGCCGCCGGGCTTTTCTTCATCAGCCCGGCGAATTTCTCTTTCGCCGCGCGCCCCGGCTACACTGAGTTTTCATCCAGCGTTCTGCTTCTGATCTACGCTTTCACCGGATTCGAGATGGCGGTAATCCCCGCAGGCGAAGTCGCTGATCCGCGACGCAATCTTCCCCGCGCCATACTGATGGCGATGGCCGTAGTCGCGCTCGTCTACCTGTCGATTCAGGTCGTGTGCATAGGCACGCTGCCCGAGCTTGCAGGTTCGACAAGACCGCTTGCTGATGCCTTCGGCGGCTTCTGGGGCGCGGCGGGCGCTTCGATAATTTCTGCGGGCGCTCTCATTTCGATCACCGGCAACCTGATCGTGTTGATACTGGCAGCCTCAAGATTGCCGTTTGCGATGGCCGAACGTCTTGAACTCCCCCGCGCTCTGGCCGCGACTCACAGGCGATTCCGCACGCCTCATATTGCGATACTTGCGACGGCAGGCGTGATGCTGGCGCTGACGCTTTCGGGCACGTTCGTCTACGCGGCGACCATCAGCGCGATAGCGCGACTGCTGGCCTACGCTGCGACCTGCGCGGCTCTGATAAGGCTGAGGCAAAAAAAGGGCGCGCCTGCGGCGATGTTCAAAGCGCCCGCCGGAGTCGCGGTTGCGATAGTCTCGCTTCTTCTGTCCGGGTGGCTGCTTTCGACCAGCACATGGCAACAGGCGCGCGATTCGCTGATCGCCGCCCTGGCCGGGCTGGTGATTTATCTCGCTTATCGATTGGTCTCTGGCCGCAGCCCGCAGAATTGACACTCTTTCAGGACGATGGATATGATTGCTGCTTGCTTATTGAGTCAGGCAGAAAACATGCGCTTCCATCGCGCAAGGCTTGAGTCGCCGTAGTGTTGAAGAGCGCGCGACATTGGTTTCCGAACGCCTTTGCAAGGGGCGGCTCTGCCGCTCGGATGTGCGGAGAGCCTGCGGCTCTCCGGGCGCCTGGTCGTTGAATTTCTGCGGCTGCGCCGCTCAGAGGCTTTGCCTCGATCACCGACGATCTTTGATTGTGAGATAACAGGCGGCGCAGCCGCATAGGAAAAAACAAGTGGCGGGGCAGCCGGGAAGTCAAAGACTTCCCGCACATCAAAGCGGCAGAGCCGCATTCTCCAGTTTCGGCGGAGACCTGTTACCCCGCGTATCGGAGACATTTGATGAAAAGAAAATTCGCCCTCTTTTTATTCGCCGTCGCGCTGTTCATACATCCTTCGAGCGCGTCGCTGCAATCTTCCTTTGAACCTTCCCGCGAGCGCATCGCCCGTCACGTCGCCTATCTCGCTTCCGACAAATTGCAGGGCCGAAGAGCGGGCACGGCGGGCGCGGAGCTTGCCGCTCGATACATCGCCAAAGAGTTTCGAAGCCTCGGTCTCAAACCCGCTTCGGCGGATTTCTTCCATCGCTTCTCCTTCGTCGCAAGCGTCAGGCTCGGCAAAGAGAATCGCTTCGAGGTGAAAACTCCGCAGTCGCGGTCATTGAAAGTCGAAGAAGATTTCATGCCCCTTGCCTTTTCTGCTTCGACCCTCGCATCCTCAACCGTCGTGTTCGTCGGCTACGGCATAAGCGCGCCCGAACTTCAATACGACAACTATGCCGGAGCGGATGTGACCGGGAAAATCGCGCTCATACTTCGCGGCAGCCCCGACGGCGATAACCCGCATGGGCGCTTTGCCGAACACACCGCGCCCGGACTCGAAGTCCAGAAGAAAACCATAAAGGCCCGCGAGAAAGGCGCGCGCGGAGTCATATTCATCAGCGCCGAGCAGAACTTCAAAGATGATCGCCTCTCAAGGTTGCGCCACGAAATAAACTTCCTCGACGCCGGCATCCCGGCTGTCGTCCTCAGTCGCAAAGCCGCCGACGCCCTTCTCGCTTCGGAAAAATCTTCCGTCGCCGATATCGAAAAGCGCGCAAGAGAAAATCCTTCGGCCCTGCCGCTAGGCGCGATCATCGAATTCAAAACCGATGTTGTGAAAGTCGAAGGCCGGGGATCGAACATCGTCGGCATAATAGGCGGAAGCGATCCGCATCTGGCTTCTCAGTATGTCGTTATCGGCGCGCACTACGACCACCTGGGATTTGGCGGGACGGAATCGCTTGCCCAACGTCCCGAAGGTGAAATACATCACGGCGCAGACGACAACGCCTCGGGTACATCCGCCCTGCTTGAGCTGGCGCGGGTACTTTCGATCAGGCGACCGAAACGAAGCATCGTCTTCATAGCTTTCTCTGCTGAAGAACTCGGATTGCTCGGCTCGGCGGCTTACACGAAAAATCCTGCCGTTCCGCTCGCCTCGACCGTAGCGATGCTCAACATGGATATGGTTGGACGATTGCGAAACGATTCGCTCACAGTCAGCGGCGTAGGCACGTCGCCTGTGTGGAAGCCGCTTCTGGAAAAACTCAACACTGCTGACGGCAATCGCTTCAAGCTGAGTTTCAATCAGGACGGCTTAGGGCCGAGCGATCATCAGTCTTTTTATGTGCGCGATGTTCCAGTGCTTTTTTTCTTCACCGGCACGCACGACGATTATCACAAGCCCTCGGACACGGCTGAAAAGATCAACGCCGAAGGCGCAGGCCGCATCGCCGCTTACGTCGGCGACATCGCTCTGTCTGTGGCGAACGAGCCGGAGCGGGTGGCGTTCACGAAAGTGAAGAGCGAAGCGAGACCAGCAGGGCGAGGCTTTCGGGTTTATCTTGGCACAGTGCCCAGCTACGGAGATTCAAATGACGGACTGAAACTCGATGGCGTGCGTCCGGGTTCGCCTGCCGAAAAAGCGGGCCTGCGCGCGGGCGATGTGATAACGAAACTCGGCAGCATAACGATCAAGACCGTTTACGATTACACCTACGCGCTGGGCGAGATTCGCGCAGGCGAAGAGATAGACATCGTCGTCCGCCGCGACGGGAAAGAGATGACCCTGAAGATCACGCCTGAAAAAAGGCAATGAATATCTGTCAGTCGTCCGTCGTCAGTTGCCCGTCGTCTTCTGCAACTGATAACTGACAAAAGACAAAGGACAAAGAGACCATGCTTCTGGAAGGAAAAACCGGAATAGTTTTCGGAGTGGCAAACAAGCGCAGCATCGCGTGGGCCATCGCCCGCCGCGCAAACGAAGAGGGCGCGCGCATAGCTTTGACTTATCAGGGCGAACGCCTTGAAGAAAACGCCCGCGAGCTTGCCTCGTCGCTCAAAGACCCGCTCGTGCTGCCCTGCGACGTGACTAAAGACGAAGATATAGAAGCAGTGTTCGCGCAGTTGAAAGAGAAGCTCGGCCATATAGATTTCGTGGTTCACGCCATCGCCTTTGCCCTGAAGGAAGAGCTCGAAGGCGAGTACGTCGACACCTCGCGCGAGGGCTTCCGCATAGCTCAGGATATAAGCGTCTACTCGCTTGCGGCCATCGCGCGCCACGCCGCCCCGCTGATGGAAGGCCGGGCCGGGAGCATACTCACTCTGACTTATCTGGGAGGAGAGCGCGTCATTCCGCATTACAACGTGATGGGGGTGGCCAAAGCCGCGCTCGACATGAGCGTGCGCTATCTGGCGTCGGACCTCGGCCCGCAGGGCATCCGTGTCAATGCAATATCGGCTGGACCTATTCGCACGCTGGCTTCGGCAGGCATCGGCGGGTTTATCAAAATACTGGAACACATGCGCAATCACGCGCCTCTTCGTCGCAATGTGGATCAGGATCAGGTGGCCGACGCCGCGCTGTTTCTGCTCTCAGACCTCTCACGCGGAATCACAGGCGAAGTGCTTCATGTCGACAGCGGCTACAGCATCATGGGGATGTGAGCAGATCGGTCAAAATTTTTGTGACATAAAAGCCAGCCGCGCATTTTTTTTGTGACATGAAAAGCGGGCTGTGATAAAGTAGCGGCGCTGTGAAAGACCGTTTGCAAAATCCTGTGAACCGTTTGCGCGCGCTCATCGGCGCGGCGGCGATTTTGCTCGGCGCAACTCTCGCGCCCGTCTCGCTCGTCGCTCATACGAATGACGACGCATGCGCGATGGCCTGCTGCATCGCGGATGGTTACTGTTGCTGCAAGCCCGCTCGCTCATCAGTCAAAGGAAAACCGCGCGATAGCAGTCAGAGTTTCGCAAACGCGGAGGCGTCGAAGTCCTGCCCCGAAGGATGCCTCGTCAGCCGAGCTTCGACGAACATCTTTTTACGCGCTTCGATTCAATCGGCGACTCGTCCATCGATTCTGATCGCGGCTGCCACTATCTTCTCGCAAAGATCGCACTCGATGCGCGGCGATCTTTGCCTCGAATCATTCCCTCCTCGCGCTCCTCCCTTTTAGTTCCGGCTCCATCCCACAACCTGATCATATCAGTCGCGCCTGCGGTGTGATTTCCGTTTTCCGCAAGGGCGCGCTGATGTCTGCTTTGGAGGGCAGGAGAATCTCGATTTCCTGTCCTGCAACCGACTACATAAGGAGGAGAGAAGATGAGAACTCATTCATTTGGCTTGGTGAAGTCCTTGGCGCTCGCGTTGTTTTTTTTCTCGCTCACGCCTGATGCATCGGCACAGCAGCGCATCAGAGGGAACGTGACGGACAAAGAAACCGGCTCGCCTGTGGCGAGCGCCACGGTGAAACTCGAAAGCGATTCTGTGGATATTCGACAATCTGCGACGACCGACTCTGCGGGCGAGTTTTCTTTTGTCATCCTGAGTCCGGGGCGCTACAAAGTCATCGCATCGGCTGACAGGTTTTATGCCGAACAGGTCATCCTGACGCTCTCGCCGCGGGAAACGCGACAAATCGAATTTCAACTCGCTAAGGTTGCGACCGTCAGCGAACAGGTAACTATTCGCAGCGAGGCGAAGCTTCTGAACGAATCGCAGGCTTCGACGATTGCGAATCTCTCGCGCGATCAAATCGATGATCTGCCCGCGCCGCGCCGCGCGAATCTGTCGGACATAGTGACTTCTTTCGTGTCGAGCGCCGTCGCAGGTCACGATAATCTCGCGCACCTGCGCGGCAACGAACTCTCGCTCAACACCTTCGTCAACGGCGTGTCGTTTTTCGACAACCCGCATCAGCTATTCACCTCCGGGCTTGCGCCGGACGTGATTCAATCGGTCAATGTCATCACCGGAGGATTTCCGGCTGAATTCGGCAATCGCTTCGGCGGCATACTCGACATCGTGACGCGCACAGGCTTCGACGCCGACAGCCGTGGGAGCGTGAATTTCGGTCTCGGAAATCATCTTCGCGACAACGCCGCCATTGATTATGGCGGACATACCGAGAGGTTCGGATATTTTCTCTATGCGCAGGCGTTTCAAAGCGACCGCTTTTTGAACACGCCGGAAGAAAATGTTTTTCATGATCGCGGCAAAGGGACGCGCGGATTCGCGCAGTTCGATTACAGGACAGATAGAGATTCCTTCACTCTCACATTGCACGGGGGCGGAACGAATTTCGAGTTGCCCAACACCGAGGAAGATGAACTGCGCGGGCGCGATTTCTTTCAGCGCAATCGCGAACAAACGGTTTCGCTCTCGTGGAATCAAACCTTTTCGGATTCGTCTCTGCTGTCGACTTCGTTTTACGAGCGATATGTGAGCGCGCGGCTCGTTCCGACCACCGATCAGTTTTCCTTGCAGGCAGGCGGATTTCGCCCTGTTGTCACGCTCGGCGCAAAGAGCGACTACTCGCTTTACAAAGGCTCGCGCCACGCGCTGAAGATGGGCGTTGATTTGACGATGCTCAGATTGCGCGAAACCTTTTTCTTCGACCCGCGCGAAGAGGGACACAGCGACGAACATGAAGAAGAAGAAGAAGAACAGGGGGCTTTCGATTTTCGCGGTCGCAACACGGGCGGGCAGGCGAGCCTTTACTTTCAGGATCAACTGCGGCTGACTAAAAACTTCACGGCCAATCTCGGACTGCGATACGATCAGTACAGTCTGGTCACGAGCGGATATGCTTTGAGTCCTCGCATCAATCTGGCTTACTCGTTTTCCTCTACAGTCCTTCACTTCGCCTACAATCGCTTCTTCGCGCCGCCGCCTGTGGAGAATCTTTTGCTGTCGGCGTCTCTCAGCGAGCGACCGCCGCGCATCGCGCGCAGCAATCACTTCGAAGCAGGCGTCAGGCAGGCGATAAATAATCGCGTGGTCTTTCGATTGACTGGTTTCTGGCGCGAAGACCGAAACGCATTCGAGACATCGGAACTGGAAAATGTTCGCCTGTTTCTGCCGACCTCTTTCAATCGAGGCAAGGCTTATGGAATAGAATTCTCGTCGCGGCTTGCGGAAATCGAACGAGTTGGACTTTCGGCATACTTCGACTACACCGCGCAGAGGGCGTTTTTCACAGGGCCGATAGTCGGCGGCTTCGCTCACGAAGAAGCAGAAGAAGGCGCGCGAGCGCCAGCCGCGTTCGATCAGATTCACACCCTGGTTTCCGGCCTGACGTGGCATGAGAAGCGGAGCGGTTTTCGAGCGAGCGCGGCTTTTGAGTACGGAAGCGGCACTCCGGTCGAAAGCGAAGGAGGATTCATCCGCCTGCCGGATCATTTCGTCGCGAATCTCTATTTCGGAATCGATCTGTTTCGACGGGAGCGAAACCGTTTGAGTTTGCAATTCAGTATCGAAAATGTGGGAGACAGGGTTTATCGCATAGCGAAGGAGAGCGAGCAAATGCCCGTTCAATTTTCGCCCCCGCGTTTCATTTCCGGCTCAGTGACGTTTCATTTTTGATCAGAGCTTTTGAGAATCGACGCGCGGCATCTCTGAAGGGGATACCGCATAATCTGTACTCCCTGCCGCCAGGTATAGGCGAGAGGTCGCGACCGCGCCACTCAAACTCTCCACTATATGTCGAAGTCGAGCGACAAAGGCGCGACCTTCGGCAAAAACATTCGCGTGTCGGCAGGCGTCTGTCCCTGCTGCCGCCCTGCCGTAGCGTTCGGTCAGAAAGGCGAGGTCCACATCGCGTGGCGAGCTGTTTATGCCGAAGACACGCGCGACATGGCGATGGCGACATCGACCGACGGGGGCGCGACCTTCAGCGCGCCCGTTCGCGTGGCCTTCGATAACTGGAAGATAAACGGCTGCCCCCATAGCGGCCCGACCATGAGCGTGAGGGGTCGGCGGCTTTTCATAGCCTGGTATTCGGAAGGCGACGGCGCGAATGCGGGCATACGCCTCTCGTGGTCGGATGACGAGGGCAGGAGGTTTGCGCCGCCTGTGATCGCGTCGAAGGACGCGCTCGACGCTGACCATCCGGCGTTGTCTCTCTCCGAAGACGGGCGGATGATGCTCGCATTTCAGGGGCGCGACCCGGCGGAAAAAGACGGCTGGGGAATTCAGCGGGTTTACATCGCAGAAGTCAGCGAAGCGGGAGCGGTCTCGAAGCCTGTGGCTGTGACGGGAAACAAAAAATCAGTCTCTTATCCGGCCATCCTTGCGGGAACGGTCGGTCGCGTATTCGTCGCCTGGACCGAAGGGACGGAAAGGGGCGCGAAGGTCTTTCTTTCGAGAGGCAGAAGAGAAAGGTTGGAGAAAGCCGCAGGCTCGAATCCCGACTGATCGCGCTGGGAGCCGAAAGCTGATGCACCGATCAAACCCGTCTGGCATCCGACGGCCAAATGTATTTGTGAAGCTGAAGCTGAAACCTCGCTCGCAATCGGTCTTCGAGCATCCATTCGATAATATCGGGCGTGATGCTTTGGCTGTGAACCTCATTCACCCAGCAGACGAGACAGTTGATCGAGAATCTGTTTGATTTCTTCGTCGCGCGCGGCGAGTTGCTTTCGCATCTCATCCTGCTCCGAGCGTAAAAAGGTCAGTTCGCTCAGAAGGCGGGCGTTATTCTGACGGGCGCGGCGCAAAGCCACGAGAGGCGGGCGATTGAGGCGCAGGCGTTCGAAAAGCGCCTCTTTCACTCAGAGGAGTTATTCGCCCGTCATCTTCTTCGCGCAAATGTTCGGAGAGATCATCACGTTGAGGGTGAAACAGGAGAGGAAATGCATCGCTTGCAGGCCAGTAGTCGCCTTTGAATCGATTGCAGGTCGTGCAGCAGTAAACGAGATTTTGCGGATCGTCTCCGCCGCCAGCCGAGCGAGGTTGAAAATGATCCACTTCCAGTTCGCTGCCCGCCTCTTCTTCCCGCACGTCGCAATAGCCGCATCGAAAGTCGTATGCGCGGCGGACAGTTTCTTTTATGTCTTGCTTCACATTTTCAATCAAACAAAAACGCCCGATTATGGCAATTACTCATCTCAGGCTTTCGCAGTCAAGCGGCTCTCATTGACTCAAAGCGCGCTCAAGCTCTGATTTCAGTAGAGACTGTTCGGCGAGCAAATCATTCAATTGAGTTCTGGCTCGCGTCAGCAAGTCGGCCTGACGACGGGCGATCGCCGCAAGCTCCGCATTCTGCGCTCGCGTGTCAGCGACCTGTCGTTCAAGGTCGGTCTGTTGCTGATCGAGACGATCCAGAGCAGGATGCAACCTGCTCCATTCTTCCTGCTCCAGTTCATCAATCAATTGATCGAGCTTACAGCGATCATCATCGTTCAGCGCGCCCGCCGCTTCCTGTCTTCGCAGTTCGTCGAGTCGTCGTTGTTTGATATCGTCCCACATAGTCTTACCAGAAGCTACATCACCTCATCAGACGAATCAAGATTCAATCAAACTCTCCGCGCATCCGACGGCCAGATGTATTTGTGAAGCTGAAGCTGAAACCTCGCTCGCAATCGGTCTTCGAGCATCCACTCGACGACCTGCCGGGGATCGATAAGCCCGAACGCAGTCGAGATCAAAATGCCGACTCTCTCTTCAAGGCGATGCTGGCGAATCGTCTCCCTCGCCCATTCGTAATCGGCGCGATCGGCGAGGACGAATTTCACTTCATCCTGCACACGCAGATGCTCAAGATTAGACCACAGATTCTTGTCGCATTCGCCCGACGCGGGACATTTCAAATCCATTATGCGGATTACTCTCTCATCGAGTCGTGATATGTCGCGGTGTCCTCCCGTCTCGATCAAAACCCTGTGGCTCAGGTCGGCAAGCTGCGTTGCGAGGGGGTAGATATCGGGTTGCAACAGCGGCTCGCCGCCTGTCAGTTCCACTAAGTTACAATCCAGTTTTTCTACCTCTGCGATTATTTCGTCAATCGTCATCTGCGTGCCGCCGGTGAAGGTAAATTCCGAGTCGCACCAGCTACATCGACTGTCGCAACCTGTAGTCCGAACGAATATGCACGGCAGTCCCGCAAAGGAGGATTCGCCCTGAATGCTTTTGTATATCTCAGTGATTCGCACCCGGAGATTTTAGCCCCATTCCATCCATCGCGCGAGTTGACTCCCCGGCAAGCTGAAACTTCTCCGACCAGTTGATCCGCGCAGTCATCTGCATCACCACGAACAGAGTTAGGATGGAGCCTATCGTCACTGAAAGCCCGGTGAACCCTTCGAAGAAGAACGCATAGGAAAAACCGATCAGATAAATCACCTGAGCGATTGCGACCTCGAAGTAAGCGAAGCGACTGCCGGTAACGAGCCGCATGTAAGACACCACCAGAAAGATCGAAACCAGCGAGCATATCACGAACGCGACGTGAATCGAGATGTGATCGACCAGATAAGAAAGCAGCAGATGGAAGGCGAAGAACGATGCCGCGAGGAAGAAATAATTCACCGGGTGAATATCTATTTTCTTCAGCACGGAGACGATCAGGATGAGAAAGAAGAAAAAGCCGAGCGACACCGGCGCGAAGAACGATATGCGCGCGGCCATCGGGCCGGGATTGATCTTCTGCGGAGTCTCTATCCCGATTCCGTTCCCTGAGATCAGATGATCGTATTGCCAGGTGAGACGCCAGCCCTTGTCCGACTGCTCTTTCATATCGGGCGAGATCGAGTCCTGCGGATGATCGTAGCCGCCGAAATCGGTCAGCGCAGTGAGTTGAAAGTTTCGCACTTCGCTGATGCCTTCGCCGAAGCGATAAATGAAGCGATCCATGCCTTTGGTTTCGTAGTTGATCGCCAGTTGATGGCGCGAGCGGGCGGCGCAGGGAACATGGGCCACAAGGAGGCTGGCGTCCTGTCGGTTGAATGGGACAGATGCGCCATCGACCTCGAATTTGAATTTGTCGTAGCGACCGTTTGCGGCAGGCAGCGCGAACCTCAACGTGAGTTCGCCGCTTTTGTCCTGCGGGTTCTCGAAAGTGTAGAGGGCCGAAAATTCGACATCGTAAGTCGAATACCACAGCAGGCCTTTTTGTCTCTGGTCGAGGCGGAAATCGGCTTTGATGTCGCTCTGGATGATGGGCGCGTCGTACTCTTCTGTGACGATTTCTTTGACGACGGTTTTCTTTTTAGCTGTCGCATCCCATTTCTCGGTCTGAACCTGACGCTCGACTTTGAGCAGTCCGGCGGGCGCGCGTTGCTCGACAGGGATTCCCCACAGCTGGCCGACTTCCTTGCGAAGCCTGGTGTCCTGATTTTCGGTTCGATAAACGATAGTGCCTCCCAGCGCCATCCATCCGAGGACGGCGATGAGGTAAACCAGTCCTATAGCGAAGACTCTTTTGACCATGAGCTTGCCTCCGAAAAGAATGTGTTGTGTTCAACGCGCTCTGATGCCTTCGGCTTCGCTTTGGATGCCGGGCTACAGTGAGCCGAGAGTGAGAGTTTAACGGCGCAGCGCATAAGAAGCGTGAGCCGCGAGTGAGGAAGTTGTGAGGGAACTCAACGAGTCTGCGCTCACATGCGTTCGACTGCTGCCCGCACACGCGCTTTGATTTCTTCTTCGTCGAGCGTCTTCACTTCTCGTCCATCGAAGAGCGCGCGGCCTGCGACCATCGTCAGCATCACGTCTGAAGCCGACGCGCTGAAGAGAATCGCTGTCGCCGGATCATGCGCAGGCGTGTTGTGCGTCTTCGAAAGATCAATTGCCACAAGATCGGCCTGCTTGCCCGCTTGTATCGAGCCGATCTGTCGGTCGAGTCTGAGAGCGCGAGCGCCATCGAGAGTCGCCAGTCGGAGCAGTTCGTCCGCAGAAGGATGATCGAACGAACGAAGCGCAGCGCGATGAATCAGGCCGCAGAAGCGCGCCTCATCGATTATGTCGCAGCGATTATTCGAAGCCACGCTGTCTGTGCCAAGCCCGACCGTAAGGCCCGCTTCGATCATTCGACCGAGCGGCGCGATGCCATGACCCAGTTTCGCATTCGATTTCGGGCAGTGAGCCACCCTCGCGCCGCGCCGCGCCATCAACTCGATGTCGCCAGCGTCAACGCGGACGCAGTGAACCAGAAGCGGCGCGCAGTCGAGCGCCCCGAGAGAATCGAAATATCTGATCGTCGAAAGCCCCGGCGCTTGCCACTCGATGTTGCGAGCGAGGAGACGGTCGGCAAACTCGCCCGCGCCTTCTTTCAGGAAACGCTCTTCGATGAGAGATTCCGCCGCGTGAATGCACACGTCGAGCGATTCTTCTCTGGCATATTCGACGACCCGGCGAAACAACTCGCCTGAAACGGTATAGGGTGTATGCGGAGAAACTCCGACGCGCACGCGCTCGCACTCGCGCGAGCGCATATCTTCGACCTTCGCGCGAAGACCTTCGAGGCTCGACGCGGCAACCGCAGGGTCGGGGCCGAATACTTCGCGGTAAGCGATGCCGCGAAGCCCGCTTTCGAGGAGCGCGTCGAAAGCTGATGACGAATCGCCCGTATCGGCCATAGTAGTGATGCCCGCTCGAATGGCTTCCAGAGCGCCCAGCCGGGCCGAAGCGTCGAGGTCTTCCTGCGAGAGCTTTTCAGTCTTGGTCTGTGACAGGCGAGTTATCCAGTCTCGAAAGGAGAGGTCTTCCAAAAAGCCGCGCATCAGCGTGAGTTCCAGATGGCTGTGCGTGTTGACAAATCCCGGCAGAATTGCAGCGCGCCCGAAATCCATAAGTTCGGCGTCGCGCAGATCGTCGCGCGATAAAACATCGGCTTTCGAGCCGACTGAAATTATCCGGTCATCTTCGACGACGACTGCGCCATCGCTTATGGGCGGCGAAGTGATGGGCAATATCCATTCAGCGGTCAGCAGTTTCTTATTCATTCGCCGATTACACAGGAAAGCGACGGATCAAGTCAACGCCGTTGCCCTTTGTCCCTGGGCGCAGTTTTCAAAAGTCGGCTGGCTTTCACCGCATCCCCCCAACGGCAGTTGGGGGTGCTTGCAAATCCTGCCTACACACGGAGGATTGGCTATCTTTTAAATCCCCCCAACGTGGGGGAGGAGTCCAAGCCCAGCCTTCGAAGGTTGGATTTGAAATATCCTCCGACTTCCGTCGGAGGGATTTAATGCAGCCTGAAGCTTTTGCTGTAGGTTGGATTTGAAATATCCTCCGACTTCCGTCGGAGGGATTCGACCGACTTTTGAAAACTGCACACTTTGTCCCTTGCCTCTTGTCATTGCTTCTTTGCAAAGGACAAATGACAACGGACGATTTCGATTTACATCCGCGCGGGGTCGAATTAAAATGAGCGCGCTTTTCCGAGACGGCTTCAGTTCAGAGCAACATGCAAAACTCTAATCCAAAAACTCTGGTCGAACTGCTCAAAGGCTCGGTCGCCGCAAACCCTTCGCGCGAAGCCGTTCGATTCAAACAAAACAAACAGTGGACGGCGATGACCGCCGAACGCCTGCTCGGTCGCGTGCGCAACATTGCGCTGGGTCTCTACCATCAGGGCGTGCGCAAGGGCGACCGCGTCGCTATCCTTGCCGAAAGCGGCGTGCTGTGGTCTGTGAGCGATTATGCGATCCTTTCGAATGGCGCGATCAACGTCCCCATCTATCCCACTCAGTCAGTCGAACAGGTCGAATACATCCTGCGCGACTCCGAGCCGCGACTGCTTTTCATCTCGACCGCAAAGCAGATCAAACGAGTAGACGCCGCGCTCAGTAAATTCCCCGACCTCAGAGTGATTCCATTCCAGCCGGGCGTCGAAGGCGAAAACGTCATCTCCTTCGAAGAACTCGAAGCCGAAGGCGCGCGGCTCGCCGCCGAACAGCCTGATCTTTACGACGCGCTCTCTTCAGATGTGCATCCCGCTGATCTCGCTTCGATCATTTACACATCGGGGACGACGGGCGAGCCTAAAGGCGCTCTGCTCACTCACGCTAACATCACATTCAATGCAGTCTCGGCAGGCGCGTTTCTCGAAATAGAGCCTGACAGCTTCATGCTTTCGTTCCTGCCGATGTCGCACATATTCGAGCGCATGGTTTTATATCTGTGCATGCACTACAGAGTGCAGATCAACTACGCGGGCGGCATAGAAACCGTCGCTTCGGATATGAAAGAAGTGCGGCCCACGTTGATGTCGGCAGTGCCGCGACTGCTCGAAAAAATCTACTCGCGCATTCAGAAGTCGGCCTCCGACGGCGGCATATTCAAAAAGAAACTCTTCGAGTGGGCGAGCGCGGTCGCGCGCCGCACAGCGGAACTTTCAACTGAAGGCAAACCCATTCCTCCGCTGCTTGAGCTTCAGCATGAGATAGCCGACCATCTGGTATTTGGCAAACTGCGAGAAGTCGTGGGCGGCAGGATGAAGCGAATCGTTTCAGGCAGCGCGGCGCTTCCTTCGGACATCGCGCTCTTTTTCACAGGCGCAGGCATCCCCGTGCTTCAGGGCTACGGGCTGACGGAAACCTCTCCGGTGATTTCAGTCAACACCTTGAAGCGTCATCGCGTCGGGTCGGTCGGGCCTGCGATCACGGGCGTCGAAGTCAAAATCGCCGAAGATAATGAAATACTCACGCGCGGCCCGCACGTATTCGAGGGTTATTTCAAAAAGGATGAAGAGACCCGCGAGGCATTCACAGATGACAGCGGCGGAAGGTGGTTTAAGACGGGCGACATAGGGCATCTCGACAAAGATGGTTTTCTCTTCATCACCGACCGCAAGAAGGATTTGATAAAAACCTCAGCGGGCAAATACGTCGCTCCTCAGATGATCGAAGGCCTGCTCAACCAGAGCGAGTTCATCGAGCAGACGGTCATCATCGGCGACAAGCGAAAATATGTTTCGGCATTGATCGTGCCTGATTTCGAGCGGCTGCGGGCGTGGGCAAAGCAGGAGGGCATAGACGCGACGGACCGCGAGCAGTTGATCGAAGACCGGCGGGTGGTGGATTTGTACAAAGCGGAGTTGAATCGGTTGACGCGCACGCTTGCGGATTATGAAAAGGTGAAGCGGACGGCGTTGCTTGCGCGCGAGTTCACCATCGATAGCGGAGAGCTTACGCCCACGCTCAAAGTGCGCCGCCGGGTGGTCGAAGAAAAACACCGGGAGTTGATCGAATCGCTCTACGCGGGCGGGTCGGATTGATCGCCCAGTCTCAAGCGCACCAGCAGATCATTGAGCGCGTCTTTTGCCGTCGGGCGTTCGGGCAAATGGCTGTTTTGATACGCTTCTTCAAGCTCACGCCTCAATCGTTCGTACTCGCTTCGATGAAATGAAACATCTGAATCTTCGAGCGCGGACTTCTCCGGCCCTTCAAGTTTTCGGGCGATCAGTTCAGGCAGAAATGGCAACTTGAAATCCTCGTTGAGAGCGACGAGGTTGGCTTCGACGCGCCCTGTGCGCATAAGATTTATTCCGGTGAGCAGCACGCGATAAACGTAAAGCAGCGGCTTGACTCTTCGCGGTCGCTCTTTCTCGAACAGTTTCCATTGAGTTTCGGCGAACCCGAAATAGTGGTGGCTGTGATGGCGCGTGATGCACCCGCGGGCTATCGCTTTCAACTCTTTATGCTCAGGCGTCGTATGCACGACGAGCGGCGAGAAAAGCTGTTCGAGGACGTAGCCGTTTTTCTTCAACAGCAGCGAGAAGAATTTCTTCACGTCGTGGGTGACGAGATCGATCTGCTCGCCCTCGCGCACTTCGGAAACCTCTATGGTTTCTCGCGCGGCATTCAACCCGATGACCTCGCGCACAGGAAGAATATGCGCGCCGCGCAGGTCGTAATCCGAATCCATCGAAGGAAAGCCGTAGAGGTGCGCGCCACTTACCGTGGCAAACAGCAGCCTGTAAGGCTGACGGCGAATCTCGGAAATCAGAAGTTCGTCATTCATAGCTCACCAATGCTCGCCGCGCTTTGAGCAGAAACTCATTGGCCCGCTGGTAATCAGGCCGCTCAGGCAGTTTCGTCTGCTCGAATGCCTCGTCGAATTCCCTGTGCAGGTCGAGTCGCCAGGCATTGATCTCTTCCCAGGGAACTTCTCCGCGACGTATGGCAAGAAGCCGCTCTCGATGCTCCCGGACGCGAACAGGCACGTGACCCTCCCTGAGCACAGTCACTCCTGAAATCAGCAGCCTTACGAGATGCATAGCGTGTTTCCACTTGATCGAGCCGCGAGCGCGTATGTCCTGCTCCAGCTTCTTGAACTGAGATAACACGTATCCGTTGTAGGTCTGATAGACGAGTTTCGACAGAAAGATCGAGCGCATGGCGAGCAGTTCC
>CAZPQE010000025.1:14827-24799 GCA_964588615.1 uncultured Clostridia bacterium | reverse complement strand
GTATCTGCCTCTCGGATGCGGGAGCAATTTTCGCGCTTACTCGCCTAATCCGATTTTTGCCGATCACGCCCACGGCGGGCATCTGTGGGATGTCGATGGAAACGAGTACATCGATTTCGGTCTCTGCTTCGGCGCGCTGATGGCGGGCCATTGCCATCCGAAGGTGGTCGCGGCGATTCAGTCGCGGCTTGAGCGCGGGACGATGTGGGGAATGCCCGATGAGTTGAGCGAAGAGCTTGCTCGCGAAATCTGCTCGCGCTTCCCGGTAGAGAAAGTCCGTTTCGCAAATTCGGGAACCGAGGCCACAAGCCACGCCATACGGCTCGCGCGCGCTCACACCGGGCGAAGCAAAATTATCAAGATGGAAGGCTGCTATCACGGAGTTCACGACGCGGTGTTAGTCAGCTTCAAGCCCGCGCTCGAACTTGCCGGAGACGCTTCTCATCCCAATCAGGTTCCCGCTTCCGAAGGCATTCCACAGGCGGTCGTAGAAAACACGCTGCCCGCAAGCTTCAACGATCTCATCGGCGTCGAGAGATTGTTTGAAGAAAACGCGGGCCAGGTTGCGGCGGTCATTCTTGAGCCGATAATGATGAACATCGGCATAGCGATGCCCGACGAGGGATACCTCGAAGGACTTCAGGAGCTTTGTCGCAAACACGGCGCATTGCTGATATTCGATGAGGTCAAGACAGGCGCGAAGCTCAGTCGCGGAGGCGCGTGCGAGTATTTCAGAATGAAGCCGGACATCATCACGCTGGCCAAGTCCATCGGAGGAGGGACATCGCTTGCGGCGTTTGCTTCGAGCGGCGAGATAATGAACACCGTTGGAAGCGGTCGGGCGTTTCACGCCGGAACATACAACACAAACCCGCTGGCTATGGCTGCAGGCATCGCTACGCTCAAGGAAGTGCTGACCGATGACGCTTACAAACATGTCTTCACATTAAACGAGCGATTGATGAGAGGCTATGCGGAGATAATCGAGAAAGCGGGCGTGCCTGGTTACGTCACCGGCGCAGGCGCAAACGGCACATTGATGCTTTCCGACAAGCGGGTGAGGAACTACCGCGACTGGCTTTCGATAGACGATCACCGCTGGCGCATTTACTGGTTCGGCATGCTCAATCGCGGAGTGATAGTTCAGCCCTGGGCGTGGGACGAGCAGTGGACGATTTCGGTCGCGCACACCGAAGAAGATATCGACCGTCATCTTGCGGCATTCGCCGACATCGCGCCGATGGTGGCCGAGGGGTGATAAAATCAGCGCCAATGTGTTTGGGATACACAACACAAAGGGGGTGAGGATATGAGCGTCCTGACTATTGAAGGAGTCGTTGACAACGTCCATATAAGGCTTAAAGACGATGTTCGTCTGCCGGACAACACAAGGGTTTTCGTGGCTGTCCCAAATGTTGAGGTCGAGCAGGTCGCGCGCATCTACAGCCCTCGCCTTGCGCATCCTGAGCAGGCCGCAGATTTCAGATTGGAAATCGTAGAGGAGTTGCCCGCATGACCGACTCCGATAAACTCAAACGGTTCGCCGGTGAAAAATACATCAGTCTCGAAAGCTTCCGTCGCAGCGGGCAGGGCGTTGCAACTCCTGTATGGTTTGTCGAAAGCGGCGGCGCGCTTTACATCTACTCGCTGGCAAACGCGGGCAAGGTCAAACGCATTCGCAACAACCCGCGCGTCAGGATCGCTCCCTGCACCCTGCGAGGCCGAGTAACAGGCGAGTGGATAGAAGCCGAAGCTCGAATAGTCGAAGGCAAGGAAGACCAACTCGGCCACGCGCTTCTTCGCCAAAAGTACGGGTGGTCAAAGAAGATCGGCGATCTTTTCAGCCGACTGCGAAAACGCCAGCGGGCAGTTATCGCCATTCATCTCGAATGAGCCAGCAGACTCCGAAACTCAAACGATCCCTGGGTCGCCTCGACCTCACGCTGATGATGATCGTGGCAGTAGTCAACCTCAATGCTCTGCCCGTCGTGGCCGGAGCGGGGCCTAGCGCGCTGTCGTTCTGGGCGCTGGCCTTTTTGCTCTTTTTCATACCTGAAGCCATAGCCGTGCTCGAACTCTCGAAACGCTACCCGCACGAAGGCGGCGTTTATCTCTGGACTAAATCGGCCTTCGGCGACCTTCACGGTTTTTTCTCAGGCTGGTGCTACTGGACCAACAATATTTTTTATGTTCCCACTCTGCTTTTCTACCTGGTGGGGTTTTCCGCTTACATCGGAGGAGAAAAGACTCTGTGGCTCGGCCAGAATCGAATCTACCTGGTTGCGGTATCGATCACATTGCTGTGGGCGATAACCGCGCTCAACATACTCGGCCTCGGAGTGGGCAAATGGATTCAGAACACGGGCGCGGCAGGAACATTTCTGACGACAGCAGTAATCGTCGGCGTCGCCGTCATCGCCATCAACAGTCGCGGCCTTGCAGCAGGCTTCACCCCTGAAGCGATTATCCCCGGCCTCGGCGACTGGCGCGCGCTGTCGCTCTTTTCGATAGTGTGTTTCAACTATGTGGGACTCGAACTCGGCCCGGTGATGGCTGACGAGATCAAAGACCCCGGCAGAAACATTCCGCGCGCGGTCATCACTGCGGGCGTGTTCATAGTCCTGCTTTATCTGCTCTGCACTTTTTCATTGCAGGCCGCGATTCCTTCTTCAGAGATAGGAGCCATCGAAGGCATACTTCAGGCTGTGAGTCGCGTGACCGAAGAAATAAACCTGCCGATGCTGCTCACTCCGATTGCGTTGTTGTTGAGCCTCAATGTTGCGGGCAACACTTCGGCGTGGGTCGGAGGCGCGGCGCGCGTTCCGTTCGTCATAGGGCTTGATCGCTATCTGCCTGATGCGATGGGAAAGACGCATGCGAAATATAACACGCCGCACATCGCGCTTATAGTGCAGGCCGCCGCTTCGACCGTTGCGATACTCATTGGCTCGCTTGGCGGATCGAAGGTGGCTGAAATCTATCTGGTGCTTCTTCAGACTGCGGTCATCATTCAACTCATTCCGTTTTTGTATATGTTCGCCTCGCTCATACTGGTTCGCAGCGATCCTGAGAAATTCGAGGCAGGCGAAGGATTCTTCCGCAGGTCGTGGCCGTGCTACGCGGCAGGAGCTATCGGGTTTTTCATAACAGCCATCGGAATAGTGCTGGCGTTCATTCCGCCTGAATCGGTCGAAAATGTGTGGAGCTATGAAATCAAAATCGTTTTGGGAAGCGCGCTGTTCATCGCGCCTGCTGCGCTGTTTTATCAACTGGGCGCGGCGAAGATAAGAACGCCATCGCCGGAAACGAGCAGGGCGACGACAGATTGATCGATAGCGATCAGTGACAACACCTTGAAAGGATGAAAAACCGACCACTGACCACTGTTTTTTGAGGAGGAAATCATGAGAGACAAAATGCTGATAAACGGAGAATGGGTCGATAGCCTCTCCGGCAGAAGGCTGGAAGTCATCAATCCCGCTAACGAGGAAGTCATCTGTACCGTGCCTGATGCCGACTCTGCCGATATCGAACTTGCGGTGAAGTCCGCGCGCAGTGCGTTTGATTCGGGCGCGTGGTGGCCTGACACTACGGCGCAGGATCGCGGACGCGCGCTTCTCAAACTCGCCGAGCTTATTCGAAGAGACGCGGCGCAACTCGCCGAAATCGATTGCCTCAACACCGGCAAGCCAATCGTCGAAGCCGAGTACGACGTGGCCGACACCGCCACCTGCTTCGAATACTACGGAGGGCTGGCCAACAAGATTCACGGCGAAGTCCTTCCCGTCCCCGACAATGCTTTGAGCCTCACGCTGCGCGAGCCTGTCGGAGTCGCCGCGCAGATCATTCCCTGGAACTATCCTCTGTTGATGGCTGCCTGGAAACTTGCGCCCGCTCTTGCCGCTGGCTGCGCGACGGTGCTCAAGCCCGCAGAACAGACGCCGCTTTCGGCTCTCGCCCTCGGAGAACTCATCCGTGAAGCAGGCATCCCGCCCGGAGTGGTCAACATCGTCACCGGGTTTGGCCCGACGGCAGGCGCTCCGATGGTTGCGCACGCAGGCGTGGACAAAATCGCATTCACCGGCTCGGTAGAAACAGGCAAGCTCATAATGCGGTCTGCAAGCGACAGCCTCAAACGAGTCTCGCTCGAACTCGGCGGGAAATCGCCGAACATATTTTTTGCCGATGCAGATTTCGAAGCGGCTGTCGATGGCGCGCTCTTCGGCGTGTTCATCAATCAGGGCGAGGTCTGTTCAGCCGGAAGTCGAATACTCGTTCAGAAATCCATCTATAAAGATTTCCTCGACCGCATGGTCGAAAAAGCCAGAGGCATAAGACTGGGCGCGGGGATGAACCGCGAGACGAAGATGGGGCCGCTCGTGAGCCGCGAGCAGTTCGAGCGAGTGCTTGCGTATCTCGAAGTCGGAAAGAAAGAAGCGAAGGTCGCAGCGGGCGGCTCTCGCGCGACGGGCGAGGGTCTGGATCGAGGGTTCTTCATTCAGCCGACTATTTTTTACGATGTGGACAACAGCAGCCGCATAGCTCAGGAAGAAATTTTCGGCCCGGTCGCGGCTGTCATCCCGTTTGATGACGAAGCGGAAGCAATTCGCATCGCCAACGACACGCACTACGGGCTTGCCGCTGCCGTATGGACCCGCGACATTTTCAAGGCGATGCGCGCGGTCAAATCGCTTCGCGCCGGAATCGTTTGGGTCAATCACATGCAGCCGACTTATGTCGAAGCCCCATGGGGCGGGTTCAAGCAGTCGGGCTTCGGGCGCGAGCTTGGCCACTGGGGAGTTGAAGAATACCTCGAAACCAAACAGGTGCATATCAATCTCAGCGAGCAGCCGATCGGGTGGTATTGAGTTTGTCATTGGTCATTCGTCCTTTGTAATTTGCCAACACAAAGCAAATGACGAAGGACAAGTGACGAAGGACAATGCATGAAACGAAGAGAATTCATCAGGACAGTAATCAGCGGCGCGGCTCTTTCGTGCGCGTTTCCCGAACACCTGCTGGCCGAGGGCGCGACTTCGCGGCTGGGCGGCGAAGCCAATGCCCTCTGTCATCGCGTGAGAGACGGCGAGCAGTTCCGTTTTCCGCCGCCTGAGAAACATTATGAAGCGATCATCGTCGGCGGAGGGCCGAGCGGGCTTGCGGCAGCTTACACGCTGCGCGACCGCAATATACTGCTCGTCGAAAAAGAGCCGCGCGTCGGAGGCAACGCCATCAGCGAACAGTGGGAGGGCGTCTGGTACTCGACCGGCGTGGCGTGGAACAGTGCGACGGAGCTTGAAAGCTTCTGCGATGAAATCGGGATGAAGCCTTATCGCATCAATTCAATCGATGCGGCGATCATTGATGGCCAACTCGTACCGGAATTCTGGGGCGAGGGCATTCATAAGGCTCCTTACAGGGAATCGGTGCGAAAGAGTTTCATCGCTTTCAAGCGCGATATGCTGGCAATCGATCCTGAAAAGAACAAACGGAAACTAGACCGTCTGACTTTCGCCCAACTGATGAAGCCTTACGCCATCGAAGTCAAACAGTTCTTCGACAACTACGGGCCGAACAACTGGGGCGCGAAGGCCGATGCGACTTCCGCTTATGTCGGCGTCGAGGCTATGCGATGGTGCGGCGGAGTCGAGCCTCACCGCTTCACTTTTCCCGGCGGGCTGGGCCGCATCTCTGAAGCTATGCGCGAGAAGATAGAATCGGCAGGCGCGGGGCGCGTGCTGGGCGGCGCGACCGCTCTGCGCGTCGCCAATCGCGCGGGCAGAGTCGAAGTCAGCTATTTTCACGATGGCGAAATCCGCACCCTCTCGGCAGGGGCCGCGATCATGGCCGCGCCCAAGTTCATCGCAAAACTTCTGATCGCGGGATTGCCCGCCGATCAGCGCGAAGCGATGAACCGCTTTCGTTACGCTCCCTATCTGGTCGTCAACGTCTGCATGAGCGAAGCGGTTTATGATCGCTCGTTCGACACCAACATTCCCGCGCCTTCGCTCATTGTTGATTTCAACGTCGCCGACTGGGTGATAAACCGCGACGGCGGCGATATGAAGCGAAAGCACGTGCTCACCTGTTACGTTCCTTTGCCTGAGATGAACCGGATTCTGGCGCAATCGGATGATTATGTGACAGGCATAGGAAACGAAGTCGTCGATCAGTTGGAGCGATGGTTTCCCGGCGCGCGAAGCAAGGTGATGGAAGTGAGAATCTATCGTCGCGGTCATCCGATGATGTCATCCATTCCTGGCCTGCACACACGATTTGCTCCTGTGGCTTCGCGGCCTTTCGGAAAAATCTTTTTCGCCAACACCGATTCGGTCGGCGCAAGCTCTGATTTCGCTTATGCGATTTCAGTCGGGCGCAAGTCGGCGATGAGGGCAATGGTAGAAAGGAGGAGCCGGAGATGATAAAACAGGTGACAGAAATTCCCGGCCCGCGTTCGCGCGAGTTGTTCGCCCGAAGAGTGGCAGCAGTGCCTCGCGGGCCGTTCAATGTCGCTCCCGTATTCGTCCGTCGCGCAAGCGGAGCAATAGTCGAAGACGTCGATGGCAACACCTACATCGATTTTGCGGGCGGCATCGGCTGCCTCAACGTCGGCTCATGCGCCGATGAAGTCGTCGAAGCGGTCAAGTCTCAGGCCGATGACTTCCTGCACACTTGCTTTCACGTGACGATGTACGAGCCGTACATCGAGCTTGCCGAAAGGTTGAATCACCTCACTCCCGGAAAGTTTGCGAAGAAGACTTTTTTTGCAAACAGCGGAGCCGAGGCAGTGGAGAACGCCGTCAAGATTGCTCGTCATTACACGGGCCGGTCGGGAGTGATCGCTTTCGAGGACGCTTTTCACGGTCGCACTCTTCTGGCTCTTTCGCTTACGAGCAAGATCAAGCCCTACAAATCGGGCTTCGGCCCGTTCGCGCCTGAAGTCTATCGCCTCCCTTTCGCCTACTGTTATCGCTGCGCTTATGGACTCTCGTATCCCGATTGCCTATTGCGGTGCGCGGGCGCGGCTATGGAAGATTTCTTCAAGCGATACGTCGCGGCGGAATCCGTCGCGGCAGTGATAGTCGAGCCGGCGCTTGGCGAAGGCGGATTCGTCCCTCCGCCGCGCGAGTTCTTCGCTGAGTTGCAGGAAGTTTGTCGAGCGAACGGAATCCTTCTGATAGCCGATGAAGTGCAGACGGGGATGGGAAGAACGGGGACGCTGTTTGCGTGCGAGCAACTCGGAGTAGAGCCTGACATCATCATCACTGCGAAATCGCTCGGCGGCGGGCTTCCAATCTCTTCGATCACCGGAAGGGCTGAGATAATGGATCACCCTGCGGTCGGAGGACTGGGCGGCACGTTCGGGGGCAATCCGCTTGCGTGTCGCGCCGCGCTCGCTGCGCTCGATGTCATAGAGAGCAAACGGCTGTGCGAGCGAGCCGAAGGGATAGGAGAGCGAGTGCGCGCCCGCTTCATTGAGTTTCAGAAAAAGTATCCCATAATCGGGGATGTTCGAGGCTTGGGCGCGATGTGCGCGATGGAGTTGGTCAAAGATCGCGCTACCAGAGAGCCGAATAAAGAAGCCGCCGAAGAATTCACACGCCGGGCATTGCAACGCGGATTGATCACCATCACTGCCGGAACTCTGGGCAACTGCATCCGCACGCTGATGCCGCTCATCATCACCGATGAGGAGATCGAAGCCTCGCTCGACATAATGGACCTGGCGATGAATGAAGCGAGCGGAGTTTGATTCTCTCATCGGAAAATGTACAGCAGGCCGGCAGCCTGCTGTTGTTCGACTTTTCATGCTTTCAGGGCGTCAACACCCTGGCAGATGGTCGTACACCTTCGACTCCACTCCGGTTTGACAACGCTCGTGTTCTCATCCAGGATTCCAAATCAAGGGCAGGGGAAATAATCTCTCTGATACAAAGCGCGATTCGGGTATTATTGTGTGCTGGGGGCGGCCCTTCGGAACTTCGTCATGACTCTTCGTCGGAAAACATTGTTGATCATCGGCCTGAGTTTCGTCGGCCTGATCGTGGCTCTCTACACTGGGCTGCGCATTTACGTGATAAAAGACTTCGGCAGGCTCGAAGAGGAAACCATCAGCCAGGACATCGAGCGGGCGATTAACGCTGCCGAGTACGAACTCAACAACATCAGCCGGACGGTGGCCGACTATGCCCGGTGGGATCGCACTTATGCCTTCGTCGAAACCCCAGATGACGAGTACCTCAGATCAGAGTTTCCCGACTCGAACTTCAGCGATCTGCGAATAAACCTCGCGGTGATGGTCAACACTACGGGCAAAGTGATCTTCGGCAAAGCCTTCGACCTTCAGGCCAGAAAACTATCGCTGCTGCCCGGCAGATTCGAGAAGCAACTCGACGCTCAGGACAATCTGGTCAGGCACACCGACACATCGAGCCTGACGACAGGCATCATACTCGCGCCGGAAGGCCCCCTGCTGGTGGCTTCCTGCCCGATCCTGACCAGCCAAAAAGAAGGGCCTTCGCGCGGCGCGCTCATCTTCGGACGGTATCTCGACGCCGAAGAAGTGGCTCGACTGTCCGAGGTCTCGCGCGTCAGGATGGAAGTGCGACGGGTCGACGACCCCGCCAATTCGGCGGACTTTCTGGAAGCGATCAGAACCATAACCTCGACCGGAGAGACAAGCTCTTTTAGTCGCGACCGGGAGACGATCTCAGCCTTCAGATTGATACGCGACATATACGACCGGCCTGCGCTTGTGGTGAAAGTCAACCGGCCCAGGACAGTTTACAATCAGGGGCTGGATTTTCTGTGGTGGCTTTCGGTGTCGTTGCTCGCGGTGGTGTTTTTGTTCGGAGCCATCACCTGGCTGCTACTGGAAAAACTGGTTGTCTCGAAACTGCTCAGGCTCAACGAAGGCATAAACCTGATAGGAACCAGCGGCGATTTGACGAATCGCCTCGATGTGGCCGGTAAAGATGAAGTGGCCGGAGTCACGATAGCCGTCAACAGCCTTCTCGAAACGCTGCAAAGATCGCACAACCGGTTTATCGAAGGCGAGGAGCGATATCGCCGCCTGGTCGAGCTTTCGCCCGACGGAATAGCTGTGCATCAGGATGGCCGCATCGTCTACATCAACCCGGCAGGAGCGAAGATCATGGGGGCCGGGACGACCGAAGAGATGATCGGCAAGCCGGTGATCGAACTCGTACACCCGGACTACAGGGAAGTGGCGATCAATCGGGCAGCCCAGGTGGGAGAAGGCCGCAGTCCGGTTCCTCCGCTCGAAGAAAAGCTCATACGGCTCGACGGGTCGCCCGTCGATGTCGAAGTGACAGGCATCCCGTCCACCTTCGAGGGCAGGCCCGCCGCTCAGGTCATAGTCCGCGACATAACCGAGCGCAAACAGGCCGAAGAAGCCCGTCGCCAGAGCGAAGAGCGATTCCGCGTGCTGGCCGAAAATGTTCCCGGCGTCATTTACATGTGCCAGAACGACGAGCGGTACTCGATGCTTTACCTCAACGACGCAGTGGAGGCGCTGACCGGATACGCGAAGGGAGATTTTCTCGAAAACCGATTGAGCTTCTTCGACCTCTATCATACGGAGGATGCAGGTCGGATAGTCGAAGAGGTTAATGCCTGCCTTGAGAAGCGTGAGCCTTTTCATCTGGTCTACAGGCTGCGCGACCGGTCGGGCCGATGGCGATGGGTAGAAGAGCGCGGGGTGGGAGTGTTCGGCCAGGAGGAGTTGCTGTTTCTGGAAGGCTTCCTCAGCGACATAACCGAGCGCAAGCTGGCCGAAGACGCGCTGCGGGCCTCTGAAGAAAAATACCGCGACATGGTTGAGAACATAAACGAGATGATCTTCGCTCTGGATGATCGCGGGGTGATAACTTACATCAGCCAGGCGGTGGAATTCATCGGCGGCTACAGCGTGTCGGAAGTCATCGGACGTCCATTCACCCAATTCGTCAT
>CAZPQE010000025.1:0-14817 GCA_964588615.1 uncultured Clostridia bacterium | reverse complement strand
CTCAGGGAAAGTTTTGATAGAGTCATCTCCGGTCGCGCCGAGCCATTCGAATATCGCACGCGAACCCGGTCAGGCGAAATACGCTGGGTGAGATCATCGAGCCGCCCGGTGGAAAGCGAAGGCAAAGTCACAGGGATTCGCGGGGTGCTGACCGACATCACCGACCGCAGGCGCGCGCAGGAAGCTCTGGCAGCCGAAAAGGAGCGGCTGGCGGTGACTCTTCGATCCATAGGCGACGGAGTGATTGCCACCGACACCGAGGGAAATATACTTCTGCTCAACAAGGTGGCCGAGCAGTTGACGGGCTGGTCTCAGGAGGAAGCCAGAGGGAGGCCGCTCGACGAGGTGTTCAAAATAATCAACGAGCGGACGCGGCAGGCAGCGCAAAACCCTGTCGAAAAAGTGCTGGCCACAGGCGAAGTCGTGGGGCTTGCAAACCACACTGCCCTGATTTCGAGAGACGGGACTGAAAGGATAATAGCCGACAGCGGCGCTCCCATTCTGGATCAAAGTTCCTCGATCATCGGGGTCGTGCTGGCCTTCCGCGATGTGACCGAAAAAGAGAAGATGGAAAAAGAAATGCTCAAGACCGGAAAGCTCGAATCGCTCGGGGTTCTGGCCGGGGGCATTGCCCATGACTTCAACAATATCCTGACCACGATTCTGGCCAACGTCTCTCTTCTCAAGACCGGCGCCCAACACGATGATCCGGTTTATGTCAGCCTCGACGAAGCCGAGCAGGCGTGCCTGAGAGCCAGAGACCTGACTCAACAGTTGCTCACATTTTCGAAAGGAGGAGCGCCGATACAAAAAACCGCTTCGATACTCGACCTGCTGAAAGACTCGGCAAGTTTCGCGCTGACCGGAACTAATGTCCGCTGCGCCTTCGAATTGACGGATTCGCTCTGGCCGGTCGAAATCGATGCGGGCCAGATAAGCCAGGTCATACATAACCTGGCGCTCAATGCGCAACAGGCCATGCCTGAGGGCGGAACGGTGCGCATCGCGGCGGAGAATGTTTTTCTGCAAGCGACTATGAGCGGCCTTCCGATCCCTGCCGGGAGATATGTGAAAATCTCGGTCGAAGATTCAGGAGTAGGCATTCCCGAAGAACACTTCTCAAAAATATTCGATCCCTATTTCACAACCAAGCAGGAAGGCAGCGGGCTGGGGCTTGCGACTTCGTTTTCAATAGTGCGAAGGCACGACGGATATCTGACCGTCGATTCGCGGCTGGGAGAGGGATCGACCTTCACCATTTACCTTCCGGCTTCCGCCAGAAAAGTACAAACGGAGCCGGCGGTGCAGGAGACTATAGTTGAGGGATTCGGAAAAATCCTGCTGATGGATGATGAAGAGCGCATACGGGCCGTGACCGGTCAGATACTTCGCACTCTGGGCT
The DNA here is from genome assembly GCA_964588615.1 of uncultured Clostridia bacterium. GTDB lineage: Bacteria > Acidobacteriota > Blastocatellia > UBA7656 > UBA7656 > UBA7656. The sequence goes on along the minus strand of CAZPQE010000025.1, from coordinate 13,415 downwards.
ACCGGGTCGAAGTCGCTGCAAACGGCAGCGAGGTCATCGCTTTTTATCAACAGGCCATGAAAGAGGAAGATCGGTTCGATGTGGTCATCCTCGACCTGACCATACCGGGAGGGATGGGCGGCAAAGAAACGATAAAGAAACTTCACGAAATAGACCCGCAGGTGAAAGCGATAGTTTCGAGCGGATACTCGAACGACCCCATAATGGCGGGCTTCCGCCACTATGGATTCCGGGGCATCGTGGCCAAGCCCTATCGAGTGGCCGAACTTCAGAAAGTCCTTCACGAAGTCATGAACGAAAAAGACCGGCAATAAAGCGGACGGCGCGGTTTATTGCTCGCGCAGAATCCGGGCCGCTCTATCGAGCGCGGCGTCGCGCGAGGCGCGCAGATCGCTGAGTTTCAACTCGATGGTTTCGTCAGGGATCACTCCCGTTCCTTCGAGCCTCTTCCCATTAGGGGTGAAGTAAGCCAGTTCGCTTACGGCAATTTCGCCGCCTCTTTCCACTTTCCTGAATCTCGAAATGCCCAGCACGCATCCGCAACTCTGACGGCCTATGACCACAGCGCGTCGATGCTCCTGGAGGACGGCGGCGAAAAGTTCCGAGCCGCTGCCCGATCCTTCATCGATGAGTATTGCGACCGGCCCGGCGAATATGCGTTCGTTCTATGGCCCGGCCCGATCTGAAAACGAACCGCCCTAAGGAAACCTTTTCGTTTATCAACAAACTGGACACTTCGAGCACTTCTTCAGCCTCGCCTCCCGGATTGCCGCGAAGATCGAGTATCAACCCTCTCGACCGGCGAAGTTCTTCCATCGCCTTTCGGACTTCTTTGTGAGCGCGCGATTTCCACACGTTCAGTTTCAAATAGCCGATGCCGGATTCCAGGCGTTTAATAATCGCCCTCGGGGCTGTGGAAACGATTTGCCTCGTCAGCGCGATTTCCATCCGGCTCCCATCCTCGCGCAGAAGGCCCAGAGTGATCTGCGTTCCCGCCTCTCCGTCGAGCAGTTGCCTCAGAACCCTCAACTTTGTGGCCCGCGTCGAAGACGATTCGCCCATTTGGTTTTCTATCTCCCGCAGCCTTTCGCCAACCAGCCTTCGGTCGACGCTTTCAAGTATCATCCCCGCCCGCGCGCCAGACAGCGCGGCTTCCGATCCTTCCTCGACGCTCGTTAAAACTATCTGTCCTTCGACTTCGAAAAGTGAAATCCCGGCGCTGGTCGTCTGCCGTCGTTCGCGCTCGCGGCGTTCGGTCGGTGTGTGAAAGCGCGTGTGCGCGTCTCTAAGCTCGCCCACCATGCGCTTTACCAGCATGTAAAACTCATCCTCGGTCCTGGCCCCTTCGATCAACGGGCGATAATCTGCGCGCACGCGATTCCAGTCAACCCCGTTGAAAGTAGGGTCGTAGTATTTCTCGTTGATGGTTTCCCATACCTCTTCGAATATCTCTATGCGGTCTTTGAGCGAGAGCGGGTCTGAGGAATCATCATACCCGAGGGCGCCAAGCGACAGGGTGAACAACAGCGCCAGCGCCAGCGCGAAAGCCTGAAATCGAAAAGCGGTTGATCCCCTCAATCCCTGCTCCTTACAGGCAGATTATAACTTTTCAAATTCGAATGGGAATACTTGAAGGCAATAGCTCATCCCGTGGCGGCGACGAGCGCGCGGGTGAGCGCGCCGACTCTTTCGACGACTTTCGATCTGTCATCGCAGCTTTCTATCTCGGCCACTATCCGGCTGCCGACTACAGCGGCGTCGGCGTGTCGCCATACTTCCGCGACGTGCTCAGGGGTCGAGACGCCGAAGCCGACGGCGAGAGGCAGTTGGGTGAAGCGACGGGCGCGCGCGACAAGCGCGGAAGCGGATTCTGAAAGGCTCTGGCGCACGCCAGTCACGCCCGCGCGCGATACGGCGTAGATGAAGCCTCTGCTGGCTTCGGCCACAAGTTTTATCCGCTCGTCGTTGCTGGTCGGCGCGATCAGAAAAATGGTATCGATTTCCGCGCGCCGCATCCCGTCGATAAACTCTCCGGCCTCTTCAGGCACGAGGTCTGTGACGAGCACGCCATCGATTCCGGCATCGCGGAGACGAGAGCCGATAGAATCAGCGCCGAGCGCGAGCAGCGGATTGAGGTAGCTGAAAAGAACGATGGGAATCTGGCTGTGTCGGCGAACCTCTCGCGCAGCATCGAGGCAGGCGCGGACAGTGGTTTTATTTCTGAGAGCGCGCTCGGAAGCGCGTTGAATCACAGGGCCGTCGGCCATCGGGTCTGAAAAAGGAACGCCGAGTTCGATGATATCGGCGCCCGCTCTCTCAAGCTCAAGTACAAGCTCGACCGTCGTCTCAAGGTCGGGGTCGCCTGCGGTGATGTAGGGAATGAAAGCCTTGCGACCGGCTTTTTTCAAGTCAGAGAATTTCGAAGTGATTCGAGTCATTATGTGTGACGTGTTCAAGTATTTTGCAGTAGAGCCGTGTGATACAAAGATCGTCTGCTGGCTACAGCGAGGCAATCGTCAGGCGTCTTGCCTTTCATGCGGAACAAAGTAACCTGTGACTATGTGTTCATCGCTTCCGTGGATGCCCGTGCAGCAATACCACTCCCAAATATCTGCCCCTCGCTGGATTTCATAGACATATTCGCTGTCGAGATATGCCTCACGCAAGAAGTCTGGTGTGAAGGCCGGGTTATCCACAGTGCATTCCGGGCCGAATAGTTCAAAAAAATGCCATTCTATTTTTCCATCAATCCATTCTTGAATAAACATCCTCCTTGCTTCCAACGGATCGTCGGTATCGCATCTGCGGATATGAGCCTCACCCGATGAATAAACAGCTATTGCTGTAACCATACATTTCTCCTCATTTATTTTGACACTGCAATAGAATAATGTTCAGTCTAAAAGCGTGCTCAGTTTGCTCACAACTTCCTCAATCACCGACTTCGGCAATTTGCAGAAGAACTCTGCCTTTCTCGCTTTCCGGTCGAGGCTCTTGACCTGATCCGACAATATCGCGCCGGTTACTTTGCTTCCTTCAGGTGTGGCCACCTCGAACGGATAGCCTTTGATATGACTCGTTATCGGGCATAACAACGCCAGCCCTGCTTTTCGATTATAGGCAATCGGCGATATTACAACTGCGGGTCGCCTTCCAGCTTGCTCATGTCCTGCCTTCGGATTGAAGGTTATCCACACAACGTCGCCGCGATCTGGAACATAAACTCTCGGCATCACCATATCTCTTTGCCGACAGGACCGTCAGTGTCAACTTCTCGATGAATGTTTTTCTTCGTAACGCCTTGCAATAGTTGATCGAGGGTATATTCAGCCCTGGAAACAGGCTCGGCCACCAGCCTGCCTTCGACAACGGCCAGATCGACAACCGAACCCTGTTCGATATTCGACTCCGTTGCAAGCGACCTCGGTATGCGGAGGGACAGACTGTTGCCCCATTTTTGAACTCGCGCTTTCATAGCTCACCTCCGTTCGTATCCAGGATGAAGATACAGCCTCACCGCCCGCTCATCAACGGCATAACCGTATTCACATCCTTGTCGCCGCGACCTGAGAGATTGACGATGATGATCTCGTCTTTCTTCATTTGCGGCGCGACTCTTATCGTCTCGGCTATCGCGTGCGCGCTTTCGAGCGCCGGAATGATGCCTTCCAAACGGGCCAGCGTCTCGAATGCTTCGAGGGCTTCGGCGTCGAGAACCGTCGTGTAAGCGACGCGCCCTCTGTCGTGAAGATAAGCGTGCTCCGGCCCTACGGCGGAATAATCAAGCCCCGCCGATACGGAATGCGTCAGCGAAATCTGACCGTCTTCATCCTGAAGAACATAACTGCGCGTGCCTTGAAGCACGCCCGGACGGCCTCCGGCAAAACGCGCCGCATGCTCTCCGAGCGTCAACCCTCGTCCGCCCGCTTCCACTCCCAGCATGCGCACGTTCTCGTCGCCGAGGAACTGATGAAACAAGCCTATCGAGTTGCTGCCTCCACCCACGCAGGCGATGAGCAGATCAGGCAGATGATTTTCCGCTTCGAGAATCTGCGCGCGGGCTTCGCGTCCGATGAAGGATTGAAAATCGCGCACCATCGCCGGGTAAGGATGAGGGCCGAGAGCCGAGCCGAGAAGATAATAAGTGTCCGAGACGTTCGTAACCCAGTCGCGCAGAGCCTCGTTGATGGCGTCTTTGAGAGTGCGGCTTCCCGCATCGACTCCGACGACTTCCGCGCCCAGAAGGTTCATACGAAAGACATTGAGTTCCTGTCTCCGCATATCTTCCGTGCCCATGTAGACGACGCACTTAAGGTTCATCAGCGCGCAGGCGGTCGCGCTTGCCACTCCGTGCTGGCCCGCGCCCGTCTCGGCGATGATGCGCGGCTTGCCCATCCTCCGCGCCAGCAATGCCTGGCCGATTGCGTTGTTGATCTTGTGGGCGCCGGTGTGACAGAGGTCTTCGCGCTTGAGATAAATTCGCGCGCCGCCGAGGTGAGCGGTGAGGCGGGAGGCGAAGGTGAGCGGAGTCGGCCTTCCGACGTAGCGGGAGAGCAGAAATTCGAACTCGCGGTTAAACTCCGGGTCGCTGCGAGCTTCCTCGTAAGCGCGGGTTAGCTCTTCGAGCGGGTGCATCAATGTCTCCGGCACGAACCGCCCGCCGTATTCTCCGAAATGCCCTTTCGCGTCGGGAAGATCGTGAAAGCTTTTCTCCTGAGATGTGGACATAGTTCTCCTCAAAAAGAAGTCTGGAGTCGAGAGTCTGGAGTCGAGAGTTCGTCACTTGAAATCATTAGATGTTTTTCATCCTTACCAGGTTATTGTTTGAAACGACATGCATGACATCGTTGCCGATCAAATTGGCGCCTATTCCAAAAATGAATTGGCGCGATGAACTTCACTCATGAAGCGGCGCAGTTTGTCCAAATCCTTTCGGCCCGGTTCGGCTTCGACTCCGCTGCACACGTCTATGGCAAAAGGCTTCACTGCTGTTATCGCTTCCGCGACATTTTCCATATTCAATCCGCCCGCAAGAATGATCCGCGCCCTTCGCTTCGCTTCCACTGCAACACTCCAGTCGAAGCTTTTGCCTGTGCCTCCGTAGCTTCCCTTTATGTTCGTATCCAGCAACAGCGCGCTCACCCTGTAGTCTGCGACCAGATTCACATCGAAATCCGGCCCGACCCTCAGAGCCTTGATGAGCTTCAACGATTCGATCTGCCTGCAAAACTCAGGCGATTCGTCGCCGTGAAGCTGCGCGGCATCGATCCCGGTCAGTCGAGCTATTTCCAGAATTCGCTCCGCCGTCTCGTTGACGAACACTCCGACCAGCGACACGAGCGGCGAGAGATGATCGATTATCTTTCGCGCGTCTTCGGGGGCCAGGTAACGGGGGCTCGGCTTCCAGAAGTTGAACCCCAAAGCGTCGGCTCCGCATTCGATTGCGCACTCGGCTTCTTCGACCGAGCGCACGCCGCAGATTTTCACTCTGACTCTGCTCATGCTTCATCCATCAGCGACCTCAGCGCCTCGCCCGGATCAGCGGCCCGCATGAAATGTTCGCCTACGAGAAAAGCCTGATAGCCCGCCTCTCTGAGCCGTTCGATGTCCTGGCGCGTGTTGATGCCGCTTTCGCTCACAAGCACACTTCCTTCGGGCGCGAGCCGCGAGAGGCGAATGGAAGTATCGAGCGTCACCTGAAAAGAAGTCAGGTCGCGGTTGTTGACTCCGATCAACCGCGCGCCCGCGCCGACGGCCCGCTCCATTTCTGCTTCGTTGTGAACCTCGACCAGCGCGTCGAGACGGGCATCCCTGGTCGCATCGATCAATCGCTTCAACAATCGATCATCGAGAATGGCGACGATCAACAGCAGAGCATCCGCTCCACAGCTTGCCGCCTGACAAACCTGCCGCTCATCGAATATGAAATCTTTTCTTAGGATTGGAATATCGACCCGCTCGCGCACAGCCCTCAGATGATCCAACGAGCCGTCGAAAAAATCTTCTTCGGTTAAAACAGAAATCGCCGCCGCTCCCGCGCCCTCGTAACTTTCGGCTATCGCTGCCGGATCGAAGTCCTCTCTCAATACGCCTTTTGACGGCGAGCGGCGTTTGATCTCGCTGATGATGTTTATGCGGTCGCTTCTGGTCAAAGCGTCGAAGAGAGAAACGCCCGCGCGTTTGGGAATGTAATCGATATCCTGCGGCGCGTTTTGCAGCCGCAGACGTTTGGCCTCGACTATGCGGTCGAGCACGCCGCCTGCTGATATCACGCCTGTGTATTTGTCGGAGGTGGTCACTGTATTTCAGAGCTTGAGGAAATTGGTGAGCAGCGTCCTGCCGTGTTCGGTCATGACGGATTCGGGATGGAACTGGACGCCCTCTATGCGGTGTTCGCGGTGTCGGATTCCCATGATTATGCCGTCGGGGGTGGTGGCGGAAACTTCGAGGCAGTCGGGCAGGGTATCGCTTTCGACTATCAGCGAATGATAGCGCGTGGCTTTGAAGCGATACGGCAGGCCCTTGAATATCGTCCGCGAGTCGTGACAAATCTGCGACACCTTGCCGTGCATGAGATATGGGGCGCGGAGGATTCGCCCGCCGAACGCCTGGCCTATTCCCTGATGGCCGAGGCAGACGCCGAGTATCGGGACTTTTCCGGCAAACTCGCGTATGGCGGCAAGCATCACTCCCGCCGTTTCAGGAACGCCGGGGCCGGGCGAGATGAGTATGCGATCAGGCAATCGCTTTTTTATCTCCTCGACCGTGATGGCGTCATTGCGATGCACTTCGACTTCCTCGCCCAACTCGCCGAGATACTGGACGAGGTTGTAAGTGAACGAATCGTAGTTGTCTATTACGAGTATCATCAGCTTCAAACGTGGCGCATCAATTCTAGCAACCGAATGAGGAAAACGAAAAACGCGTTTTCACTCAACGGTGATCTTTTTGATTTCGATCTTCTGTTTGGGCTTGTCTCCATCGACTTCAGTCGCAGCGATCTTGTCGAGCACGTCAAGCCCGTCGAGTATCTTCGCAATGGGGGCGTGCTTTCCGTCGAGCGCCGGATTGTCAGCCGCAATCAGGAAGAAGTACCAGCTTGTCTGCCCCTCGGCAATCTGTCTCATGAAAAGAGCGCCGCGCGTCGCTTTGACTTCGTTCTTCTCGAACGAGCTGGGCCAGAGTGTGAAGAAGCGTTTGCGGTTGGGGCTTTCGGCAGCCCAGGTTTCGAGCGACCCGGCTTCGATGAAATACTTCTGCGAGACGCGGTAGAAGCCCAGCGTGTCATACATTCCAGAGCGGGCGCAGCGAAGGAATCGGCGGGCGGCGTTGGGTGCGGCTTCCGGCGTAAGTTGAAATTTCATGTTGCCGAGCGAAGTTTCCATCACGACCTTCATCGCTTTCATCTGCTCGACGGATGGGGTCTTTTCTCGAATCGTCACCTTGCTGATTTCCACGCGGTCGGTCAGCATCTCTGTGGCCTTGTTCGCAGGAAGAGCGGAAATCGAGGCGACGACATCGAGACCTTCGACGACTATGCCGAATACTGTGAACTGAGCGTCGAGCGTCTTCTGAGCGGTGCTTGCGTTGAGCACAATGAAGAACTGCTGGCCTGAACTGCCGGGCCTGACCTGTGAGGGGTTTGCAGGATTCAATTGCAGTACGGCGGAGACCGCGCCGGTCACATGCTTGTTGGCGTTGACTTCATCGGGCAGCCCGGCATTGAGTCCGCCGGTTCCGTATTGGGCGCGGGCGCGCGGATTTTTCGACAGCGGATCGCCGCCCTGAATCAGCGCATTGGCGACGGCGCGATGAAAGACAGTCCCGTCATAAGCTCCGGCTCGCGCCTGCTTCACAAAATATTCGACGTGCCGGGGCGCGTCCTTGTGAAAAAACTCCATCACAATGCTGCCGCGAGATGTTTCGATCACTGCTTCGAGGTTGTCGTATTCGTTCCCCTGCAAAAGGGCATTCGAATTGACGGAGGGACCGCCTCCCAGGACAGAGACGGAGCAGAGTAACAACACAGCCAGACGGATGGACTTCGACATTTCGATCCTCCTCAAAAAAGGTACAGTAGGCTGCCAGCCTGCTGATGCTCTCAATTTTCCATCCTGTCAGGAAGTCAACAGGCTGGCCGACGGTTGTACATCCACGACTCCTTTGTGAAGCTTGCTTTTCGGCTCCTGATTATTATGAAATGACTGAGGCATTGCAAGCATCTCGAAGATCACCGGGGCGAAAAATGTGGGATCGTAAAAGCTGGGCAGGTCTTTCCCCGAACGGGATGGGGCAGACCAAGCCGAATCATTATCTCGAAATGGCCAAAGCCGCGTGGCGAAACCGCGATCAGTTGCCCTTCGCCCTGCGTATACTCACTCGCGGAGTGTGCGACGGCTGCGCGTTAGGGACGGCAGGCATCAGGGATTTCACGCTCGACGGAATCCATCTCTGCATGGTGAGACTCGACCTCCTGCGCCTCAACACCATGCCTGCGCTCGACATTCGATTGCTTGAAGACGCAGCGGCGCTTGCCCGCATGAAATCCGAAGAGCTGCGCCAACTCGGACGCCTTCCATTTCCGATGATCCGAAGAAGAGGCGAACGCGGCTTTGCTCGCCTGTCGTGGGATGAAGCCGTCGCGGAGATAGCGTCGCAGATAAGAAAAACACCTCCGAATCGAATGGCGTTTTATCTCACATCGCGGGGACTGACCAACGAGTCTTACTATGTCGCGCAGAAAGTCGCTCGATTCTTAGGCACGAACAACATCGATAACTCATCGCGTATATGCCACGCGCCTTCGACCGTCGCCCTGAAACGATCACTCGGCGTATCGGCCTCTACCTGCTCTTACAAAGACTGGATTGGATCGGACCTGCTGGTCTTTTTCGGCAGCAACACGCCGAACAATCAGCCTGTCACAACGAAATACATCTATCACGCCAGGAAGCAGGGCGCGCGCGTTGCGGTCATCAATCCGTATAGAGAGCCGGGGCTTGAGCGTTACTGGATTCCATCGGTGACTGAAAGCGCGCTGTTCGGAACCCGGCTTGCCGACGCATTCTTTCAGGTCAACACCGGCGGCGACCGCGCTTTTCTTGCCGGGGTGATCCGTCATCTCATCGAGCAGGGCTGGACGAACGAGGAGTTTATAAGCAGGTACACCGACGGGTTCGAAGCCCTGAAATCGGCTCTGGAAGCCTGTTCGTGGGAGCAGATGGAATCCGTCGCCGGTTGCTCGCGCCAGGAGATGCTCCGCTTCGCCCGCATGGTCAGCGAAGCCAAAACGGCGGTCTTCGTCTGGTCGATGGGAATCACTCAGCATCGCAATGGAGTTGCAAACGTCCGGGCGATAATCGATCTTGCTCTCTCTCGCGGGTTCATCGGAAGGGAAAAGAGCGGGCTGATGGCCATACGCGGGCATTCGGGCGTGCAGGGCGGAGCCGAAGTCGGCGCAGTCCCCAATCAGTTTCCGGGCGGCGTGGCTGTCAACAAGGAAGGCGCAGAGAGAATGAAAGAGATGTGGGGATTCGACGTTCCTTCAGAGGTCGGACTCAATGCCGTTGAGATGATCGATGCCTCTCACGACGGACGAATCGATCTGCTCTATCAGGTCGGAGGAAATTTTCTTGAGACCCTTCCCGATCCCCTTTATGTGCGCGAAGCGGTCGAGCGAATTCCTTTCCGCGCTCATCAGGACATAGTGCTGTCATCGCAGATGATGATCGAACCGCGTGATGCAGTCGTGCTGCTTCCGGCCCAGACTCGATACGAGCAGCGAGGCGGAGGGACTGAAACTTCGACAGAGCGGCGAATACTCTTCAGCCCTGAGATACCGGGCAGGCGCATCGGAGAATCGCTTCCCGAATGGGAAATCCCGATGATGATAGCCGAGCGCGCCCTCCTGGAGTCGGCTCATCTGATTCACTTTGAAAACGCTCAATCGATCCGCGACGAGATAGCCCGCGCGGTTCCCTTTTATGACGGCATTCAAACTCTCAGCAGGACGGGCGATCAGGTTCAATGGGGCGGAGAGCGATTGTGCGAAGAGCGATCGGAGACGGGCGAAAGGATTCCTCATTTTCCGACCGCAAGCGGACGCGCTCATTTTTCAGTGATTGAAATCGGAGAAGAAGCCAGAGATAGTCGCTTCATACTTTCGACGCGGCGAGGAAAGCAGTTCAACAGCATGGTTCACAAAGACCGCGATCCGCTCACGGGCGCGCGGCGACAGGATGTGTTGATGAGCGAATCGGACGCTCTCAGGCTAGGTCTTTCAGATGGCGATGAAATCCTGCTGCGAAGCGCGGCGGGAGAGATGCGCGGGCGGGTCAGAGTGGCGACTATTGCTGACGGAAACATTCAGGTGCATTGGCCTGAAGGGAATGTCTTGATCGAGCGCGGCGTGTGCGACGAGGAATGCGGCATACCGGATTTCAACACCACTGTCGAGATCACGCGCGCGGATTGAATCACGTGATCACCTCTCGAAGAAATTCTCCGGCCATTCGATTGCACTCGGAAAAAGAGCGGCTTTCGCTGTGAGGCGCGTGGCCTCCGTCTTCGATTACACGCATTCGAGCCTGCGGCAGAAGTCGAGCCACACGCTCAAGCTCGTCAGGCTCGGTTCGCGGGTCGCGGCTTCCGTGAAGAAACAGTGTCGGTACGGAAAGCTTGGCAAGTTTTCCGTCGTAGAGGTCGTCTTTCGGATGGCTGGCCTCAGCGGCTATATGCAACCACGCGCGCCCGTTCATCAGAATCAATTCGCGCCAGTAATCCTCGCCGTGATCTTCCGAAAGCGCGCTCGCAACGCGCTGGCCAAGAGCGTCGGGATCATCGGCCATCGTTTCAAAGAATTCGCGCGAGCCAGGCTTGTCGCGATAGAGATGAACGGCTTCGAGTATAAGCCCGTGAAATCTTTCAGGCGCGGCAAGTCCCATCAGGGCGGCGATGACTGCGCCGTCCGAGTGGCCCCACAAAACGGCTCGCTCGATTTTCATCGCGTCCAGAAAATTCATCATCTCGACTGCGGCGCGCCGATGAAAATCCGAAGGAAAATTTTTCATCCTCATCGAACGCCCGTAGCCCGACCGGTCGGGAATGAGTATACGAAAGCGGGACATGAACTTTTCGATCTGGCGATCGAAAGGATAAACCGCGTAACCCCACCCGCCGTGAAGATGCACGAGCGCGGTTCCCTCCCCCGACTCGCGGTAGAAAATCTCAACCGGGGTTTGATCGGGCAGAAGCGGCGAGCTATCGAGATGGATTTTCGGCAACGCTGATCCTCACAGTTTTTCTGAACGCGCAAAGCATGCTATTCTGCGCTTTCCAAAATGTAGCGCACCGCCCTCGGATCGCGCCACAAAGGAGTCGTGCAAATGAAAATCTTCTCTATCGTTTTTTCACTCGTTTCACTCGTCATCCCGTCTTTTCAATCCGCAGTCCCGGTCGAAAAAGAACCGCGACACATTACGAAATTCGAGAACACTTACGCTCGCGTTTTTGATGTTGTTCTGCCGCCGGGCGATGAAACCCTTTTTCACACTCACTCGAAGGATTACTTTTTCGTGATGATCGGCGCGTCTGATCTCAAGGCTGAGATACTCGGCAGCCCGGTCATCGATATGCCTCTCGCTGACGGCGAAGTTCGATTCACCCGCGCGATGGTTACGCATCGCGTCCGCAACGTGGGCAAAACCGATTTTCACGCTGTCGCAGTCGAGATTCTACGCTCTGCGGGCGCAAAGGCGGTTTCGCATTCTGAGATTGCCGGTCACACTCTGGTGATGGACAACGACCGCGTGAGGATAGAGCGCGTCCTTCTCGAACCGGGCCAGTCGACCGGCGTTCACACGCATCACCTCGGCGGGATGAACATCGCGGTTTCAGGCGGCAGCATCGAGATGGAGATTCAGGGCAGCAGGCAGACCATCGACATCAAGGCGGGCGAATTCCGCTGGCGCGACGGCGCAGTCACGCATTCGATAAAGAACATCGGCAAGACGAAGTTCGAGGCAATCGATGTCGAATGGAAATGAAAAAAGCTCTCGATGTTCTTCAGGATGAAATAAAGGGTTGCGCTCTCTGCCCGCGCCTTGTGGAGTGGCGCGAAAAGACAGCCCGCGAGAAAGTGCGTCGCTTCTCGGATCAGGAGTACTGGGGCCGGGCAGTTCCGAGTTTCGGCGACGAGCAGGCGAGGCTTCTCATAATCGGACTTGCGCCAGCGGCTCACGGAGCCAATCGCACGGGTCGAATGTTTACGGGCGACCGCTCAGGAGAGTGGCTCTACCGCGCATTGCATCGAGCGGGCTTTGCCACTCAGCCGCAATCGCTGAATCGAGGTGACGGCCTCTCGCTCATTGATTGTTACATCACAGCCGTCATTCACTGCGCGCCGCCTGCTAACAAGCCTCTGACTGAAGAAATACTTTCGTGTCATTCTTTTCTCTGTCGTGAGATAGAAATGCTCAACTGCGTGCGAGCAGTGATCGCTCTTGGAGGCATCGCGTTTCAGTCGGCTATCGCCACATTCGGCCTCGAAGAGAAAGGCCCGCGACCGAGGTTCGGGCATGGCGTCGAATGCGGTTTGAAGGGAGGCCGGACGCTTGTGGCTTCATTTCATCCGAGTCAGCAAAACACTTTTACTGGAAGGCTGACTGAAGAGATGCTCGACCGGGTAATGGAACGGGCGCGGGCGATCATTTCTTCCAGCGAGAATTGACACGCCTCTGCGCGAGGAGTAAAACAAACTCTGCGCGGCCCATATATCAGAAAAATCAGAGAGTCTGTATCGAGGAGTGCTACAGGAGTTGGTTCCGGGCATTTGCCCAAATAATAGTCTTTCTCCTGTGAGATTGTGCGTTGAAGGAGACATTCAAGGAGACATTCTATGGCGGGTGCGACAATCGTCTTCTGCGACATCGTTGGATTCTCCAGGCACGATAACTTCACCCAAGAGCGCATGATTTATGATCTTAGCGCCGAGATAACTCATGAACTCTATCGCTACGTTTCTTCGCCCGCGCCGCACATCATTAGCCTTCCAACTGGCGATGGCATGGCACTCGCTTTTATGGACTCAGTGCAAAACCCCATCGATTGGAGACCGATCATATTCTCACTGCTTGATCGCTTGATGCGATGGAGTCGAGAAAGGCATCAGCTTCGGGTCGGGGTTCACACGGGTGTAGTTTCAATAATCACCGACATCAATCGTCGACCGAACATTTGTGGCGCGGTTATAAATGAATGCCAAAGAATAATGGACGCTGCCCAACCCAACCAGATCCTTTTCTCGAAGGAAGCTTTTAATGCATATATTGGCAACAATATGAATCAATATGTTAATAATCCCTGTAGTGGTCCCCCAAAACTGGACACTATTTTAGCCGTTTTGAGTTGAGTTGGCA
>CAZPQE010000024.1:0-25069 GCA_964588615.1 uncultured Clostridia bacterium | reverse complement strand
TGCGACGTAGAGGTTGCCGGGGCCGACTATTTTATCTACGCGAGGTATGCTTTCGGTTCCCAGCGCGAGAGCGGCTATGGCTTGCGCGCCGCCCACGCGATAGACCTCAGTGATGCCAAGCTCGTTTATCGCCGCTGCGACTGCGGGGTTGTTTTCGAGCGTGCCGGGAGGAGTCGCAATCGCTATCCTCCGCACTCCGGCGACCTCGGCGGGGACGGCATTCATCATCACCGAAGACGGATAAGCTGCGCGCCCGCCCGGAACGTAAAGTCCTGCGGAAGAGACCGCAAGAATTCGCTGTCCGACCGTCGCGCCGTCTTCATCAGTGATCGACCAGTCTCGTTCGCGTTGATGCTGGTGAAAAGCGCGGAGGCGCGCGATGGCCTGGCCAAAAGCTTCAACTACTCGCGCGTCAGCGCGCGACGCCGCCCGGCGGATGAAATCCGCTTCAACGCGAATTTCTGAAGGAGCGAGCGCGACGCCATCAAACTCTTTCGTGAAATGAATCAGAGCCTCGTCGCCGCCCGCCCGCACAGCTTCGATTATCTCGGCGACGCGCGCCAAAAGCTCCGGCTTCATCTGGAGCGAGCGCGAGCGTATCCGGGCGAGCGATGAGCTCTTCTCCGCCGATTTGTAGATTTCTATCTCCATTTGAAGATCACGCGGATTTGATCGCCTCTCTCAAATCATTTATCAATTCAGCCACAGCCGCGCGCTTGAGGTGATAGCTTGCGCGGTTGACTATCAATCGCGCGCTCGATTCAGTTATCACATCAATTACCACGAGGCCGTTTTCTCGAAGCGTGCGCCCCGTCTCCACCAGATCGACTATGTGCTCTGAAAGTCCGAGCACAGGGGCGATTTCGACTGAGCCTGAAATCACGATGAGTTCGACAGGCACGCCGCGCTGTTGAAAATAATCCGCCGTCAGTCGCGGGTATTTGGTCGCCACCCGCGCCGTAGCCAGAGGATCGTAGCCGCGTTCTGCTGACTCAATCCGGCCCGCGACCACCAGCTTGCAGTGGCCGAATCCGAGGTCGAGCGGTTCATGCACGTCGGCATTGGATTCCATCAGCACGTCTCTCCCGCACACTCCGGCGTCGGCCACGCCGTATTCGACATAGACCGGAACATCCGCAGGCTTGACGAAGATGAAACTGTAGCGACCGCTTTCGTCCGCGATCATCAGACGGCGCGACTCCACAGCTTCATCAGGCGCAATGACGCCAGCGCGCCGAAACAAATCGAGCGCGCTGTCCTGCAAACGACCTTTGGCTATGGCAATAGTAAGATCGGGCATAAAGAAAAATCGAATCTCGCCGCTCACAAAAAACAAATGATCAGGGACGGCTGACTAAGGCTTATTTTTTATCTCGACTCTTCTCCCTTCGGCGCGCAATCGGGTTGCTTCCTTGAACACCGCGCCGAGATCGTCATCCGCGCTGAGGCGGCTTGTGTCGTCGGCCTGCGCCGCCGCTCCGTTGATGCGCTGGGCAAGCAACTGGGCGAGCCAGTCGAGGCAGAGCGAAAAACCTACGGCAGGCTCAGGGCTGCCGAACTTGGCGAGCAACTGGTCGTAGCGGCCTCCGCGACCCAGCGCCGTGCCAAGACCGGGAGCGTAAATCTTGAACGTCAGTCCCGTGTAGTAGTCCAGTCCGCCGACATCGCCCAGATCGATATCGATGTGAGAGGCGATGCCTGTTTCTTCGGCTATTCGATAGACGCTGGCTATGTCGTCGAGCGCGGATTGCGACTTGGCGTTGGAGATGAGCGCGCGGGCCTCGTCGAGGATTTCGCGCTTGCCCGCAAGGGTGATCAGCCGACAGAAAGCGGCCCGTCGGTCGGCATCCGCACGACGGGAGAGGAATGAATCCACCTGTTCGGTCTCCTTGCGGTCGATCTTATGCTGCAACCATCTGCGCTGGTCTTCGGCAAGCTGAAGGTTTTCAGCTATGCCGTTGAAGAAATCGACGTGGCTCAAAGTTATGGTGAAGCCTTCGAGACCTATTCTTTCCAGCGCCTCGACAGCAACGACCAGAACTTCGGTGTCGGCTTCGAGCCGGTCTGAGCCTATATGTTCGAGCCCTGTCTGATGAAATTCGTACTGGCGGCCTCCTCGCGGCTCATCCCAGCGGAACACCTCGCCTGAGTATGAAAGTCTTATTGGCCGCTCTCGGTTGTGAAAACGTGTGGCGACAGTCCGCGCCACAAGCGAGGTCATTTCGGGGCGAAGCGCCAGAAGTTTCCCGTCGCGTCCCGTAAACCGATAGGTCATCTCGGCCTGCTCTTTGCCCATGCCGAGGGCGAACAGGTCAGCGTAGTCGAATATGGGAAGTATGATTTCCGAATAAGACCAGCCCTCGAAGACCTCCATCAAACGGCGCTCTATCCAGCGACGAGCGCGCGCCTGGCGGTCGAATAGGTACTGAACTCCCGGCGGAATTATTGAAAGAGAAGTAGACATACATTTATGCGAATCCGCGAAATGAAAAACCTAGCATAGAGGCAGGGAGGTCGCAAACCGGGGAATAAAATCTCTGGCACAGGAGTTGATAAGAATTTGCCGCGTCACGGAATTGAAAAGAGGAGAACAGCCGGTGGAACTGATCAACAACGTATTCGCAGGACTTTTTATTTCATCCTTTCTGGCGCTCGCCACCCTGATCTATCAATACGGCATCGAGCGAGAAGACGAAGAATAAAACACCGCAACGGCACACCTTCCCCTTGTCGAGCGAGGGCGGGCATTGCGGTGTTTTTCGCTTGCGCTAGGCTTCGGCTCCTTCTTCCGCTTTCACACTCTCAACGGCAGGTTCTAATTTCATCAACGCCATCGCCATACCTATTGGGATAGCGATGAAGCTCAGGGGGTAGAACTGCTCGCCCGGAAGCTGTCCTATCTGCGGATCGATTATGCGAGCGATGATGGAAATCAGAAGCGGCCCGAACCCTACGATCACCCCTGCCAGCATGAGGTTGAGTCCCGTCGCGCTCCGCTCCTCGCTGCTCATTTTCACGAAGCTGTGAATCACGCCGATGACCGCAAGCAGCAACGCGCCGCCGAAAACTGTGCCTGTCGTCAGAGACAAAATCTGCTGACGAACGGGAGTCATCACCGGAGAGGTGATGCTGATGGTGGCAAGCGCGACTCCGAGCGAGGTGGTTATCGAGTAGATCGCCAGTCTCAGCCACACGCGATCGGCGATGATCTTTTTCGCGCGCGGGAAATTGAGGCAATAATCGAGTATGGCTCCCAGCAGGATACCCGTAATTATCGCCAGCGCGCCTAAAATGACGCGGCGGGTCACGCTCGACTGGAAGTAGGGATTGTTGAACATAGAGGTTGCAAACAGCAGGCTCAAAGCGCAGAACATCGCGCTCAATCGGGTCGGATTTCTGAGATAGGCCATCAGTCCGAGGATGAGAAACAGCAGGCCCGTGAGCGTCACAGCCCCGAATCCGGTGACGATGTTGAGCGTCGGGATAGTCCCGTAGGTGATCGAGAAAGTTTCTTCCGCGTCGCCTCGTCGGACGGTTATCGTTCCTGCGGTGTTTGGCGCGGGGCGATCTCTGACTGTGAGCCGTACCCTATCCCCTATGTAAATTCCATCGATGCGAGTGACTTCATCTCCGACCCTGACCCCCGCCTCTTCTGCGGGGCTGTTCGGCTGCACGTTGGTGACAGTGTTTTGAGGGCTGAGCGAATACCCATCATAAGGGATATTGGTGATGTCGAGCGCGCCCATCACGCCCCAGGCAAAGACCGCTATGGCCAGCGCCGAGAAAATGGTTTTGTAGCGTCTGTGGTTAGTCTGCTCCATGGACTGATCCTCCATTGGTTAGAGTGGTACGAACACAGAGCCGCACCCGTGCGACCCCGAATCACTGATAACGGATCATAGGAGAACAGACTGAAAATCAGAGAGCGCCTTTGTTTAACCTGAGCGGTATCGATCTTGAGCCAAAGCGCTGGCGCTATGCTATACCTGAGATGGTGAAGAGTCAATAACCTGTTTGGGTGGCGCGATTTGTTGGACGCGGGTGACGGATTGTGTCAGTTGGCTGTCGATCATTGACACGGATTTTATAATCGAACCGGAAGAAAGACGGCCCCTGCAACTCAGGCGCAAACCCGATCAAGGAACATAACAGCAGATGTCCATAAGGAGATTTCACTGCCCGAACTGCGACGAAATAATAAACACGACGATGATCGAGTGCCGGTTTTGCTCCACGCCCATCGATGAAAGCGCGGCAGGCGCGGCTGCGGATAAGCTGGAAGAAATCAACAAAGCCTGCGCTGCGGCCAATATCATCAAGGGAGTCGACATAATGATGCCGGTCGTCTTCATCATCAGCCTGATATTTTTGTTTAAGGATCAGCAGCCTCTCGAAAAGGGATTCGTGCCTTTTGCGATGCCAAGGTTGAGTTTCGGCCTTTTTATACAGGCGTTTTTCATGCTGGGGCCTCTGGTGATAATTGGTTGGCAAAAGAAGTTCAAATCCATACAAACCGATGATCCTGACTTTCTTCAAGCCAAAAAATCCATGAGAAGGTCATTGATTTTGTGGCTCGTCGTGCTGGGATCGAGAGTGCTGATTCAAATCCTGGTAAAGCCGCTGGAAGTATGATGGCCGGAGTAAGATGATGAAAAGCAAAAAGATGATTATTATTCTGATCGCGCTGGCGATCCTTGCGGGCGTCGGCATTTCGATCAAGCGGTACTGGATCATAGAAATGGGCAGCGCCGCTGAAGCCATCTGGCATGACGACGAGTGCTTCGTTTTCGTAAGCGCATACTCGATGGGCTGGTCGGGCAGCCTGTTGGAAGAAGTGCTTGTCCCCATCGGAGAAAAACTCGATGTCATTCGCGACCTGCCTGAACCTCTCGGCTCTAGCGTCACGCTCTATCATTACGCGGGCGGCAGGCTTGAAACTCACGACCTCAAAAATCAACACCTCGGCCAGCAGTTCGTCGTAGTCAATGGCAAACTTCATTGTCTGATGTACGGCGATGATGAAGACGATGAGAGCTTCGCCTCCGGTTGGAGATGGACTGGATCAGGCATCGAGCCTCTGAGCGAGGCGGAAGTCAAAGGGATCAGCAAAACTCTCTACGAAGAAGAAGACCCTCTCAAGAAAGCTGGATGGTCGTGCGCTGCTGTCGGGCTCGCTTCCAGCGAATATGAAAAGAGCTATCCCATCCATCTTCAGAGTGGAGATTTGACGCTCTCGATGAAAAGCGAAGGCCGGAGTAAATCGATGGAATATTCCTATTTTCCTTCCAAAATGACCATCGCTCTGAGCGGGTCGGGCATTCAGGAGCCGGTTCTCAGAGAATTCAGTTACGACTGGCAGAGAGTCGATGAAGCCCGTTATCAGAAAGCTGCGGGCGGAAGGATGCACAATCAGACTCTGTTCGGGCGGCGCACTATTTTCCTTGGGCTGGGCGGATTGTTGATCTATATCATTCACACCGTAGTTTCGCTTGTCGGGATGAAGGGGAAAGTGGTCAAAGCGGTGCCTCAGAATTTTCAATTTCTCCCGACGACTCCGGATCAGTTTCCCCGTCTCGATACGGAAGCATTGCGTCGTTACACCGAAAGATTCGAATCGCTCGGATTCGTGCATTTGCGCGACTACACGCTTGCAGACGACAGGGTGACGCTGGCCGCCTCTTCATTCGGGCGATTGTTCGCCAACCGCGAGCGAGGGTGCTTTGCGGAAGTCGGGCAGGTTTTTCCCAACGGCAAAAAGACTATGCCGATGGGCTGCGTTGTAGCGAGCTTGATGGAAGACGGATGGTCGCTTGCGACGACGGATCGCAAGCCGCAGGCTCTCGTCTACCTGATGCGCCGCCCGCGCGCTCTCTGGACGAGCCGCCCGTTGAGCAAGCCTGCCGAGCTTATGCACCATCACCTTGATCGCCGCCGTCAGATAGCTCATGAGCTTGGGGTGAAGGTGATCGAAGATGTTTCGGCTGAAACTTTTTTCGCGCACGAGAGAAGAGAATCCGCAGACCGTCAGCAAGCTCTCAAGAGCAGGAATCTCGCAATCGGTCTCGCTCAGGCCGCAGCATTCAAGCTCAAGCCGAAATACGAATGGATGGGAGAGTACCCTCTCGTCGCCGCGAGAAAAAAAGAACCGTGGAAATATGCGGGCAGAGCGTGATCAGTTTTCGCTTCTGACGAACGGTCGGGTGATTGAAGGGTCTTCGAGATCATCGAGCAACTGGCGACAGGTTTTATTCATTGACGGGTGAAGCGCGAAGGGCGCGATTTCGCACAGCGGTTCAAGCACGAATCGGCGCAGGTGCATTCGCGGATGCGGGACTATCAGATGCGGTTTCCCTTCGGTTCGATAAAACACACAGTTGCCGTAGAGCAATAAATCAATATCAATCACTCGCGGGCCGTCGGTGATTGTGCGCTCGCGTCCCATCACGCGCTCGATTTCAAGCAGAGCATCGAGCAACGCGGAAGCTTCAAGCAGAGATTGCGTGTCTGCATCAAGGCTATCATCAACGCGAGCGAAGCTGACGCCAGCGGTATCGACTTCGACGACCTGATTCAAAAACCACGGCTGATCGAGAAATCCCACAGGCTCGGTTTCATAGACGGAAGACTTTCTGGTGATCGTCAGACCGAGAGAGATGATTTTTTCACAGGCTTCGCGCAAATTGTCCGCTCTGTCGCCGAGATTCGATCCCAATCCGAGATAGACGATCATGGTTTTATCTGCGGCCAAGCTCGAACATCATAAATGAAAACATTGCTTTCGCGAAGAATCGTATTTATGGGTTTGGATGGCATTATTAAAACTGCTGATGCCACTGGATTTTGTGGGTGAGCGATCCGAACTCTTCCAATAGAGCCTGTTCCTATCGCCTGTGCGTCAGCGCGAGAGGGCTTCGACCGGGAGGCAACTTAGAAATTCTTCTCTGCGACTGCTCTGCGCCTGTGTGCCTCTGCGGTTTTTACCCCTCTCGTTACTCATACTGTCGAAGCTCGTCCTGGCTCCCACAAAATCCAGCGGCATTAGTAAAACTGATCTTCCATATCAGAGTCTTCAACTATCCATCTCAAATCTTCAGGAGATAAACTTGTCGGAACCACCTGATTCAATGCAGCAAGCGATCTGGCGATCCGTTCTGCTTTGCCTTCGGGAGGGAATCGCTGCTTTATCAGAGCTTGCAATCTTTCGGAAGGCGTTTGCGGCTCCTGCGCATCGAAGGCGACGCCCAACCCTGATGCGTATTGAGTGAATTCCTGTTCTGATAGTCGGAGCAGTTCGGAAGCCTTGCCGATTGATATCGCCTGTCGTCGGTAAAGCTCAAGCACGATCATCTCTCTTGCGGTCTGCTCTGCCGGTTTGCCCGACCGCCGCAGCAGGTTCAAAATCTCATCTTCCAGTTCGAGATTCACAGAGGCCATTGCAACACTCCTCTTTCGCGCTGACCTATGATACTCGACCTCCAATCGGACATCCAGAACCTTGTTCAGATTTACCTTGTCCAATCCTCGATGGTTAGACCTGGCACTTGTTGAAAGTCCGACTGATTGCGAATGACAAGAATGCCTCCTGCGGTCATCGCTATTGCTGCAATGCAACGATCCTGAGAGCCGATCCACAGCTTTAATTGCCTCAGCGCGGAACTGACTCGATTCGGGATTTCAACGCCGGATGACCGCGTTGGTACAAACTCAAGTGATCAGTATCAAGGATGTAAAGTGTCACTTCGATGTCTCATCATCGTTCGATGCGCGGCGGTTGGATTCAATCTCTGCTAGAAAATCATCGAAGGTCGGATCATTTTTGAAACGTCCGAAATTATCCAGCCACGGGTTTCTGGCAGGAGCGATTTCAGAAAGTTCGACTTCTATAGTGACAACCTCGCCTTGCGCCAGACGAGCAGTCAGGGCATCTCTGGCGATAGCTTCCTCACGGGTTTGCCCTTCAGCCACACAATCAGGCACCCCGATGATGGAGGCAATGAAAGCATTTTCATTATTACTTTGAACTAACACCTGATATTGCATCATCGTCGCTCCGCGCTCATTCTAGCCCCTGAACGAAGAGGCGTTCAAATGATTTCGAATTTCTCATTGATGCCGAGATGTTCATCAATGGGAGCGGAGACGATTTTATGCACGCGCTCTTTCAACTCTTCAACGTCGTCCTTGGCGAGGTCTTTCGTTTCTATGGTGTCGTGCATGTAAACGATGATCTTCGACGGGCGCAACATCCAGTCTCCCTTGCGGTTGAACTCGTATGAGCCGACGATGCTCATCGGAACGATTGGATAACCGAATTGCACAGCCATTCGAAACACTCCGTCACGGAAAGGCCCGACTCTGCCATCCAGAGTCCGAGTCCCCTCGGCAAATACGATCAGGCTCACGCCGCTGTCGAGCGCGCTCTTTGTGAGCTTGAGCATTTTTTTATATTCCGAAGGATTGGGATTGAGCGGGACAGGCACGTTGCCGAATCGCTTCATCATCCATCCGTAGGCCGGAACCTTGAAATGAGATTCAAGCTCAAGCCCGCGCACGAACTGAGGGATGGCCGAATAAATCACGAATGCGTCAAAGATGTTGATGTGATTGCAGACGAAAAAACTCGTGCGCGCGCGATCGAACCCTTCAGCGTATCTGACCTCGAACCCGACGCCCGCGAGCCTCAGTATGTTGCGAAAGAACCATCGCTGCGGGCGGTCGTTTTTTCTCGGATCGACGAAGACAGCAAGCCCGACCAGAAACGTGCAGACGATGAAGAAGTGAAGGCCGCTCGCGATCCATAAAACGATGCTGCGAAGCGCGAGATAGACTTTCTTCATCAGGCCATCACCTTCAACGCCGAGGGCAGCACTTCGAGGCTTTCGCAGTGAATGCGGGCCACTTCTCCATCGACCATTATGTCTACGGGTTCGTCGAGGAATAGCTCTATCCGTTGAGCGCGGCCCTGCCACAGCAGCGGGTGCGAGACGTGCGAGCCGTCATAGCATTTTGGGAAATTGCGTATGAAATCGAACCGCCCCGCAGACCATCGCACGATTTCTATCTGTCCGTCGTCAGTGCTGGCACTGGGCGCGAGCATCATGTTTCCGCCCGTGAATTTGCTGTTGTTGAATATCAACAGCGCGGTCTGCTCTCGTCTGATCTCGCCGTTGTCGTCCAATCGAATGGGAAACGTGCGATGATGAAATCGCGCGAGGCACAACACCACCGCAAGCCCATAACCGAGCGCGCCGAGCTTTTTGAACCTTCTGTTAGCCAGCGTGCAGACATCGGCCACGAAACCGAAACTCAAAATGTTTATGTAGTAAATCACTCCCTCTTTATGACGGAGCCTGATCACGTCGCACGCTCTCTGGCGGCTTTCGATGATAGCCTTTGCAGCGTACTCGACTCCCTCTTTCGTGAAATCGCGCAGAAAGGAATTGCCTGTGCCGAGCGGCAGAAATCCAAGCGCGGGCGGCTCATCATTCAAGGCTTCGGGAAAAAGGCCGTTCACTATTTCAAAGGAAGTCCCGTCGCCTCCGACCGCGATGAAGCGGCGATACCCTTCGCTGTAAGCCTTGCGAGCGATTTCTATCCCGTGTCCCGCGCGTTGAGTTTCGGCGACATCGATTGCCACACCTGCCCGACGCAAGCGATCAAGAGCCGCGCCCATCATTTTGCCGCAGCGACCGTTGCCTGCCGCTGGGTTCACCACTGCCAGAAACTCTTCCTTCATAATTCTTTCACAGCCGACTCGCGATCCTGTTGGGAGCGAATCTCATCGGCCAGAACATTTCGTTTGATCTTCATCGAAGCCGTGCGAGGAAAATCCTTCGCCCACTCTATGTAACCGCTGACGCGCTTGAAATCGGGCAACCGCCTGTTGCGAGAGATGAGATCGGCTTTCAGCGCGTCCGTGATTCCGTTTTCAGGATTGAGAACTATCACCAACTGCTCGCCGGTCATCTCTCTGCGCGGCCATACATAGTTTGCCGCATAGACGCAGAGTTCTTTCACGCCGAGTCCTTCAAAAGCGTTTTCGATATCTTCGGGGTAGACGTTCTTTCCGCCCTCAGTGACGATCATGTTTTTCGCTCGCCCAAGCAGTTGAAGATGTCCCATCTCGTCTATGCGACCGAGATCGCCCGTCATCAGCCATCCATCGACTATAGTCTCTGCGGTCAGTTCTTCGTCGTCGAGATAATGCGACATAACGGTTTTGCTTCGCACCGCTACCTGACCGACTCCGTCCGCGTCCGGATCGATTATTTTAACTTCCATTCCCGGCAGCGGGCGACCTACGGTGTCGCTGCGAAACGGATTGAAATCGTTTAGAGTGACCGCCGTGCCTGCTTCGGTAAGTCCATAACCGTTGGCGACCTGAATGCCGAGATCATAAAAAAATTGCAGCGTCGAAGGGTCCATAAACGCGCCGCCTACGAAGAGGGCGCGCAACTCACCGCCGAATGCCGCGTGAACCTGACTCAGCAGCGCGCGACTCAATTTTAGATTAGGCCGCTTTCGCGTCAGCATTCGATTGATCGAAAGAAGGCGATTGAATATGAATCGTTTCGCTTTGGGCAATTCATCGAAGCGCGCCCGCAACCCTCTTTCCAGATTCTTCAGCACCATCGGCACAAGCGCCATATAAGTTATCTTGTATCGCGGAAAAGCGTCGCGGACGAATTCGGGTCTCAATGTCCGCAGATGAACGACCGTCGCGCCGCACGTAAACGGGCCGATGAATCCTACCATGAAATCAATCGCGTGATTCGTAGGCAGCACGCTCAGATAAAGCACACCGGGCCAGAAAGGATAAAGCGATGTGAGAGCCATGCATTGTTCGAGATAATTTTCATGCGTCAGCACGCATCCCTTTGGCCGCCCGCCCGTGCCTGATGAATAGACTATGCACGCCCAGTCTTTGCGCTCGCGACGTATGAAAACCGGCTCGCCTTCGGATTTAGCTTCTTCCCATCGAAGCGCGCCTTTGAGATCGGCGTTTGATGGAGCTTCTGTCACCAGAACGGTTTTGACTTTGAAATCCTTGAATCCATCGGTCTGAGTCATCGCGCGCCAGAAATGATACTCGGTTATGAGGACTTGGGCTTTCGAGTGAGCGAGGAGTTGAAGATACTCGGCAGGCGAGAGCTTGTAATCGAGAGGCACAAGCACGCCGCCCGCATAAAAAATGGCGTAAGCGGACAGGAGCCACTTCGATTGATTGGTCATGATGATAGCGGCGCGAGAGCCGTCCGTCACGCCGCTGTCTTGAAGAAAACGCGCAAGCGGAAGCGAGGCTTCTTTGAACTGACGGTAAGTGAGTCGGCAATTTTCCCGTTCGCGGTCCGATTCGATGAGGCACGTTTCATCGGGCCAATGTTCGAGCGCGGCGCGGAGAGCTTCGCCTAAGGATGAGTAGTCGCGGAGATCAAGCATTTAGAGTCTCGATTGAATTCTTTCGGCAAGCGTGCGGAAATCTGTGACGCCCTGAATTTCGTAATCGGGCAATTCGACGCTGAAATGATTTTCAAGCCGCGTGAGCAATTCCAAAGCTTGAAGGCTGTTGATGCCGAGTTTTTTGAAGAAGTCGTCATCAGGCGAAAGGTCTTCTTTCGCAACTTTGAAATGATTGGAGGCGAGCAGGAGGATTTCCTCAAGCGTCTGTTCCTGAGTTCGCATAAACGGCTCCGATTTTCGAGAAAGTATTAAAGAGTGGTAAGGGTACAATCCGCCGCGCGGGTTGCGCAAGGGCGCGGAATTATTCAAAGTTCACAGCACGACGGCTGTGCCTTTTGGAATCGTTCCGGTGTAAAGCATGGCAAATCTTTTTGGGCGCAACTCCACCCCCTTTCGATACAATTCGTCTCGATCTTTGCGTGATGAAGCACTCTGCCGCTTTGCACTTCGAGAGCCTCGTTCGTTTGCGGGTCTTCGACCAGAATCCACTCGGATGGGAATTGCGATTCAATCTCTGCAAGTGTCAGCACTTCATTCATAGCTTCACCTCGCCGAATCTCTACTATTCGACATCTTCAAGCCGCACTCCCCGACCGGCCTTTATGCTTTGCCTTGCGCTATCGACGCGGCGCAGAAAGCGAGGATCGTTTTCAAGTCGATAATCGAACCAGTCTTCTTCAGAATCGAAACCGATAAGCACGCCAGCCGGTTTGCCGCGCCGGGTTATGACGATTTCCTCTTTGGTCGCAAGTCGAAGGTATTTCGAGAAGTCGCCCTTCACATCGGATAAAGCTACTCTTCGAACTTCGCGCTTTCGTGAACGCTTGATACCCTTTCGATTCAACTCTGACAAAGCCGCATTCCTCGTTGATCATCGCTGCGCCGCTTTCGCTTTTCTTTCGGCCCTCGCACGGGCGACCATCTGTTTCACTTCATTCAAGAGCGTCGGGCCGTGATAAGGAATCCCATCCTTGATCGTCCACTCCACCCCGCCTGTTTTTACCGCTTTGCCGTCTCGAATTTCTTCGACGCCCGTCGGGTAAAGCGCCTTGAAATTTTCCAGCGGATTGCCGTTGACGACTATCAGATCAGCCGTAAATCCTGCGCGCACGCGACCAAGCGTCGCCTCCTGACCGAGTATCCGCGCGTTGTTGCCCGTCGCGTGCTGAATCACTTTCAGCGGATGAAACCCCGCTTCCTGATGAAGCTCAAGCTCGCGTATCAAACCAAAGCCGTACATCTGATATATGAAACCCGCGTCTTCGCCCGCACCAATGAGGCCGCCTCGCTGCTCGAACTCTCTCAGCGCCGCCATCCAGATGCGATAGTTTTCTTTCCAGAAAACTTCATCCGTCGAACTCCACCCGATGAAGTACGATCCGTGATGCGCAGGATCAGGTCGAAAATAATCTTCAAGCACCGGGTGCAGCAATTCAGCAAACCACGGCTGCGTCTGCGCGCGCTGAAGATCGCGGCTCGCTTCGTAAATCACAAGAGTCGGGTCCCACGCCACTCCCGCCTCGACCATTCCATCCAGCACCTTCATCAACCGATTCCAGTCAGCCTCTCTCCACAACCTGCCCGCATATCGAAAACGATCCACCTCGTTGTTGTAGTTGTAAGTGGAAGGAAAATTCTGTCTGCCGCTCACGATCGCCGCGTCCGGCACTCCGTACCAATGCTCTATCGAAGTCGTCCCGAATTTTATGTCGTCCCATGCGTTGGTCTCTTCTACGCCGACGTGATGCGCCACACGAAGACCGACCTTGCGTGCTTCGTCGAGCATCGCCGAAAGTATGTCGCGGTCTGTTCCGAGAATTTTTATCCCGTCAGCGCCCGCTTCTTTCAACTCTCTCACGCGGGCGCGGGCTTCTTCAGCGTTGCGAGGGGCGGGGCGTTGAGCGAACAGCGCGTAGACGAATATGCGAGGCGCGGCAACTTCTCCGCGCGCGCTTTTTTCTCTCAGCGCCAGCGTCTTTTTCATATCGCTCCCGACATCGCGAACCGTAGTGATGCCGCACGCAAGCCATAGCTTCAAACAATAATCTACGGGCATCGCCACGCCGCCGCGCTCGTCCTGCACATGTCCGTGAGCGTTGATCAGACCGGGCAGTACGTATTTGCCGGTCGCGTCTATTTCCACATCGCCTTCGGGCCTTCGCGCGCGGCCTTCTTTCAACGCAACGGGGTCGAGCGACACGACCGCGGCGATTTTGCTGCCTTCGATCACTATGTCTTTAGGCCCGGAAGCGGGCGTGCCGTTTCCATCGACGACCATAGCGTTGCGAATGACCAGCCGAGGGTATCGCTTGCCGCTTTCGATCCTCTGTCTGCTTTGCGCAAAGGTCATCGGCGTAATGAGGGAGAGCATCAGAATCGCAGTCAGCGCAGTTTTTGATCGCATCAAATTTTCCTCCTGCCGCGCGGGAAATAATGCAGCCGGATTTCAAAGGCACAGAAAGCGCAACGCGCATTCGACGCAAAGGCGCGGAGCAGAGAAGATTTCGTGTCGCTTCGTCGTCCTTCGCGTCACTTCGTGGATCAATGGACGCGCTTTTCCTGTCCCTGCCAGTATTTTTCGCGCAATTCCTTCTTGAGAATTTTTCCCGTGCCGCCTTTGGGCAGCGAGTCGAAAAACTCGACTGACTTGGGAATCTTGAAACCGGGCAGCTTCGTCCGACAATAATCGATCAGTTCTTTTTCAGTGATTGATTCATTCGGCTTCAACACAACCAGAGCTTTAGGAACCTCGCCCCATTTGTCGTCAGGGACGGCTATCACCGCGCACTCAAGCACCGAAGGGTGAGAGTAGATCGCTTTTTCGACTTCTATCGAAGAGATGTTTTCGCCTCCCGATATGATGATGTCTTTTTTGCGATCAACTATCAGGTAGTAGCCCTCCTGATCAACGACAGCCATATCGCCCGTGTGAAACCATCCGTCGCGTATGAGTCGCGCGGTCTCTTCTTCGAGTTTCCAGTACCCCTTCATCACGTTGTCTGCGCGCACGACGATTTCGCCGACGCTTCGACCATCGTGAGGCAGGTGATTGTCGTCCGAATCCATTATGCTCATCTCCACTCCGGGCAGCGGGTAGCCCGTCATCGCCTGCCTTCGCCATCGCTCTTCGTCGGGCAAATCCTTGAGATGATCTTTGATGAACGAGAACGTCAGTTGCGGAATGGTTTCGGTCAGCCCGTAGCCGCCGTAAGCGCGACATCCGAGTTTCTCTTCGACCTCGCGGATGAGATCAGGCGGAGAGGCCGCGCCTCCGAGTCCTATGTATTCGAGGCTCGACAGATCATACTTTTCAAGCTCAGGGTGATGAATGAGCGCGACGGCCATCGTCGGAACCATCGAAAAGTGCGTGACTCTTTCGCGATGTATGAGTTGCAGCACTTCGGCGGGATCGAATTTTTTGATCATCACGTGCCGCGCTCCGACCGCGGTGATGGTGTGAGGCGTACCCCAGCCGTTGACATGAAAGAGCGGGATGGTGTGAAGCTGCACCACCTTGTCGTCGGGCCTGTGACCGGCTATGGCCTGAAGCGCGTGAAGGTAGAGATTGCGATGAGTCATCATCACGCCTTTGGGATTTGCCGTCGTGCCTGAAGTGTAAAACAACTCGGCGAGGTCGTCGTCCCGGATATCGGCGGGCGGCGTGAAATCGGCTCTGGAAGCCGAAATCAGGGATTCGTAATGCAGGCCGTCGCTTTCTTCGAGCGAGATGAAATGACGAATGGTCGGGGTCTCGGATTTCAAAGCCGTGATGAGCGGCGCGAAATCGCTGTTATAAAAGAGCGCGACGGTTTCAGAGTCGCCCAGTATGTAGGCGATTTCTTCGGGCGTGAGTCGGATATTGAGAGGCAGCAGCACGGCTCCCGTCTGAACCACTCCGTAGTAGGCTTCGAGCAGTTGATGGCTGTTGTAGCCGAGCCACGCGACTCTCTCGTTGCGACGGATGCCGAGATCGATCAAAGCGTTAGACAGACGATCGGCGCGCTCGCCGAACTCCCGGTAAGTGAGGCGTGTGTCTCCATCGACGATGCCGATTTTATTTCCGAACTCGCGCGCGGCGCGATCTTTGAATCTTATTGGCGTAAGCGTAAGGTTCATCTGCTGATTTCTCCATATCAGGTGTTAGGATGGCTATTTTGCTGAAGCCGAGTCTCCGACTTTTTCCTTCAGCCACAGGTTCAAAAGCGTTTCGGGAGAAACGCCTCTCTTCTTTGCGGCCTTGCGCAGCTTGGCTGACAAAGCGGTTTCCACAGGGTAATAGATTGCCTCTGATTGAATATCGACATCGAAGTCGGCTTCCGAGGTTTGATCCCAGTAGTCGGCCAGATCGTGCGAGTCCCAGAATTCGCCCATCTCTCTGTAGGATTGCGCTTTTGAAATCGAACTTTTATTTTTCCTCATGACTTTCGATCAACCGCTTTGTCTGTTATGGCCGCACTGAAGCTCTTTTTCGTTTTGGAGTACGAGTATATCAAGGCAATGACCTTGAGGGTAAACCTCGATTGTTTTTTCAAAATGATAGATATCGAAAAGGGAATCGTCAGACGCTCCTTCCATCACAAGCTCGAATGTCTCGCCGGGAAGCAGGGTATAGTCTCTGCCCCACGGTTCGATGAATAGAGTCGCTGGCGCATCGATTGAATTAGTAATCCTGATCCTCTGGCTCTTTTTGTCCGTCTCGAATTTACGCCTCAGGCGCATCAGCTTATCCTCCGCTCGCGCAGATGCCGCTTCAATATCTTTTCCGCGCCGACTTTTTGACGCTCGCCTTCGAGAAGTTTTATCAAGCGCGGCGCTCGCAGGATAAAGAAAAACGGGCGGGATTGCAAAGCCTCGCAGCAGCCAGCGCACATTGGCAATGCACAGAAGTTCTGCGCCTGGTCGGGAAGAAACATACGGGATTCGCTTATCGTAAGGACTGTGAAACGAGCCGGAGCTATGCTTGTAACGGACGACATAGATGACTTCAAAAAGACTGAGCGATTCTGCAACGCAAGGGTGAAAAGCTCGAAGGATTTTTTTGATTCCTGAAGGCGATCAATTGTCAGGAAAGTATTGGTTTGACCGGCTCACACCGAGCGGTTATAACAAAAAGGATAACGATGGCTGCGTCTACCACACCGATGGAACAAGTCACCGCCAGCACGGCGGAAGAAAAACATCATGGGACTGCCGGGTTCGTCGAGTATGTGGGCGTCGCGCTCGACTCGCTGCGGGCAAACAAGCTGCGCTCTTTTCTGACTCTGCTCGGAATAATAATCGGCATCACTTCGATCATCTCGGTCATCTCGATCATCAACGGGCTGGACATCTACTGGAAGCAGAAAGTGTCGAACTTCGGCCCCAACACTTTCGTCATCACCCAGTTTCCCATAACCACCAACATCGATAAGTTCATCGAGATGATAAAGCGCAACCCGGAGATTCACAGCGACGATGCCGACGCTATCCGTCGCTTCTGTTTGTCCTGCGAGCAGGTCGGCGTCGAGACTCACAAACAGGTTCGCGTGCGCTACGCTGCTCGCTCGCTTGAAGAAATCGATATGGGCGGAGTCACGCCCAACATCATGGAGATCGAAGGCAAGGCGGTCGAGCACGGTCGCGGTCTCACCGACTGGGAAGAAGACCATTCGCGGTTTGCCGCAGTCATCGGCTACGAGGTGGCTGAAAAGCTCTTTCCCGGCATAGACCCTCTGGGCAGAGACATTCAGATCGACGATCACTGGTACACTGTGATCGGAGTCGGAGAGAAGCGCGGAACGGTGCTGGGGTTTTCGCAGGACAATTACGTGAAAGTGCCGCTTTCGACTTTTCAGAAAATCTACGGCTCGCGCCGCACGGTCAACATCTCGATCAAAGCCAGGCCCGGAGAGATGCAGAAGGCCGAAGACCAGGCTCGTCTGGTATTGCGCAATCGCCACAAGCTCGATTATCACGACGACGATGATTTCGGGTTGATCACCTCCGAGGCGGTCAACGAGTTGTTCGACAACCTGACGAGGATAATCTTTTCGGTGTCGCTGTTCGTCGTCGGCATTTCGCTCGTAGTGGGCGGCATAGTGATTATGAACATCATGCTGGTGTCGGTCGTCGAGCGCACCAAAGAGATAGGGGTGCGCAAGGCGGTGGGCGCGCGTCAGCAGGATGTGGTAAACCAATTCCTCGTCGAATCCGTAGTTCTTTGCTGCGCGGGCGGACTGGGCGGAGTCGTTCTGGCCTATGGCGTGTCGTCGCTGATTTCGAGTCTCACTCCGCTGCCTTCTTCCTTCCCGCTGTGGGCCCCGGCGCTGGCATTCGCTCTTTCGACTGTGATCGGCGTTTTCTTCGGCATCTACCCGGCCCGTCGCGCAGGCCGCCTCGATCCGATAGAAGCGCTGAGGGCCGAATAGTGGTCAGTGGCCAGTGATCAGTGGTCAGCAAAACAGCCGACTACTGACCACTGACCACTGACCACTGACCACTGCTTATGAACTGGTCGAGCATAAAAGAAAACACGACGCTGGCGATGGAGACTCTCTCGGCGCACAAATTCCGCGCGGGGCTCACTATTTTGGGAGTCTTCATAGGCGTGCTGGTGATAGTGGCGATGGCCGCCGTGCTCAACGGATTTCGCCAGACGGTGCTCGACAACGCCGAGAGCTTCGGCACTCGAAACGTCTATGTGTGGCGCTGGCCGTTCATACCGACAGGAAAACTTTCGCCTGAAGTGCTCAACCGCAAGCCCCTCTCTTATGAAGACTCGGTGGCCGTCGGAGAAGAGGCGTCAGCCGTCGAGCACGTCTACGCCGGATTGATCTATGGCATGCCCGAGCCGGGCGAGATGCCTCCCGCCCCACCCGAAGCCAAGTACCGCGACCGGGCCATGACTCGCCCGCGCGTGATAGGCACTTTCCCGGTGGGCGAACTGGTGATGAACATCAAGATGAGCGCAGGCCGCTTCATAAACGAAACCGAGCTTCGCCATCGGGCCTACGTCGCCGTGCTCGGATTCAACGTGACCGAAGCACTGTTTCCGGCTGAAGACCCGTTGGGGAAAATCATCAATGTCGGCGGACAGGAATTCACCGTCGTTGGCACGGTCGCCAAGCAGAAGGCTGGGCCGTTCGGGTCCGAGAATCAGGAAGACAACGACATATTCATTCCCTACTGGACTTTTCACAAGATGTACCCGCAGATCAACGATCACTTTCTGATAATGCGAATGAAGGAAGGCCGGATGAAGGAAGGCATCGGGCAGTTGGAGCAGGTGCTCCGCCGCCGCCGCAACGTGCCTCTGCACAAGGACAACGATTTCGAGATAGGCACGCCGGAAACCTTCATCTCCACCTTCGACGACATACTCAGCGCAGTGTTCGGGGTGATGATGATGATCTCTTCGATAGCCTTCATGGTGGGCGGGGTCGGAGTGATGAACATAATGCTGGTGGCAGTCACCGAGCGCACCCGCGAGATAGGCATACGCAAAGCGGTAGGGGCGAAGCGAAGCGATATCATCTGGCAGTTTCTGACCGAAGCCATGACGCTTACCGGAGCAGGCGGAATAGCTGGGCTGCTCTTAGGATGGCTTATGTCCTGGGCGGTGACTGCGCTTGCGCCCTCGCTGACTATGAA
This sequence comes from uncultured Clostridia bacterium, assembly GCA_964588615.1. Lineage (GTDB taxonomy): Bacteria > Acidobacteriota > Blastocatellia > UBA7656 > UBA7656 > UBA7656. Next base: position 5,980 of record CAZPQE010000024.1, on the reverse strand, counting down.
GATACCTCTGGGCGCGGCGGCCTTCGGATTCTTCGGCTCGGTCGCCGTAGGTCTGATCTTCGGCCTGTGGCCCGCCGTCAAAGCCGCCCGTCTCGACCCCATCACCGCGCTCAGGCATGAGTGACCTCTTCATCCGAAAATCTTTCCGCACATCAAAGTCTCTCTCTTTGCGTTTCGCCGCGCCTGGTGGATAATCTCTCGCATCCCGTCAAGGTGGAGGATAGCCATGAAAAAATCGCTGCATCGCCTCGCGCTGCCGGTCATCGTCTCGCTCATCGTCTTTGCGCCGATCAACCTCTCGACTCACGCGCAGTCGTCAAACATCAAAGCCCTGATCGGCGGAACGCTCATCGATGGATTCGGCTCAAAGCCCATCCCCAACAGCGTCATCATTATCGAAGGCCAGCGCATAAAAGCCATAGGGCAGGTCGGTTCGCTCGCCGTTCCGAAAGATGCGGAGGTCATATCGACTGAAGGCATGACGGTGCTGCCCGGCCTGTGGGACATGCACGTTCACCTGATGATAAACGGACATGCCGACTACGATCACTGGGATCGAACTTATCCCCCGCTCTTCGAATCGGTGATTATGCCGGCGTCGGCCAGGCAGTTGTTGATGGCCGGAGTCACAAGCGCGCGCGACTTGGGCGCTCCGCTCAGGGAGAGCATTTCAGTTCGTGATCGAATCAATCGCGGCGAGATTCCCGGCCCCACTCTTTACGTCTCAGGCCCGTTCATTCAGCACGCGCCTTATCCCGGAACCGAGCTTTTTCGCTGGGGAGTGAGCGGCGTGGATGACGCTCGCGCAAAAGTCAAAAAGCTGGCTGAGGCCGGAGTCAACTGCATAAAGCTCATCGATCAGGATCAGATGACTATGGAAGAAGTCGCTGCCGTAGTCGATGAGGCGCACAAACACGGATTGCCGGTCGTGGCTCACTCGCATCGGCCTGAAGAAATACGTCGCGGCCTTCGAGCAGGCGTAGATTGTTTCGAGCACACCGGGCTTGCCTCCGCGCCCGAATACCCGCATGACATAATCGAGATGCTGCGCGAGCGCGCGGCGAAAATGAACCTCGGCCCTCTGTTCTGGACTCCGACCATCGAAGGGCTGTTCAACTACGAATCTCTTCGAGACAACCCTGAAGAACTCGACGACCCGTCGTGGAAGGTCGGATTGCCGGAAAACATCATCGCCGACATCCGCCAATCGATCCTGCGCCCGGAACGATTGCCTTATTTTCAACTCACGCCGAGTCGAAGGCCGACGCTTGCTCGAAAGTTTCAGCAACTCAAAGAATCAGGCGCGGTGCTGCTCGTCGGAACCGACAGCGGCATACCGATGAAGTTTCACAGCCAGTCGACGTGGAAGGAACTCGAAACGTGGGTCAACCGCCTGGGCGTCGATCCGATGACGGCCATTCGCGCGGCGACTTACTGGCCTGCGGTGGCGATGAAAGTTGATAAAGACGTCGGCACAATCAGCGAAGGCAAGTATGCCGATATCATCGCGGTTCGCGGAGATGCGCTCCGCTTTATCAACCTGCTTCAGCGGGTCGATATCGTCATCAAGCATGGAACGCGCTACAAATGATCCGCAGATTTCGCAGATTTTTGTCGGAAATTTCGCAGATGCGCCGGTTCGCGGATCATCTGTGATTTATGCTTCGCAGTCTTTCGAGCAGCGTTTTCGGTCGGTCGGTCTTGATTGCATCGACTCCGAGCAGAGCCATAGCCTGAGCTATCTCAGGGGAATCCACCGTCCACACCCACACCTGGACTCCCGCCTGGTGAGCCGCTTCGATTATTTGCAGAGTAACTTTTCGGTGCGAGACCGAAATCGAATGAGGCTGGAACCTGAGCACTTTTTCGAGCGATGTCTGAAAAGGAACCCTGCCGTCGTATTCGGGATTAATGTGAAGCTTGAGCAGGGGGAGCGCCGAGCGCAGCTTTTCAGCGGTTTTCAAATCGGGCGGCTCAAGCACCACGCGATCAATCTCAGTAAAGCCGCGAAGCTCAGAGATGACTTTATCGACGAGCTCGTCAAAGCGCGCGCCGCGCTTCAACTCGATGTTGAGCAGGCCCGATTTTACGTCTTTGAGCAGGTCTGCGAGCGTCGCCACTCGACGACCGCCCTGATCTTCGCCTGCGGGGATGAGCGTCTGCGCCTTCAACTCCGCAAGGGTCATGTCGGAAACCAGGCGCGTGCGCTGCGCGTGCGCGAGTCCTTCGACGCGACCGAATCGCTCATCGTGATAGAGCACAACTGTGCCGTCGCGCGTGAGCCTTGCGTCGGTTTCGATCCCGTTTGCGCCCAATCGCAAGGCGCGTTGAAAAGCGGCGATGGTGTTTTCTGTCGATTCTTTCGCCCCTCCGCGATGAGCGATGACCATCGGTTTGGAAACGGCATCGCGCCTGTTCGAATGATTTTGAGCGGTCGCGCTCAGGGCGAGCAGAACCAACAGCACGAGAGATGATAAACGAAAGCGAGTCATAATGGGCCTCGCGCAAAATGGTCAGCTAAAGTATTTCTTCAGCCTTTGGTAAGTCGTCTCAACTTCTTCGGGCAGCACGCGGGTCTCTCCGATGACGGACAGAAAATTCGCATCGCCGCTCCATCGCGCTACGACGTGAAGATGAAGATGCTCGGCGACGCCCGCGCCCGCCGCTCTGCCCAGGTTCAATCCGATGTTGAAACCGTCAGGTCGATACTCCGATTCGACAGCTTTCTGGGCCTGTTTTGCAAGTTCCATCATCTCGGCGGTCGTCGCTTCGTCCGCGTCTGCGAGCGATGCGATGTGAGAGTAGGGCACGATCATCAGATGCCCGCTGGTGTAAGGAAACAGGTTCAGGATGACGTAGTTCGATTGCCCGCGATGGAGGATCAAAGCCGCGCGATCATCTCCGCCCTCAAGCGCGCGGCAGAACACGCACCCCGCAGGGCGGTCGAGCGATGCGACGTAGCGATAGCGCCAGGGACTCCAAATATGTTCCATGTTTGTCATTGGTCACTGGTCATTGGTCCTTTGTTGAGATACCCGATGATCGAACGAATGACAAAGGACCAATGACCAGCGACTACTTCCACAGATACTCGAACTGCAAAGTCGCGTCGGGGGCTTCGAGCATTCCTTTCGAGAATATGCCTTCCGCATCGGTTCCTGTGAGCAGGTCGAGCAGAGACCCGCGTCGGGGTTTTGGCGGAGTGACTATCTGAGGCTCGCCCGGTATGCCCGCGAGTTCGGCTGTTTTCCTCAACGCCGCTTCGAAGCTGCCAAGCTCATCGATGAGTTTTTCCTTCACGGCTTCCTCGCCTGTGTAGACTCTTCCGTCGGCCAATTGAAGCACGCGCTCGCGGGTGAGTCCCTTGTCTGCGCGGCCACTGGCAACGGCGGCGACGAACTGCTGAAACATCTGATCGATTATGCCCTGAAGGTATTCTCTCTCTTTGGGGGTCAGTTCTCTGGTGGCTGATCCCGCGTCTTTCATCTCGCCGCTCTTGATGATCTGAGGCTGCATCTGCGCCCAGCGGAGCAGATTGCCGTAGTTGACCCATTCGGCTATGACGCCTATCGAGCCGGTCACGGTTCCTGGATTGGCCACTATGTGATCGGCTCCGCAGGCGATGTAATACCCGCCCGATGCGGCGACCGATCCCATGGAAACGACCACCGTCTTGCCTTTGACCTGGCGCAGCCAGCGAACCTGATCGTGAATCTCCTGCGAAGCGGCCACTCCTCCTCCGGGGCTGTCTATGCGAATGAGCACGGCTCGCACGCGGGAGTCATCGGCGTACATCTTCAACTGTTCGACCGCCGTTTTGGAATCGAAAATGGTTCCTTCGATGTAGATGACCGCTATGCGGTCTCCGCCCAGCCCTGACCATCCGCCCTGGCCCGAAAGCGCGATGGCCGACAGGAGGATGACGGCGATGAAGAAGAAAAATCCGAGAGCGGAGACGAGGAGAAGCGTTCCGAGTTTGAGCTTTTTCACTGGCAACCCCCTTGTGCGGCGAGCCGGTTATTGTAACTCAGAACCGGATGGCTCAGAAGAAGAAAACCACGGGCGCGCGCGTCAGGGCGCGGCCCGTGGCTCTGAGAAAAGACATTGAGGCGGATATTACTCTTCGCTCTTCTTTTTCTCTGAGGCGGCTCCGGTCAGTTTGGCGATGTCGCCCAGCGTGGCCATGCCGGTTCCGGTTTCCTGGTAGTGGCGCACGTCTTCAGGGTCATTCTCTTTGCCGACGGCGCGGGCCGAAAGCCCTATCTTCTTCTGACCGGGGTCGAGCTTGAGCACCTTGAACTGGAGCACCTGTCCCACCTTGACTGCATCTTCGGGTTTTTCGACCCGCTCGTCGCTGAGTTCCGAAACGTGGCAGAGACCTTCGATGCCCTCTTCGATTTCGACGAACGCGCCGAAGTTGGCAAAGCGGACGACCTTGCCGCGAATGACATCGCCCAGGCGGTGGGTTTCGAAGAAGCGATCCCAGGCATTGGGTTCGAGGTCTTTGATCGAGAGGCTCAGTCTGCGGCCTTCCAGATCGATGTTGGTGATTACGGCTTCGACCTGCTGGCCCTTCTTGAGAACGTCGGACGGGTGCTTGATGCGCTTGGTCCAGGAAATGTCGGAGACATGCACGAGCCCATCGATGCCGTCTTCGATTTCGACGAACGCGCCGAACTCTGTAAGAGACCGCACCTTGCCTGAGATGCGCGAGCCGACGTGATATCGGGTCGGGAAGGTCTCCCACGGATCAGGGCTGGTCTGTTTGATGCCCAGGCTGATCCTTCGATTGTGCATATCGACTTCGAGCACGCGGGCTTCGACCTCCTGGCCGATGGAGACGATCTTCGACGGGTGCTTGAGCCGCTTCGACCAGGTCATCTCGGTCACATGAACGAGGCCCTCGACTCCGGCTTCGACTTCGATGAACGCGCCGTAGTCGGTTATCGAGACGACCTTCCCTCCGACTATCGATCCCAGGGGGAACCGTTCGGGGACGGTCTGCCAGGGGTCGGGGGTGAGTTGTTTGAAGCCAAGAGATATGCGCTCCTTGTCGCGGTCGAACTTGAGCACCTTGACCTGGATGGGGTCACCGACCTTGATTATCTCGGAGGGCGATTGAATCCTTCCCCAGCTCATATCGATTATGTGGAGCAGTCCGTCGATTCCCCCCAGGTCGATGAACGCGCCGTAGTCGGTGATGTTCTTGACCGTGCCTTCGAGGATGACGTTCTCTTCGATGTGAGCGAGGGTTTCGGATTTCTTCTGAGTCACGACTTCTTCGAGCACCGCTTTGCGCGAGACGACCACGTTGCTGCGCTTGCGATTGAGCTTGATGACGCGGACTTCGATTTCCTGTCCGACCAGAGAGTCAGGGTTGCGGACGGGGCGAAGATCGATCTGCGATCCGGGAAGGAACGCGCTCACTCCATCGATATCGACCTGCAGGCCGCCCTTAATGCGGCTCGTGACGCGACCGGTGATGGTCTCCTGATTCTGGTGGACGCGGCGCAATCGATCCCACGACTGCATTTTCATCGCGTCGCCGCGCGAGAGCACCGCATATCCGTCCTGGTTTTCGAGGCTCTTGATGAGCACATCGACCTCATCGCCGCGCGCGACGGCCAGGTTGCCCTGGTGGTCGAGGAACTCCTCGCGCGGCACTACGCCTTCGCTCTTGTAGCCTATGTCGATGAGGACGTACTGCTCGGATATGCCGACGACCAATCCGCGGACTATTTCGCCTTCCTGACGGGCGGTTTCCTTCTCGTAATTATCGAGCATCGCGCCGAAGTCCGCGCCACTCGATTCAGCGGCGCTGACCGGCTCGGAGGGCTGCTCGTCAGCGGGTTTGGTCTCGATGCTGGTCTCCTCGGTCTGAGCGGCAGCCGATGGAGTTTCAGATGAGAGGTCTGGGCCGGCGCTTTCCTGGAGCACAGCGGCCTCTTCTTTGGCGCTGTCGGCAGCAGTGCTCGCACCG
>CAZPQE010000023.1:0-25277 GCA_964588615.1 uncultured Clostridia bacterium | reverse complement strand
TGTCGAGCTCGAGCCGGCCGCCGAGCGCCTGCGCGAGCTCCCGGGCGATCGCGAGGCCGAGACCCGTCCCCCGGCCGTTCCGCGACCAGAAGGGACGGAAGATGCGCTCCTGCTCCTCGGCCTGGATGCCGGGGCCGGAGTCCGAGACGGAGACGCGGACGGCCCCGTTGCGACGGCTGAGGACGAGCTCGATCGAGCCGCCGTCGGGCGTCCACTCGAAGGCGTTCTCGAGCAGGTTGGAGACGACCTGGAGGACGCGGTCGCCGTCCGTGTGCAGGACGGGACGGAGATTTCTTTCACCCCGAAAAAATGGGCATGGTCGAAATGGGTTGAATGGCTTGCCGACGGCAGCGGCCTTCTGGTCACGGCGCGGGAACGACACGAGGCGCAGGATCAGATATGGCATATTTCCTATCCTCAAGGCTCGGCGCGAAAACTGACAAGCGATACGAGAAGGTATTTGAGCCTGAGCCTGACTGCGGACTCGCAGACTATGCTCGCCGTGCAGACAGAACTGCTTTCGGATATCTGGGTTGCGACCGACCGGAAAACAGACGAGATCAAAAAGCTCACATTCGGAACCGGCTCCTACGATGCCGTCTGCTACGTGCCCGATGGGAGGATCGTCTATTCATCGGCAGCCAGCAGCCAGTGGGATATATGGATTATGGATGCCGACGGCACCGCTCAGAAGCAACTGACTGCCGACGCAGGAGTAAACCTTCACCATACGGTTTCGCCTGACGGTCGCTACATCGTGTTCGCTTCGAATCGCGCAGGCGTCTTCAATATCTGGCGGATGAATATCGATGGCAGCAACCCCGTTCAATTGACTCGCGGAAGCGGCGAGAAGTTCCCGCACTGCTCGCCAGATGGCAAATGGGTGGTCTATAACGCCATGTCTTCTGAAGAGGGTCATAACCCTATCTGGAAAGTATCTATTGATGGAGGCGAGCCTGTGCAGTTGGCGGGCGGCAACAACGCTCCTCCGGTCGTATCGCCCGATGGCAAACGCATAGCTTACTTTTACCGCGACGAGTTGCCTGGGGGCAGGTACAGAATCGCTATCACCCCGTTTGCAGGAGGACAGCCTGAAAAGATTCTCGATATCCCGCAGGGGCTCAATCTCCTGCCTTTCGTTCACTGGTTCCCGGACGGGCGAGCATTGACTTATGCCGCAGCGCAAAACGGCGTTCCCAACGTCTGGTTGCAGCCAATCGACAGCGGCGTGGTGAAACAGATGACCGACTTCAAAACGGAAGGCATTATTCAGTTCGACTGGTCGCGCGATGGCAAACGCCTGGTTCTCTCGCGCCGTCTGTGGACTGCCGATCTTGTGCTTGTGAAAAACTTCGCGCCGGATAAGCCATAGCCTCGCCTGAGGACAAGCGGGGCCGCATTACCTCTGCGCTTTTTCTTTCGAGGCTCCTTTTTTTACGGGCGTCGCCTGAGCGCCGCCGAGATGTTCTGAAAACAGTTTGAATATTCTCTTGTACTCGTCGGCCCAGCTCGAAGGTTCGACGAAGCCATGATCTTCGACCGGATAAATCGCCACTTCCCAGTTCTCTTTGCGAAGTTCGATCAATCGCTGCGTGAGTCTCACTGTGTCCTGAAAGTGAACATTCGTATCAACCATGCCGTGACAGATCAACAGCGCGCCCTTGAGTCCTTCGGCGAAATAGATGGGCGACGATCGCTTGTAACTCTCGGCGTCTTTCTGCGGCGTGTTCAGGATATTCGAAGTGTAGGGGTGATTGTAATGCGCCCAGTCGGTCACGGGTCGCAGAGCCGCGCCTGCGGCAAAAACGTCGGGTTGAGTGAACATCGCCATAAGCGTTATGAATCCGCCATAGCTGCCGCCGTAAATCCCTATTCGCTTCGAATCGACTCCGTGCTCGCGCGCAAGCCAGCGGGCGGCATCGATCTGATCGTCGAGGTCTTTGCCTCCCATGTGGCGATATATCCCTGTGCGCCAGTCTCTCCCATATCCGGCTGAAGCGCGATAGTCGATATCAGCCACGACGTAGCCTCGTTCCATCAGCAGGTGATGGAACATGAATTCCCGGAAGTAACTCGACCACCAGCGATGAGCGTTTTGCAGGTAGCCCGCGCCGTGAACGAATATGACTGCCGGGCCGCCTGCGCGGAAGTTTTTCGGTTTGTAGAGCCGCGCATAAACCATCGCTCCATCGCGCGCAGTGAAGGTGACGACCGGCGGATCGATCCACTCGTAGTTGAAAAACTCCGCGGCGGGCGATGTCGTGATTTTCGTCATCCTCGCGCCCGCTTTCGCCTCCTGAACGTAAAGCTCGGTCGGGCGATTGCCGGAGGAGTGAAGCACCGCAAGCGTCTTCTCGTCGGGCGAAACCACCGTCTGATTGCTGCCTGTGCTCGATGTTACTTTGATTCGCTCGCCTCCCTCGGCTGACATCACGTAGAAGTGACGCTCGCCGGGATGGACTTCGCTCGTCGTGAGAAAAAACTTCGAGCGATCATCCGATATCTGCGCCGAGGTCACTTCCCACCTGCCTGAAGTGAGTTGCCTGGGATCGCCGCCGTCCCAGGGCACGGTGTAGAGATGAGCGTAGCCGTCGCGCTCGGATTGAAAATAGATTCGCTGATTGTCTTTCAGCCATCCGAGGGTGAACGCGCCGGGGCCATCGATCCATGCGTCGTCGTGCATAGCGACGATGACGCGGGTTTTCGCAGTCGCCGGATCGAGCGCCATTATCCAGCGATCCTTGTTGTCCTGAGCGCGCCCCATCACGACAGCCTTAGCTCCGTCTTCAGACCAGAGAGGTTGAGAAAGCTGCAGGCCGCGATCTTCCGCTCGCGCCTGTTGAGGCTCCGAATCGGGCTGAGGCGCGGGCTGTTTGAAAGGATGCTCGACCCATTTGACTTCGCCGTTCTCGACGCTGATTAAGGCCAGACGCGAGCGCGATTGCTGATCGCCCACCTTCGAGCGGCTGCCGATGTCTTCCGAATAGCCGGACTCGGTGACGTAGTTGGGGACGATGGCGTTCTTTGCGCCTTCGGCGGGTTCGAAGACGGAAGCGATGACATACTTTTCATCGGGCGATAACTGAAGGCTGGTGACCGATTGACGGGGTTGAAGGTTGAAGGGCTTGCGCGCATTTTCCCGTTTGCGTTTTTCTTCGTCTTCTTCGCGCTTGAGGGCGCGGCGACGGATGACATCGAGCAGTTCGCGCTCTTCTTTTTTGAGATACTCCTGACTGTCTGTGCCCCGCTGATCGCGTCTTCCCTGCGGCGCGCTGCCGGCGCGGATGTCGGTCAACTGAAGGAGCGAGCCTGAGTCGAGCGACATCGTAAACAGATTATTCGAGCGAGTGAAACAGATGCGGCGCTGATCGCGGGTGAATCGGGCATTGGATTCGATGTCTGTTGTGTGAGTGATGCGTCGGCGCTCGGATGCGGCGTGGTCGTAGAGAAAGATATCGCCTTCATCGGTGAAGAGTGTGAAGCGTTTGTCTTTGGAGAGTTCCCCGCCGAGCGGCGGGGCGTTTTTGGCTTCTTCTTCGGTGAGTTTTCTGAGGCCCGATCCGTCGCGGTTGACCGCGTAGGTGTCGAAATCTTTCTCGCGCGGCTCGCTTGCCTGTTTCCACTGAAAGTAGATGCGCTGGTTGTCCTGAGACCAGCGCACGGCGCGCGGCTCATAGCCCGTGAGTTCCGGCCCGCGCATGATGTTATCGATGGTGAGGTTGAACGATTGCCTTTGCGCATGGCGTTGTTGGGCGATTGCGGGAGCAAGGTTGGCAAGGATCAGCGATGAGACGCAAAGCAGAGCCACGCTTTGTTTGATGCGCATGTCTGAATTTGAAACCTCCTGAGAGATTACCGCCCGACTGGTTCAGTTCCCCCTCACTGCACATCTCCAATGAGGTTCTTGACCGGGCGGCTGAATATGAGAAGCAGCGCCCCGGCTCCAATCGTGGCCAACGCAACATAACTGAACAGTTGAACCACACCGAGGCTTTCCATCTTACCCGCGAGAAGTCCGGCCATCAGGTTACCGAATGCGCTGGCCATAAACCATATACCCATCATCTGGCCCACGAGTTTGCGCGGAGAAAGCTTCGTCATGCTGCTCAATCCCACAGGGCTCAGGCACAACTCTCCAGTCGTATGCAGGAAGTAGGTAACGACCAGCCAGGCAGAAGTGACCTTGTGAGGGTTATCAGCGTCGCCCACATAAACCGAACCCCAGGCCAGAACGAGGAATCCTGCGGCAAGCTGAATCAATCCGAGCGCAAACTTGACCGGGATCGATGGTTGCCGCGAGGCAAGGGCTAACCAGAGCATGCCGAACAGCGGCGAGAATAGGATGATGAATATGGGGTTGACCGACTGAAGCCAGGAGGTCGGCATCTCCCGTCCGAAGAAAACTCGATCGGTGTAGTCTTCAGCAAACAGATTCATGGAAGAGCCAGCCTGTTCGTATCCGGCCCAGAACAGCGCGGCGGCGACGAAAAGAACGAATATCACCCCGATGCGCTTTTTCTCGGCGCTGTCGAACCCACCAAGAAAAAGCTGGTAGGAAAAATAAACGATGACAATTACGGGGATGAAGAAGCCCATCGCCTGAGCTACTTTGAGAGGAGTAATTGTCAGCACGCCTCTGGTGTGAATCGCTACCATAACGATAGCAACGGCGACAACCACCCCTATCCCGGCTGACAGAAGGCGAATGGCCCGGCTCCGCTCACCCGGAGCGATCTCTCTCGTCCCTGCGCTGCCGAATTTCCTGAAGCCGAGCCTGTACTGTATGAGACCGAACACCATCCCCACTCCTGCCGCAGCAAAGCCGAGATGCCAGTTGATATCCTCTCCAAGATACCCGCACACCAATGGCCCGATGAAAGCTCCGAGATTGATGCCCATGTAAAAGATCGAAAACCCGGCGTCGCGTCGCGCTCCGCCCTCCGGATAAAGGTCGCCGACAATCGCGCTGACGTTGGGTTTGAGCAGCCCCGTGCCGATGATTATCAGCAGGAGGCCGAGATAAAAAGTAGCCACCCACCCCAACGCCATGCTGAAGTGGCCAGCGGCAATTATTATCCCTCCGAGAAATACTGCGTTGCGTTGCCCCATTATGCGGTCTGCAATCCATCCGCCAGGCAAACCGACTAGATACACGCTGGCAGTATAAAGACCATAGATCGCCGTCGCTGTTGGCTTGTCGAGATTGAATCCGCCGTTTTCGACCGTCGCAACAAGGAACAACACCAGCAAAGCCCGCATACCGTAGTAGCTGAACCGCTCCCACATCTCTGTGAAAAACAAAGTCGTCAGGCCAGGCGGATGGCCTCCGATGCCTGCGCTGCCCTGAACGCTTTCGACCTGGGCGGCTTTTACCGTTTCCATAATCAAACCTCTCTATTGAATCTTGCAGCGGGATTTTATACCCCATCTGGCCCACGAAGCTTTCTGCGATGGATCGTTTCCTGGAACTCAAACTTGTCCGTTGTTGAGCCGGTTTTCGAGGCTCCCGCATTCTATACGACCATCTGTTGCAGCGGCAACTGATTTATTGTCGTCAGCCCCTCAATATTGATGCCTCCATACTCCCGCGAGTATCCCAGGTGAAACCCATAACCTGCCCTTCCTGACTTCGCCTTATCTTCGACTTTCAATCCACATCGATTTCATATTCTAAATTCCCTATTGGAATTTTTATCGAAAGCGCCTGCCTGTCAATAAAGCGGCCTGTTTAATAATAGTTTCTATATGGCTATTTCATATTATTTATTAGCTTACAGACGGATCCTTCTCGAATTGCGGGTCGGAGACGGGGGCGCTCCGACCTGTGAATCCGGCAGATAAGGCAAAAAGACGAAGGGTTTCGTTCTGTTAGCAGTCGCTCATAGAAGTTGGCGCAGGCGCGGGCTGTCTTTGACCTTAACCGGCTTCAGGCCATAGAATACTTCTCCGCGAAAAGACTTGTGCCATGCAAAAGATCGCTCTACTCCTGCTGATTTCGCTGCTTGCTCCGCTTGTTGCCACTTTCGGCCAGGGCGAAACCACAAAGGCAGGAAAACCGGCAGGCGAAACCGATTCGGCTTCGACTTCACTCCTCGCGCTGCCTTTCGTTCGCAAGTGGCAGTATCTCACCGACAGCCCTTCGCCTTTCCCTCCCCTGCTCGACAACTCGACGATCTACCTGCCGCTTTCAGGCGGGCGCGTGTTGTGCCTGAATCGTGAAACCGGAGACCTTCTCTGGGCGAGCGACCTCGGAGGTATCATCACCACTCCTGTGGCTCTAAACGAAAAAGCCCTTTTCATTGCGACTCGCAAACTAGCTGAAGACGGGTCTGAGGGTGGAGCCGCGCTCCGCGCCCTCGACAAATCGACCGGCATCACGCTCTGGGCCAGAGACTATGCGCGGCCTTTCACTTCGCCACTCACAATCTCAGGAGATCGAATCTATGCAGGCAGCGCCGACGGATGCCTCTATGCGTTATCGGCTGGCGGCGGTCAGGTGATCTGGAAAGCTCAGACTCAGGATGTCGTGCGCGGCCTGGCTCTGATCGCTGGCGATTTGATCTATTTCGGCAGCGATGATGGCGCGCTGCGCGTCGTGGAAACCGAGAGCGGGCGCGAGGTCTGGAAGTTTCAAACCGGCGCGAGAGTCGCAGGGCGGCCTGTGTCGGATGACAAAATGATTTACTTCGGATCTGGCGACGGATTCGTGTATGCGATTGATCTCGCCACAAAAAAACTTCGATGGCGCGCTCGCACAGGCGCAGCCATCGAAGCATCAGTCGTGCTTGCGGGCGACAGATTGATCGTCGGGTCGTTCGACAATTTCGTTTATGCTCTTGCCCGCGCGAGCGGCAATCGATTATGGAAAAGGAGGCTTGAGGGCCGAATCGCCGCCTCCCCGCTCGTTCGGGGAGATGCGACGCTCATCGCTCCGCTTCACAGCGATTACGTCGCGGTGTTTTCAAACTCGGACGGGCGGCCTCTTAATTTTTTCCGCCTCGACAAGGGGCTTGAGATAGTGGCCGCGCCCGCTCTTTCAAGCGAGACTCTGGCTATTGCCACAGACAGGGGACTGATCGTGGCAACGGTCGCAAAATCTTCAGACCAACCGGCGATGAAAAAATGATTGCGGTGAGGAATCTGCCGCAGTGCCGTGTACATGCGCTTCTGCGCTATGTCATCCCTCGGCACTGCGGCGGGGGCATCGGAATCAACTGGTGAGGATAAGTCCGATGTGGGGCAACTATATTGGGGGCGGTGGAGGCTAAGGGGGACTGAGAGGGCGACAAGAGGCTACAGATAAATGCCAAAATCCCAATGTCTTCAATTCGTCTACGCACTGTTTATATTACAACTCCCGTACCAGAGAAGCGGCCTGAGTCGAATTCTCTCAAAGGTCGTTGACCTGTCTGGATTTACCTTCGATAGTCGGAAAGAAGTGAGTCGAGGAGGAAAAGCCACTGTAGGCAGAATGAAGGAATCACTTCGCCCGATATGCTCTATTTTGACCGAACCGCGCGTCTGCTCGAATGATCCGGGCTTCAACTGAGCAGGCGGCAGAGTCGTTTGATGCCTTCGGCTATTTTTTCAGGGGTCTCCTTCGAGAAGGCGAGCCTCAGAGTGTTTGCGCCCCTGCCATCGACGAAGAAGGGCTGTCCGGGCACGAACGCCACTCCTTCATCAATCGCGCGCGGTAGAAGCTCTGTCGCATCGATTCCTTCGGCGACCTCCAGGAGTATGAAGAAGCCGCCCGAGGGGCGCGTCCACTTCGAGCCGCGAGGAGCATGCTCTTCGAGCGCGTCGAGAGCGGCCCGGCATCGCGCTTCGTAAAACCTGCGAATCTCAGGCAATCTTCGCTCGATCAATCCCTCGCGCACAGCTTCGGCAACTATGGCCTGATCGAGCACGCTTGAAGAAAGGTCTGCGCCTTCTTTCATAAGTTCGATCTTCGCAGCCATCGGGTCAGGCGCAAACAGCCATGCCACGCGAAGCCCCGGAGCAAGCACCTTCGAAAAACTGCTCAGGTAAATCACCCTCGACCTGTCAATCGCCACAACCGGGCCGGGTCTCTCGGCTTCTCCCGCGAAATGCAATTCGCAGTAGGGGTCGTCTTCGATGATAAAGAGGTCGTGCTCTTCGGCAAGCGCGATGAGTTCCCTTCTCCGTTCAGCCGAGAGCGTTACGCCTGACGGGTTCTGAAAATTGGGGATCGTGTAAATGAGCTTGACGCGGCGGCCTTCGGCTCTCAATCGCTCTATGCGGGAGCGGGCGTCTTCAACGTCGATTCCATCTTCATCCTGTCGCGCGCCGATGAGTTCCGCTCCGGCGTTGTGAAGCGCGATTATCCCGCCGATGTAGCCGGGAAGCTCGACTATGGCCACATCGCCGGGATCGATCAGGAGTCGGGCTGCAAGGTCAAGCCCCTGCTGCGAGCCGGTCGTCATAACGATTCCCGAAGGCGAAGCTTCACGGACTCCGCGCGCCCGCATTATCTCAGCGACCTGCTCGACGAGTTGACGGTTGCCCCGCGTCGGGCCGTATTGCAATGCCAGCGGGCCGCTGTCACGAATCACGCGGGCGGCTATCTGGGCCAGTTCTTCCTGCGGGAAGGTTTCGGCGCTGGGCGCTCCTGCCGCAAGCGATATTACATTTCCTCGCGCAAGCAGCGCAGTCAGTCTGCGGATGGGATTGGGCTGCATCGCGCTGGCGATTTTCGAAAGGAGGTTTTCGTAATCAGTCATAGAAGTCCGAGGCTCATTTGACCGTGAAAGCCAGATCGATCTGAACGCTTGGCTGATCGGGGTCGTTGGATTTTATCGTGACCGATTTGGTGTGCTGACCGGGCGAATGGCCGGTCTCAAGCTTGATTTTGATATTGCCCGCCTTACCAGGCGGGAGGACTTTCGGGAAGTCCACTGCCGTGCATCCTCAGCTTGGCACGACCGACTCGATTTTGAGATCGGCTTTGCCGACATTCTTGACCGCAATCGTCCGCACAAGGCTTTTGTCCTTTCGCTGCGTGCCGAAGTCTATTTTCATCACGGGAAGAAATATCTTAGGCAGCGCGCTGGCAGGATTGGCGGCAGGCGCGGGAGTCTCCGCCGGTTTGATGACCGCGACCTGAGAAGTATTATTTGAAGTCGCCTGCGGCTGGCTTGTTTTGTTTGTGTCAGGCGATTGTGTTTCTTCAGGCGGAGCCGAGCATCCAGCCATCAAAGAGGCGAGGACTAGAAACAGAGCGAATGCTTTTTTCATAGCGCGAATAATTTACCACAAAACGCGCGGGCAGCAGCATCTCTTCGTTCAATCTTTCGAATCGAGATCGGCAACGGTTGCGCCCCAGCCTCCGGCCTCCGGCGGCGCATCCTGAAATGAAAGGACGAACCATTTGCAGGCCAGAACTGATCGGACGATTTCGCGCTGAACCCCCTCGCCCTTGCCGTGAATGATGCGAACGCAGGAAAGGCGGCGACGGCGCGCTTCTTCGAGAAAGTCCTCGACCACCATTCGCGTCTGCCGGGGAGGTATGGAATGAAGATCGATCACATCGCCAAACTCGACGACCACCGGGTCAGGAAAAGGATTCAGGGGATCGAGTGAGTCTTCATCCTTTTCGATGTCGGCATCGCGCGCCTCACGCCCGCGTCTGAACAGATTCAGCAGTGAATCGAAGATCACGGGGAAATCTTATTCTGCGCGCGTCAGGCTTTGCAAAGCCTCAGCTTGATTGCCGATTTGAAAACATGAATAATTGATTTTCGTTTTCGCGCTGCCGTCTGTCTCACGCGCTCGATGTCGTTATGATTCTACTTCATCTCTCCTTTTTCATAGCCCTCTCATTCGCAAACGGCGGCGAGCAGCAAACTCCGAAAGCGGGCCGTCAGGATTACGCGACCGCGATCAAAGAGTCTCAGGAGCGGCGCGCAAAGGCCGAGCGCGAATGGCGTCGCCTGCTCGAAGCCTACGACGCGCCTCTCTCTCAGTCTGATCTTTACCCCATCACCTGCATGCCGCGCTCGCTTGCCGGAGCGGCGGCCAAAATTCAAATAACCTCATCGCCCATCGAACCGGGATCGGAGAAAACAGCCCTGAGAGTCGCTGTCAAACAGTTCATAGACCGGTGGAGAGAGCTTATAGGCGCGGACACTGAATCAGTGTCTCTGGTGACTGAAGCGGATTCGGGCGATGTAATCCGCCTGACTTATCGCCAGGCCAACTATCCGTTCCCCGTCGCCGGGGGCTTTGGCCAGATGACGGTCGCCGTCAGCCGTCAGGGGCGATTGATGCAACTCGATGATCGCTTCATCCCGCAGGTCGAGTTGACCGCGAGGCCGGAGATAGAAAGAGACGCCGCCGCAAAAAAGCTGCTGGGCCGAGCCTTCGCCTACCGCGACTCTGCGGGACGAGAGCAGCGGGCCGAGATCGGCAGCCTCGATGAAATAAGCGTAAAACGATTAGTCGTCCTGCCAGTCGAAAAAAGCGATCAGATAGAAATCCGCCTGGCGTGGGAAATAATCGCGGGCAAATCCCTGTCCTGGACCGTGCATATCGATGCGGTGACGGGCGCGGAACTGCGCGCGACTCAGAATTTCGAAACATGAAATCTCAGAAGAACTGAAAAAAAATGGAAACGATAATAACAAGAGACTCCGATGTCATAAGAGAATATCTGGCGGCGCTCGACGCCGGCGAGCGGGGGCTTTCTCCTTTCGCGCGGCTCGCCGCCACGATCAAACTCGCCCGACTGCGGCGAGAACTGGCCTCCACTCCGCTCGAGACGACGGATGAAGACCTCGCTTCGCTGCGCCGAGAAATCGATGAGCGATTGAACCGGTCGCTCATCAGGCGGATTCAGTCCCGAAACTGGGGCGCGCGCGCCTCGATCT
Source organism: uncultured Clostridia bacterium (assembly GCA_964588615.1). Lineage (GTDB taxonomy): Bacteria > Acidobacteriota > Blastocatellia > UBA7656 > UBA7656 > UBA7656. The sequence goes on along the minus strand of CAZPQE010000023.1, from coordinate 14,391 downwards.
TTTTGATGATCGTGGCCGGACAGCAGGCGATCCTCTTTCTTGTGCTTTTGGCCACATGGTTGTTTGTGAGGTTCGCCCCCGCGCCCAGGCGGTGGAACCCTCTCTTTCCGCATGAACAACCGGCGTTCCTCTACACATTCATCTTCCTCTTCCTGTTCGTCACGCCGTTTCTGGCTCTGCTCGTGGTTTTCGGGGGCAGGTATGCGCGCGCCTGGCGCAGGACTCTTCCGATAACTCTTCTGCTCATCGCGCTCTCGGCTGTCGCAGCCTACCTGATCGTGCCGATAGAGAAGCGCGACCGGGTTCCCAATCCCGCGCTTCAGGCTTCGACTTCGATAGAGCAGTTCGCCAGAAGGCGGGGGCTGCCAAACAGGGAATCCTATCGCCAGTGGGTTGACTCCAACTGGCTCCTGAAAGACGCGCTTCTTCGCAGCGATTATGAAGCCTATCTGAGAAGAGGGCCGGGAAGATGGATCACTTCGCGCTTTCCTGCGAGCGACGACGCGGCCTGGCGCGATTCGCTCGACGTGATGGAGCAATACCTCGATGGAGGGCAGGACGTAGCCGGGCTGAGAGAATGGCTCAAATACTACCTCGACCGCAATCGCATCTACGGCGAGGGAAGGATCGATCAGGAGGTGGCTTCGATTGCGGGCGAAGCCAATCAGCCGTTTCTCAAGGAGAGAGACCAGCGGCTCTATCGCGCTCATCTGGGAGCAGTAAGCAATCGGATGAAGAATGCCGCGCTGATAGGGCTTGCGGCGACCGCTCTGGTCTTCCTTGCGGCTTTTGCGGCAGCGCCCCTGATGGCTTCTCTCACTGTCGCGCGCAGGCAAACCAGGCAGATGGATGCGGAAGCGACGATGGAGCAGACGCCTGCGCGACCCTTGAGGCATTCGTTCCCGGAGAGATCGGACATCAAATCAATGCCTTTCTACGACGCGCCCTTCGATATGCTCACGCGCGCGCACAGATCGTTTCTGCGGCTTGCGGTTTTCGCATCGGTTTTCGTCTTCGTTTTCTGGATCGCCCTCTACGCGCTGGCATTCGGGTCGGGGAGCGCGAACCCTCCGTCGCAGGTCGGGCTGATGCGAAGCTTCGTTCTCGTGGTTCCCAATCAGGCGACTCCGCAATCCCGACAGAGCGCAAGCCAGAGAGTCGTATCCGTAGCGCCTGAACTTGCCGTTCAGTTGAAAGCCATCGAAGGCCGTCTGGATGAAGGCGAGTATGAGTTCACGAAAGAATTCGAAGCTCAGGGAGTGACGCTCGCAAGCCAGCGCGCCGATATCGATCAACTCAGAAGTTTCTCGTCTCAGTTTCAGCAGACGACTTCGACTCTTCCCACGCAGCTTGCCGAACTCAGCACGCGCGCTACGGCAGCTGAAGCCCGCGTGGGCGAAGTTATGGGTCAGGTCTCAGGCATCAAGCAGAAAGCCGACGCCCTCGAAGGCCAGCTTTCATCCAAGATCGGGCAGGTCGAAAGCCGCGCCTCGCGCGCTTCCGAGCAGATAGGAAAGATCGAGGAGCAGGCTTCCGGGCTTGCCACTCGCACCGAAGCATTGGAAAAGGAACTCGACCGCCGCGCCCGCCAGATAGAAGCCCGGACGGAAGAACTGGGCGAGCGCACCGCCGCGCTCAGAGACCGTGAGGAGCGGCTCACCCGTTTTCAGCGCATCGCCTTCGGAGCCATACTCTCAGGCATCAGGGCCGATGTCGATGAGCTTGATCGCCGCTCGCAATCCGGGCGTGCGGAGGTTCAACGCGCGGGCGAAGCCATAGCCCAGCGAATCAATGCGATGATCAAAGACCTCACAGAGATCAACACCGATCAGTCAAAACAGTTCATCGATCAACTCGATGAACTGAAAAAGAGGCTGGATCAGATACTCGCCCGCGCAAAATAGGATTTCTGAATCAGACCTTATGAGAATGTCACACTTTTCCAATAGCCCAGTCGTTTACGGCTGGGGTAGCCAGAAGACAGGATCGCCAGCCTTCTTCAGAGGGCTTCCTTCGGCTTTAGCTGCAGCCTTTGGGCAAGCATCGCGTCCCCAGCAATGAATTGCTGGGCTAGTGGAAAAGTCGCAGAATCATTCATCCCGATCTGTCCCAATCTTCCTGCTCGGACTTAGCCCGCGAATATGAACTCTGCCGACAGCCTGCCGTCGGAATTCATCACCTCAACCCGGTCTCCGGGTTTGATCTTCCTGCCCGCCTTTTTGCAGATAAGGCTGCGGGTCGGGTTTTGAGCGTCGTTCGCAGTTTTCTGCTCCGCGCCGTTGATGAGCACTTTTGCGCCCGCATCGAATCTCTCGCCTTCGACGAGAAGTTTTTTGCCGCTCTTTACCGCGTTTTTGATTGCGGGCGTCGCAAGCGGAGAGCGCAACTCCCACACCCCGCGCCCGTAGGTTGCCACGCGCAGGAGCGAGCCGTCATCGAGCACAGCAATATCAGTCACCTGAGCATTGGGCAATCCGGAGCCGAGCCTCGCCCAGTTTGCGCCCTGATCCGTCGACCAGTACAACCCGACATCGGTTCCGCAGTAGAGAATATTCGAATCCACCGGGTCGACTCTCACCCTGAATTTGAAGAACTCCGGCAATCCGCTGTCGCGCTCCGCCCACGACGCGCCGCCATCGGTCGAGGAGTAAACCCTCGGCTTGAGGGTTCCGCCCTCATCGGCAAGAACGCACGCATAAGCCCGGCTGGCATCCCGCGGATCGATTTCAAGATCGTAGGCGAAATGACCGGCTCTCGATGTTTTCCACGTCATCCCTCCGTCAGAAGACCGAAACACGGCAAGCGCGTTTGTAGCCATCAGCACTGCGGGGTCGCTCTCGGCTACGGCGATATCGACGAGCGGAGTGTCAGTCCTCCACTCGCCTCCGTCGGTCGTCGTCATCGGCAGAGCGATCCATGAATTGCCCTCGTCGGTTGTTTTGAAGACGCGATAGCTTGCCGAATAAAGAGTCATCGGATCGGTCGGGTCCATTTTCATCAGAGTGCCGAAAGGAGGAGTTTCATTCGAGAAAGGCGGCATCACTCCGATCCACTCAGGGCTTGGCTCTCCCGCGTTTCTCGCTCTGAAAACATAGCCCTGCTGAAAAGTCGCGTACATAGTCGAAGGGTTGCGAGGATTGATCGCGCAGTCGAATCCGTCGCCGCCCAGGGCTTCGAACCACGTCGAAGCCTCTTCGCTCAAACGCATGCTCGTCCCGTTGTCCTGCGAGCCTGCAAGCATTCTGTCGGTGTTGGCCTGATCCAGGGCCAGGGTGTAGAACTGGCGCGTGACGAACCCGTCATTGTGCGACCGGGTGGTTTCCCCTGCGTCTGAGCTCGACCACAGCCCGCCATCGTTTGCTATCCACAGTCTGGAAGCGCGAAACTCGATATCGACCGCATCGACATGCATTCCGTCTCCGGCAAACGAAGGACGATCCCACGACGCACCGCCATCAGTCGTTCGAGTGTAATCGACTCCTCCAGCGATGACGATATCGGGGTTGGTCGGAGAAATGGCCAGAGCGTTGTTTCGCTCGACCTGCTGGCCGAGATAATCACCGTGATGGCTCGTCGCCGCCAGATCGACCCAGGTCTCTCCGCCGTCGGTGGTTTTGTAGATGTGAGAAGTCGTCAGGCTCCCTCTCGGAGTTATGGCGGTGGCGGCATAAAGCACAGCAGGGTTCGACCGGCTGATGGCCAGAGACATTCGCCAGGCAATGAAGGATTGTGAAGTGGTCAGCCCCGATCCTTTCTCTTCCCACGTCTGCCCGCCGTCTGTAGATTTGATGACCGTAGAGCGGTTTTGAAAATCAAAGTAGTTGGTCGTGGCATAAACCGTTTGCGGATCGTTCGGGTGACGACAGATGTCATAAATCGAGCCGAACTGCGTGTTGACCCATGTGCTGCCCCCGTTTGTCGAGCGAAAGAGTCCGAGGTCCATCCCTGCAAGAACTTCATCCGAATTTGCGGGATGAACGCTTATATGAAAAATTCTCGAATTGATGGCGACTGTCGGAAATATCCAGCTTTGCCCGCCGTCAGTGGATTTGAGGACGCCTATTCCGTTCGACCTCACTCCGGTTCCGAGATAGAGGATATCTGGAGATGAGGGGGCGATGGCAAGCGCGCCGACTTCGAGGGTCGGGAGCGAGTCGGTGAGCGGAGTCCACGTCTCTCCACCGTCAGTAGTTTTCCACACTCCTCCGCCGTCTGCGCCGATATACAATATGTTCGAGGACTGGGGATGAAAAACTATCGCGTTGGTCTTGCCTGCCGCGCGCGGCCCCGCAGAGACCCAGCCCTCTGAAAGCGGCAGAGCGAGATCGGATGCCCGATTTTGATACTCTTCGCGCGCCAGGCGCAGCAGCGTCTGAGGATCGAGGCTCTGCTGCCATAACCTTCTCATGCGCGACCAGAAATGGAGCGATTCATCAGCCTGACGCAATGATGGTGGCAGCCCTTGAGCCTGCCTTGACCCGAGCGAAGCGAGGGTCAGAAACAACGACGCAGCAAGAAAGAGGATGATTCTCATATCGCTTCCCATCTCCGATGCCGGTCAGAGATCAATCTTTTTGAAGCGATCCTACAAGCGACCCAATGCTTGCGACCTCGTGCCGGTCGCAATACTCCGAAAGCCCGGTGATGACTTTCATCGTCGCCTGCGGATCATAGTAATTGGCCGTGCCTATCTGAACTGCCCGCGCGCCAGCGATGATGAATTCCATCGCGTCCATAGCCGAAACGATTCCGCCTATGCCGATGACGGGGACCTGGACGGCGCGCGAGGCTTCATAGACCATGCGCACGGCTATGGGGCGTATGGCCGGGCCTGAAAGCCCGCCCGTTTGGTAATTGAGTCTCGGCTTTCGAGTATTGACATCAATCGACATGCCCACGAGGGTGTTTATGAGCGAGAGCGCGTCGGCCCCGGCGTCGGCTATGGCGCGAGCCAATTCTGTGATGTCCGTGACGTTGGGCGAGAGTTTCACGATCAAAGGCCGCACCGACGCTTTTCGGGCTCTTTCGGTGAGTCGCGCGGCTGCTGCCGGAGAACTGCCTATGACTATTCCGCCCTCTTTCACGTTCGGGCAGGAGATGTTCAACTCATAAGCATCGATCCCATGTCCGTCGTTTAGAATCTCGATGGCTTCGATGTAATCGTCATCCGAGTAGCCGAAGACGTTGGCGATGACGCGGGTGTCGTATCGAGTGATGAGCGGGAGTTTTTCTTCGATGAAAGCGCGAGCGCCTATGTTTTGAAGCCCGATGGCGTTGAGCATCCCGCCGTGAGTCTCGACTATTCGCGAAGGAGGATTTCCGGCCAGCGGGCGCGCCGAAAGCCCCTTGGTGCAGAACCCGCCCAATCGGTTTAGATCGATCAACTCGGCGAATTCGAGGCCGTAGCCGAATGTGCCCGACGCGCCCAGCACCGGGTTGTTGAACTGTATGCCCGCTATTTCTACTGTGAGTCTCGGATCGCGCATAAAATCAATGTGACATGGCCGCCACTTCCCATCGAATCATCTCCGCAGGAAAGATCGAGCCGTCCGTGCAGACCCGTTTATAAGAGCCGTATGCGGAAGGCTCATCGGTATTGACTGCCACTACGCAGCCCACGCACACGCCGAACCCGCAGCCCATGGGCGCTTCGAGCGAAGCGAAACATTTCACTCCTGCGCGACGGGCGATTTCAGCCACCCGCTTCATCATCGCCCACGGGCCGCAGGTGTAGATTGCCGCTCCCTGGCATCTTTCTTCGCTCAGATATTTTTCCAGAGGGGCCGTAACAAATCCCTTTTCGCCGAGGCTGCCATCGTCGGTGGTGATGATGAGAGGAAGGCCGAGGGCGCGGAAATCTTCAAGCCCGCTGCCCGCTGCCGTATGACTATTTGCCGCGCCGAAGAAGATGCGGGTGTCGATTTGCCTCTGCTTCAACTCCTGGCAAAGCATCAGCAGAGATGCCGAGCCTATGCCGCCTGAAACGACCAGCGCGCGGCGCGGCGCGGCGAGGGGCCATTGATTGCCGAGTGGCAGAAGTATGTCGACCTTGCCGCCCAGGTCGAGCATCGAGAGCGCCTCTGTCCCCCGCCCCATCACCTGATAGAGGAAGCTCAACTGCCGGGGATTTTCCTGTTTGTAGACGGCAAGCGCGCGACGCAGCAGAGGCTCATACCGATTATGAGCCTTGAGCATGGCGAATTGTCCGGGAAGAGCGATCAGGTCGCAATCGAAGTTGAGCGTGAGAAGGCGATAGCCTCGCGTCGTTTCCAGGTTGCGCTCGACTGTTGCAATGCAATCGATCATCAGGTCGCCCTTCATTATCGCGGGCCGCGATACAATGGTCAATGCGCCATTCGTTTTTGATAACAGGGGCGCGCCCGGTTTGCGGTTGCAAGGCGATTTTTTGATGGTATAATCCGCGCTGTGGCGTGAAAATACATACTCGAAGTCGCGCGATTGGCCCACGCCCTCAGCTAAAAAGTAAACCCAGGAAGCGAAACTACTCTTTGCTCGACAAGCTCATCCTGGGACGTTGGGAAAGCTTATCAATCTGTCGCTGACTGCTCAGGTCAGCTTTGGCGCGGTCTCAGACGTTTCTCCATGCCTCAGGCAGGAGGCTGTAATGTTTTTCGACCGGTCGCAACATAAAACGATATTCTCGTGACACCTGCATCGGGAGCATTCTCCTACGGGTGTGCTTCCGGGTCCTTTCCTCCGTTTTAGGCAGGAGGCCCCATGTTCCTGTGCAATCAATGCGGAGCAGAGTTGGGCGAAGCGATGAACTTCTGCGAAAGCTGCGGAAGCCCGACTCTGGGCCGCCAGACGAGCTACGCGACCAGCCCGCTGCAGCTATCGGCAGCGCCCGCAAGAGCGCCCCTGATGCGGCGCGCCCTGCACACTCAGGCTGCGGCCACAGCCGTCTGCGTCGCCTGCCGCTGGCCTTTTTGCGCCGCCTGCCTGCTTTTTTTCAACGGGCAGTATTATTGCCTCAAGTGCCAGTCGCAGTTTCGTCCGGCGATGATGATCCGCCCCGTGCCGGCTCCCGTTTACCGGACAGGCCCGATCCCGCCTCGCGCGAAAAATCCGGGAGTCGCTTTCCTGCTCAGTTTCCTTATGCCCGGACTGGGGCAATTCTATAACGGGGACACGGGCAAGGGGCTGTTCTTCTTTTTCGGATTCTGGGTTCTGGTCTGGGTAGCGATAGGCTGGCTGCTGTGGGTGGCCGGGTTCATTGACGCTTACATTTCTGCCAGAGACATAAGCGAAGGCAGACGGGTTTGAAAATGAGTCGATCACTTCGCGCGCTGATATTCACAAGCCACACGGTCGCTCCCTCTGCGCTCATCGAGGTGCTGCGGCAGTTCGACATTTCTCCGGTGTGGCCTTCGGAAATCGAAGAAGTCGAGATAGCCCTGGCCATAGTCGACCGCCCGTCGGAGAACGCCCTCAAAATTTGCGCCAACCTGAGAAATCAGGACAGGTTTCGCAAAGTCCCCCTCCTCGTTTTGCTCGATCCCGTTGAAGGAACCAGAGGACTGGGGTTCGCCACCCTGGGTGTCGATATAATGTTCAAGCCTGCTCAACCGCTCGCTCTCCAGCATTATTTGAGTCGGGTGCTTCCCGTCCCTGAGCCTCGGATTCAACCTCCTCCTCCGCCCAAAAGGCAAGAGCCTGAGAGCCGCAGGGTCGAAAAACAGACTCCTCAGCCGCCGCCCATTCCTGCCTTGCCCGACATCACCGCAACGCCCGCCCATCCGCTGGCGGCAATCTCTGAGGGAGGCTGGACTCAAGAGGGCGGAGTCGTTTGCCTCAACAGCAATGCCTGGGATTGCAGGCGCGAAGACGCGCACTGCTCGCGGTGCGGCGTCGCGCTCGTCGCCCTTGAAATCCTCACCCGGCGGTTGATCTTCGAGCCGCTGGGAGGGCACAGGGTCGAGCGTTTGATCGAGATGAAAAACGACGGCATCAACGCAGCGACGATGCAATTTGCCATCAGGGCCGCAGGCAATCTCGACAGTCGCTTTTCTCTCGCCCTTCGAAAGGCCTGCCTTGAGGCCCGTTCCATCGGAGAGATGGTCGTGGCCTTTGACGCGCGCGGCCTCGACCTCCGCTCAGAATACAGGGCCGATCTGGAAATACTTTCCAACGACGCGCGTCACCCTCTGCAGCGGATCGAAATGGTGGTCGAACGCCTCGCCGTGCCTAAGGTGGAGGCAAAGGAAAAGTATCTCTACATAATCGGTTCGGAAAACCAATGGGAGTTTCGAATCGTCAACGAGGGCGGCGGCACGTTGAAACTCGCGCGGGTCTCTCTGGATCAGATCGAGTTGAACCATCCAGGCTGGGCAGTCAGAGGCGGGCAGCGGCTCGATGTCACGCTCTCGATTCCCGACCTCGATCTCGACGCGGGCGCGCACAGAAGGAAACTGCGCTGGGAGTTCGAGCACTACGGGGCGATCACAAGCGATCTGGAAATCGAAGCTGTCCGCCTGGCGCGGGTGATAGCGCAGCCTGCGGAACTCGATTTCAAGGTCATCTCGACCCGGCGCGCGCAGCGCGTCGCCCTTGAGCTTTACAACGCGGGCGGAGAAGAATTGATAATTTCTTCGATCTCCTCGTCGGTCGAGTGGGCCAGATGCCTGGCTCAGACTCCTCTGCGCATACCTCCGGGCAGCGCCAGCATAGTCGAGGTGGAAGCCTGCGGCGGCGATCAATGGGAAGGCGATCAGGCGGGCCAACTGGTCATCCACTCCAATTCCTATCCGAATCGCGCCCAGACAATTCCGGCTCTGGCCCTCTTCGTCGCCCCTTCGCCTTACGAGGAATACATAGGAATTGATTTCGGCACTACCGCTTCCTGCGTGGCCATATTCGAGAGAGGTCATCCGGTAGTCATCGAACTGGATAACTCATCCGACGACCCCTGCATCATGCCCTCGGTGCTCTACTTCAATGAAGACGGAGGCGTGTCGGTCGGGCGCGCGGCTCTGCAACAGGCCATCATCCAGCCAGCAAACGCGGTGGCTTCGATCAAGCGCGCTCTCGGAGCCAGACAGAAAAGGACGCTTGCCGGACGCGAGCACACTCCGACCGAACTTGCATCGAAAGTCATCTCTCAACTGGCGGCGAGAACCGAAGACGGGCTGTTTCGTCGCGGATGCTACAAAACGCCGCGCAAGGCCATAGTCACCGTCCCGGTCGAGTTCTCCGACAACCAGCGCCGCGCCCTCATAGAAGCCTACTCGATGGCCGGGCTCGAGATGGAAGACTCCACCCATCACGCGATAGTCAGAGACGAAGCCCACGCCGCCGCGCTTTATTACCTCATCCGCCGGACGGAACAAACCAGAGAAGAGCAAAACGAGCGGGTGATGATATTCGACTTCGGCGGCGGCACTCTCGATTGCGTGCTCATCGATATTGAGGCCGAGGGGGGAAAAATCAGATTCAACACTCTGGCGCTCGGAGGAGACCCGCAGTTGGGCGGCGATGACATAGACTGGGCGCTGGTGCGGCTGCTGTCGGACAAGGCGAGGAAAGAGCACAAGGATTTCGACGAGGGCTGCCTCGGAGAAGAAAGGATTTTCGAGGGCAGGTATCGCACGCCTGAGCTTTTGGAATCGGCCTACCGCACGCGGGCGGCCTTCAAGCGACAGGCCGAAGCGGCCAAGATCGCTCTGATCGAAGAGCCCAAGGTCAGGGTCGAGATAGAGCCGCTGTTGAGCAGGCGTCCGACCGCGCTTGAGCCGTTTTTGATCGACGGAGCGGATCGCGTCCGGTTGCAGGCATCGATTGAGAAGAGAGAAATAGAGGAGGCCATCAAACCGCTCGTGGCCAGAGCAGTCGAAATAGTCAAGGCCGTCTGCCGGAGAGCGAGGGCCGAGCCTGAGACCGTAGACACCGTTCTGCACGTGGGCCGCACCAGCCTCATCCCGGAGGTCAAAGGGAGCGTCAACGAATTTCTGCGGAACGCAGATGACCGATCAGACATCATCCCGCCCAAGCTGTGCGTTGCGATGGGCGCGGCCTACTGGGGATATCTCAAGGATCAGCCGAGCGCCAACATCGAATTCACAGGCATGTCGAACCGGCTCGTCCACGACATAGGCTATGTCGATGCGCGCGGAGTCCAGTCGGTTTTCGTCAGCCTCTTCGAGGCGCGCACCGAGTTTCCGTGCGAGAAGACGGAGATGATTCCGAGGAACAAGGAATGGATCAATCTGAGGCTTGCCGAAAACCGGGGCGCAGACTCGTGGGTCAACGGCAACCTGGAAGAGATAGGCATCGCCCGAATCGATGCCCGAAGACTGACGGGCGACCGCATCGAAGTGCGATTTGCGATAAACGAGAACCGCGTGCTTGAGGTCTCAGTCAACGGACGCGCTCAAAAGATCATCGGCATGGATGAAGAAGCAACCAGCGCAGGAGGAAGACAGTTATGAGAAAACTTTTGCCCGCGCTCGCCGCGCTCGTCGTGATGATTGCGCTGGCCTTGTCGGGTTCGGCACTCGCTCAGAAAAAGGACAAAGGCAAGAGCAAGAAAGACGAGTCTGCCGAGACTGCAAAAAAGAAGAAGAAGGAGGAAAAAAAAGGCGAAGCGCCAAAACCCAAAACGCCGGCTCCTTCTGCTTCATCGACCAGAAGGCCGATTCCCCCCCCACCTCAGAAAGTGGCAAACACAAATCAGTCCGCAACCAGTCTGACATCGGATAGTCAGGTAGGCAGTCCGGCTGAAGGGGGCGGCAGCGGCGGAACTACAGAAACGCCTCCCACGACTGATCCAATCGCTGTCGAGCCTGCGGAAAATCCTGCGCCCTGGGTTCCCGATCCCATCATTTTTGGCATCGCCGCGCTGATGGTGCTTGCCGCGCTCGGTCTTCACGCATTGCATTTCATGAGCTCGAAGCGGACGAAAGAGGATTTCGCGCAGATCAGCCATAACCTCTACGCTCTGCAAAGGCACATCGAAGAAATCTCGGCTCAGATTCTCGAACTCAAGCTGGCCAGAAATCAGCCGGCGATAGGCTCCGGCCAGGATAATCTCTCTCCGTTCTCAGACAAAATGGCCGAACTCGAAGGGCGCATCAGAGACACCAGATCGAATCTTGCCGAAGCGTCGCAGGCCATAGCCGCCATGGCCAACTGGGCGGGAGAGTCGGCCATAGAGCGGGCGACTGTGGATTCGCAAAACGAGTTGAGCGCGGATGAACGCGCGCAGGCCGTAAGAATGATCGAAAGGCATCTCGATGTCATAACCGCCAATGCCGCCCGCCTCCAACCACTGACTCAGGAGATGGCCGACTTCGAGGAAAAAATCAAACAGCGGACGTGGCTCCCCTCCGAACTTTTGAAACGCACGCAGAGCCTCAGCAAGCAGATCATGCAGTTCGAGAAGTGGAAGACGCGGGCAGGAGACCGAATCGAGGCGCTTATGCGCGGCTCGGTTTCAGACCGGCGCGCTCGATTCGCAGAAGAAAAAAATCATCTCGCCGGAAGCCTCAACATGAAAGAAATTTCCGTCACCGATTACGTCAAGGGCTGTCGCCAATTGTCCAGAGAACTTTTCAAACCCTCGACCGACGAGCTTCCACTTGCGGAGTTCGAAGGCATACTGTCGGGCCTCTCGTCGGGCGCGGCAGACCGTCTGATGAACTGGTACGACGATTTCTTTCAACTTCACTCTCAGGCCATCGCTTCCCAATCGTCCATCGATGAAGAGACGGCCCGCGAGCTTGCGCGCATTCGCCGCACGGCCAGAGACACCCTTCTGCGATTCGACATTCAGCCCGAAGAGATTCAGCCTGGACAGACCAGTTTCGATCACCGGCTTCACGAAGCGGCAGTCGTGACGCAATCGTCCCAGTTTCCGGCAAACACGGTGATCGGCGTGCAGCAGTGCGGCTTCCGGCGCGCTTCGAGCGGCGAGGTGCTGCGCCGGCCCAAAGTGGTCGTGGCCAGAGTGGGAGCAGGCTGATGAAACACTGACCATCCGTTCGCCCGGCAGGAGTGAAAAATCATGACGGCAAGCCCCCTTGCTTTCGATTTCTCGCGGCATTGTCCTCACGTCGCCTGCGGAGAAACGATCCCCGCAGCGCAGGCCAGGGTCTGCCCGCGCTGCGGACACGATCTGATTCATTGCCCGGCTTGTCGCGCGACCAACCGTCTGCTTTCCGCTCACTGCCGCGCCTGCGGCCAGAACATAGCCTCCGAGTCGCAACCCGCGCAGGCGGGCATCCGATCCGCCGAAGTCCGCTTCCCTCCCATTCAGTCAATCGAGCCGCCTCGTCTGGCCGCGCGACTCGGAGCCAGCCTAACCGCGCAGATGACAGCCGCAGGCGGCGTCGTGACCGTCCCTGCCGGCGATAGCTCAATAGCCATCCTCAGCGAATCGAGCCAGAGACTGATCGCTCGATTGCCCCTCCCCGATGTGGTCGCCGTGACTCCGGCAATCCACCGGGGGATGCTCTTTGCCGCGACGGGAAAACACATACTGGCCTTCGACCTCGCCCGCCATCTGAGCCAGATGTCGCGCGCCGAGATCAGTCCCGCGTGGACAATCGAGTGCGGAACGGTCATTCAACCGCTGCTCACAGACTCGGAGAGAATCTATCTGTCATCTCGCGACGGGCATCGCACGATGATAGACGCTCTATGGCAGAAGAGCGGCGCGCGGGCGTGGTTTTCTCCGGTCATAATCGACGCTCTGCAAACGTCCCCGCCTCTACTGGTGAAAAACCTTCTCATCGTCATAGCTCTATCGGGCGATGTCAGTGTGATCGATAGCGAAAGCGGGCAGGAGCTAGGAAAGTTTTCGCTCGGTCGCAGGCTGTCTAATCACATCCAGCCTTATGTCGCAGGCACGCGCGCCATTCTGGTCGATGCGGACAACAATGTGTGCGAAATCGCCTTGAGCGAAAAAGGCTTCACCGCGCACCTGATTTACACTCACCCGGCGCGAATACTGACGGTTGCAGCAAGCGAGGAGTTCATAACCATAGGCCATCTGTCGGGGCTTACGCTTCTCAACTCGCGCGGCAACGCGCTGTGGTCGAGCGATTTGATGGAATCGATCTCGGTCGCGCCATTGATCGCTTCAAACAGTATATTCGCGCTCGACGACTCAGGAACGGGACTCCTGTTCGATCCCATAAGGTCTACGCCTTCGACCAGAGTGAGACTCATCGGGGGAGAAATACTCGCTCCTCCCATCCTGACTCGCGCTTCGATAGCCGCCGCAAACCTGGCGGGAGAAGTGGCCATCGCTGCGTGGCGATAAGGGTGTGTCAACAGGCAGGCGACCTGTTGACACATTGAAAGAAGGAAACATCGAGGAGGCAACAGACCGGCAGCCTGCTCGACATAAAGGAGAAATGAATGGACCTGAGGACCGCAACGCTGATAGTTCTGGTTATGACCTGCGTCTATATGGGTCTCAACCTGATAAGTTTCGTCACCAACTTTTCATTTTATTTCAGAAGCCTCGATGGCCGAGGCGCAGAAGCAATCCTGAACCTGCTCTTCCGACTGTCAAGCTTTGCCTGGGAGGGCGCGCTCATAGTTTTTTTCGCAGTGCTCTACTCGAAACAAAAACAGCAATGAACCGAACGGTCGTAAAACTCGTCATCGCGCTCGCGGCTCTCTCCTTCGCCCCGGCAATCGCCGTCGCGCAGGCATCGAGCGGCAAATCTCACCTGCTGCTGCTCGATGTGTCGGGCAGCATGCAGAGCCGCTACAGCAACAACCTGCGCGACTGGCTCGTCGGAAACCTGATTGCGTCTTCGGTCTTCTCGCCTTCTGACCGAGTCGTCGTTCGATGGTTCAACGATCAGGGCGGCGCGGCGTTTCAGCAAACCGATCCGCTTCGCAAATACGACGGCAGGCATGATCGCCAGCAGATTCTCGCAGCCCTCCCTCAGCAGGTCACTCCTTACGACACCGATATTCCTAAGGCTCTCGATCAGGCTCTCGCCGACATTCGCGGATTGCCGCTCTCGAACGACGTTTTCATCTGGCTCATAACCGACAACGTGCAGGACGCGGGCGCAGGGGCAACAATCGATCCGCTTTATCAGAAAATAGTCGCTGAAAAAAATATCCGCGCCGCTTACATCTTTCCTCTGCTCAAGGAAAACGGCAGACAGATTGCCGCAGGACAGACCGCTATGGTGATGTACCTGCTTCACTACTCGGCGCAGGCGTCCACGCTCAACGTCAACTCGATAGCCGACGACGCGGGCCGAAAGATAAGCAACGATCCGGTCACCTGGTTTCCGTTCGAGGAACAGATTCATCTGGAGCAATCCAATATCACGGTCAACGGTCAGGCGGCGCAGTTCGTCGATGGAAAGCTGGCGCTTCCCGCGCTCGGAGAAGGCCGCGCGCCGCAGT
>CAZPQE010000022.1:1158-25307 GCA_964588615.1 uncultured Clostridia bacterium | reverse complement strand
CGAACCTCTCCGCTCGCGCATCGAAGCCGATATCCGTCCTGAAAGCGCCGATGTAAAAAAAATCGAAATCGATTCTCCGCTCGGCCATTTTACTGCGTCTGGACGAGCGTTGAGCTTCAAACCTTTCAAGTACGATGTTGCCGTCCGACTTGAGGCCGCCACTCAGGAAATCGCCCGCGTGTTCGCCCCCGACGCGAAAGTCGAAGGACAGGCGACTTTCAATGGCCGCGTGGAGGGAGAGGGGGCAGAGTATCGCGCGTCGGGCAATCTGGAATCCAATGCGCTCACCGCAGAAGGATTTCGCATCAGCGCCCTTCGACTCGGCGCGGAAGTCGACGGAAGCGGGCAGAGGTACGACGCCAGGGCCGAGGGCGGAGTCGGCTCGGTGAGCGGCAAGGGCCTGACCATCGGCAGCATGCTTTTCAAGGAAGCAGCCGTCATAGGCGAGCAGTCCCAGTTCGATGTGACCGGAGGAGTGTCGCTTTCTCTGCTCAGGAGCGGAGTCGTCACAGCAAGCGGCATTCGATTGCGCCTTAGCGCCGACTCACGAAGCGTCAGGCTCTCTCAGATATCGGCTTCCATCCTCGGCGGCAGGCTGACGGGCAGCGCGACCCTCGCGCTCAGTGGAGGAGAGTCGAAGGTCGATGTCGAGTTCGAGGCGCTCGAGCTCGGCCAGGCGGCGACTCTCGCTTCAGCCAAGGAAATCAAGGCGCGCGGGACTGCCCGCGGGACTGCGCGGCTCGCGTTTCCGGGACTGAATTTCAAGGCCGCCGCAGGCCGCCTGGAAGCCAGCTTCGAAGGGGCGGTCTCTCCGCCCGAATCGAGCATAGAGACTCTTCCGGCGTCGGGCGAGATAATCATCCTTGCCACTGGCCGCACTTTTCAAATCGAAAAAGCGTTTGCCCGGACGGCGGCAAGCGAAGTGACCGTAAGCGGGACGGCAGACCTCGACGGCAACGCGAAAATAGAAATCGATTTCAAGTCTTCGGACATGGGTGAAGCGCAGCGCGTGATAGATGCATTCGGTTTCATACCCGAAAAATTCAAGGAGGAATACGGCTTTGCGGTTGCGGGCGAAGGAAGATTTATCGGGCGAGTCGAGGGAAAAGTTTCATCTCCATCGGTGACCGGACACGTCAGGCTCGATGAAATCAGGATGCATCAGGACCCGACCGATGACAGCACGGGCGAAAAGCTTGGATCATTCGAGGGGGATATCGCCTACTCGCCTGCGCTGCTGCGCGTCGAAGGCGGAAAGCTCGCGCGGCCCGACGGCACGCGGGCCGATTTCAGCCTCGACGCTCCGCTCGATAAGGATGACGCAGTTGCGATCCGGGCGGTGGTGCGGGATTTCGACCTCGCCTCGCTCGTGCGCACGGCGACTCCTGAGTTCAAGGACTTCGTGGGTGCGGGCGTGATAAATGGCACAATCGATCTTCGCGGGCTGCCGGGCCGAAGGACGGTTTCAGGAACCGCTGATGTTTCAATCTCGTCAGCCCGCTTCATCGTGCCTTCATCGGAAGAGGGCAAAGAGGCCGAGCCGATTTCCGTCCCCGAATTCGTCGGAGAAGTTGCAATCGAAAACAGCGTGATGAGCGTCAAAGACCTTCGCATGCAGGTCGGCGATGCCCGAATAGTCGGGCAGGGAAGTTTTAACCTCGACACCTACCAGTACTCGATCAACGCCGAAGGCAAGGAAATCGATCTCGAACGACTGTCTCTTGCGGCCACCTCCGACAGCGTTCATCTGACGGGGCAGGCCAATCTGGCGGTCGAAGGGGACGGCAAGTGGGATGAATGGTCCGACATCCGGCTCAAGGCGACAATCCAGGGAGAAAACGTCACGCTCAACGGCCGCGATATAGGAGCGGCCAGAGTCGTCGCCTTCACCCAATCCGGGCTTTTGAAGATAGAAGCCACTGGCCGCCTTCTCGACCGCGAGCAGACGCTTGCCGCAGTCGTCGATCTGCGCGACCGCAAGAACTATCCCATCAGCGGGAGCGTCGAATTTACCGACGCCGACATCGGGCCTTATCTTGAACTGCTCTCGCCTGAAATGAGGAGCATAACCGGGCGGGCTACGGGCACGATCAAACTCAGCGGCCCGCTTCAGGACACCGATCAGATTCAGGCAGTACTCCGAGTGAGCAGACTGGAACTCGGCGGCGATATTTCGACCAGCCAGAAATACACCATAACCAATCAGGGCGATCTGGTCATCGTGGCAAGCCCTGGGGAGATCAAAGTCGAGCGCGTCACTTTCACCGGCGAAGGCACGAGCGTGGTCATCGAAGGAGCGAT
The DNA here is from genome assembly GCA_964588615.1 of uncultured Clostridia bacterium. GTDB lineage: Bacteria > Acidobacteriota > Blastocatellia > UBA7656 > UBA7656 > UBA7656. The sequence continues at coordinate 23,006 of CAZPQE010000022.1, read as the reverse complement.
TTCGCGCGACAACCCGGCGAGATCGCTCCTCGCCATCAACGGAGAACTAAACCTGCGACTCGTTTCTTCGTTCACCGATACGATTTTCACCACCGGAGTTGCGCAGGTGCAGGCATCCATCGGAGGATCGATCCAGTCTCCGCGGCTGCTCGGCTCGGTCAACCTCAGAGACCTCGGCCTGAGAGTGACCAACATCCCGCTGACGCTCACTCGCGGCGCGGGCCGCATCAGATTCACATCCGATCAGGCGTTGATAGAAAACTTCACCGCGTCGAGCGCGGGCGGAGGGACGCTGAAGTTGTCGGGCGGGGCGGCGCTGGTCGGACTCGTGCCCGACCGCTGGCGGATAGAAGCCGAGGCAAACGAGGTGGGCATCGAGTACCCCCGCGACACGCAGACCATCTTCGACGGCACGGTCGCTCTTCAGGGCAATCGGCGGGCGCAGGTGTTGACGGGCGACATCGATGTGCGAAGGGCTTCTTATCAGAAAGACCTCACGCTCGAAGAACTGGTCTCGACCGGAGGGCCGTTGAGCAAGGAGTTCGTCGATATAGGGCCTGGCAACAAGGGAGGGCCGGGGCTTCCCATTGCAATCGATATGCGGATCAACGCCGATCAGACCTTGATAATTCGCAACAACCTGGCCGACGCCGAGGGCAGCGCCTACCTGCACATTCGCGGGCCGTTGAGCGATCCTGTCGTTTCGGGCCGCGTCGTCCTCTCGCATGGCATACTGGAATTCCGAGACGACAAGTATGAACTGATTCGAGGAGTGATTACTTTTCCTGCGCGGCGAAAGGCTTCTCCGGTGCTTGATGTCGAAAGCGAGGTTGACATAAGCGGTTACACCATCACCCTGACTTTCACCGGAACGATGGAAAAACCGGAGATCACACTGCGTTCGAACCCCGATCTGCCGGAGACCGATATCATTTCTCTGATAACCAGCGGCTCGCTTGCCACCGACACATCGGCCTCCGGGCTTGCCAAACAGTCGGGCCTGGGGCTTGCGCAATCGCTTCTGTCGGCGTCGCTCACACAGCGACTATCGAAGGGAACGCAGCGACTCTTCGGGTTGAGCCGGTTGTCGATTGATCCGCTGATAGTGGGCGGATCGGGCGACCCGACCGCCAAAGTCACACTCGGTCAGAGGATCACCAGGAATCTGACGATCACTTATTCTCAAAACCTCACCTCGCGCTCATCGGGATTCGAGCGAATCGTGCTTCTCGAATATCGATTGACCAATCGCTTCTCGCTGGTCGGATTCCGAAACGAGCGAAACGAATTCGGATTCGACGTGCGGGTGAGAAAACGGTTCTGATTTATTTCGAAGCTGGCAGGACGGCGTGAAGATACTTTCAGGAAGACAGAAAACAACCCGGTCGGCGATGTGGATCGTCGGCTGCCTTCTGATCGCTTGCAGTTTTCTGACGACTGCGCGGGCAGACAACCTGGGTGATTTTCTCGGTCGCAAGGTGACAGGGGTCGAGGTAATCCTCGAAGGCGTCACTGCCTCAGGGACGGGCGCGCTGAAGCAGTTGATCGAGATAGCTCCGGGCCAGGAATTTTCGACCGTCCGGGTTCACGATGCTCTGGTCAGACTTCACAAGTCGGGGCTGATCACCGGGGCGAGGGTCGAGGCCGCAGAAGAAGGCGCGTCGGGAGTCGCGCTGCGATTCATCGTCAGGCCGCAGGCGCGCATAGAAAAAGTATCATTCGAAGGGAACGCGGTTTTTTCTTCGGCGGAACTGCGTTCGCGCCTCCACGAACTCAACCTCGGCGAAAAACTCTCTCAATCAGTCATCAACCAGGGGGCGGGCGAGTTGCTCTCCTACTACGCCGCTCATGGTTACTACCAGGCCGATGTCGCCTCGGAAGTCCGCCTCGACCAGTCGGGGACGCGGGCCGTCGTCGTCTACCGAATCAAGCCTGGCGATCAGGCTAAAGTCGCCCGCTACACCACAGATATCAAAGGCACTCCGGTCGAACTGGGAGAGATCAAGCGTCAGATCGTCGAACAGGGGCCGTTCAGCGACGCGGCATTGCAGGCCGACATCGAACAGATACGACAGGCTTATCTTAAGGAAAGCTATCTCGCCGTCCGTGTGACCAACAATGTCGCAGTCGATATGGTCAAGAACAGCGTGGCCATCACCATAAGCGTCGAGTCGGGCCCGTTCGTGTCCGTAGATGTCGTGGGCTACAGGCTTGAGGATAAAGAAAAGCACAAGGTCTTCGCCTTTTACAGGACGGGCGGAATCGATGATCTGGCGCTTGAGGACGGAAGGCGGAGATTGCAGGATTACATTCAGCGGCGCGGTTATTTCTTCGCCGAGATTCCCAACCCCGATCCTCCCGACCTCGAAGGCGACAAGGCCAGCATCACCTATCACGTCGAAACAGGCGCGCGATATCGATTGACCGATATCGATTTCGAAGGGCTTGAGGCCCTCGATGCCAAAACTATAGAAGAGCAATTGAAGACCCAGCGGGCGGCTTTCATTCCTCTGGCCGGTCCCGGTCGCGGTTTCACGAGCAATGAACTGCTCCGTCAGGATTCGCTGTTCATTCAAAAACAACTCTACGAACTCGGCTATCGCCGCGCTGATGTCGAAGTGCGGCGAGGGGTGTCGATAGAGGGCGAAAAACTGATAATAACTTTCCGCGTCCGTCAGGGGCCGCGCACCTACATAGAAAGCGTCGATGTGCGAGGCAACACCATATTCACCGAGCAGGAGTTGCGCCAGCGGTTGACCGTAAAACCGGGCGACCCTTTTGTGACCTCCGCCGCCACTCAGAATGCCGACGGGCTGCTGGCTCTCTACAACCTCGAAGGATATTCCGGCGCGCAGGTCTTCTCTGAAATAGTCGATCTGGGAAGCGCCCAGGGGCAGGAGCGTGTGCGGCTGGTACTGGCCATTGCCGAGGGCAACGCGGCCAGGATTCGCACGGTGACGACTCGCGGGCTTTCGCACACTAAAGCCAGCCGACTTGAAAACGATTTCTATCTGTTCAAAAAAGGCGAGCGATTGCGCAACGACCGTTTGCTCGAAACCGAGCGCGCGCTTTACGAGACGGACGCATTCCAGACGGTCGCCATCACCAGCGAATCTGTCGGGCAGGGCGCTGACGGGACTGAAGAGCACGATGTGAGAATCGACCTGATCGAGTCGAAGCGATTTCTTCTGATCTACGGCTTCGGATATCAGTCGAGCCAGAGCGACCTTGAAGTCCCCGGCCTGGGTTTTCTCGGAGGGGTGCGAGGCAACGTGCAGTTGACCGACGTGAACCTCCTGGGCAAACTCTACACCGGCAGCGCGCAGTTGAGACTGAGCCGGACGGAACTGCTCGGCCAGCTGACCTTTCAAAACCCGCGACCGCTGGGCTTCAACTACCCATCTCAGGTTTCGGTTTTCGCCCGCAGGCTTGCCGAAAAATCCTTCCGGCAGGATCGCTACACCGCTCTCTTTCAAATCGAGCGCAGGTTTTCGCAGGAAGCAATAGGCTATATATCCTACAACTTCGAGCGCATAAACATTTTCGATCTGCGGACGAGCATCGATGAGATAGCGCGCAACAGCCGCCCCATCCGGCTCGGTCGCATAGCAGTGAGCTACGCCCGCGACACCCGCGACAACGCATTCGAGTCGACTCGCGGCAGTTTCACCCTCGGAGGTCTTTCTGTAGCTTCATCCGCGCTGGGAGGCAATGAGCAGTTCGTCCGCTTCAACGCCGAGCATACGCGCTACTATCCCATAAAGAAACTGAATGATTCTGTCTATCTGTTTTCCACCAGGCTGGGGCTGGCCGCGCCGTTCAAGGGGAAGAATTCGCTGCCCATCTCCGAGCGGTTCTTCGCCGGTGGAGCGCGCGACCTGCGCGGGTTCGGCTTCGAGGAGGCAGGGCCGCGAGACCCGGTGACGGGAGAACCTGTAGGAGGCAATGCGCTGCTGGTGGTTAATAATGAGATGAGGTTTCCCATTACTGGCATACTCGGAGGAGCGGTCTTCTCGGACACTGGAAACGTGTTCGCTCGCGTCAAAGACTTTCAGTTGCAGGATTTGACCCAGACAATCGGGGCTGGACTGCTCGCCAAAACCCCAATCGGACCCGTGCGGATCGATTTCGCCTTTCCCATACTCAATCGCCCCGACAGCGAAAAGCGATATCGCATACACTTCACCTTCGGCCAGACCTTCTAGGAGATTGCATGAAGCGGTTGCTGATCTCGACCCTTTTCCTCGCTCTGATTGCCACGGCGGCGCGGCCTCAGAAGCTAATCGATCAGATTCTGGTCATCATCAACGATGATGTCATCACCCGCACTGACCTTCTGTGGTCGCTGGCTCTCGACCCGGATTCGCCGTCGCCTGCTCAAGGGGCGGGGCAGGACGCCCTCAGGCAGATGCTCGAAGTCTTGACCGAGCAGCGATTGGTTTATCAGGAAGCGGCCCGGATTCCATCCTCAGAAATCACTCAGGACGAAATCAACCGCAAGAGGAACGAACTCATTCGCCGGTTCGGGTCCGAGGGGGCTTTTCGCCAGAGGGTAGAATCGGTCGGATTGACCTCGGCCAGAATAGATGAGTTGATGCGACAACGAATACTCATCGAGCGGTTCGTCGAATTCCGCTTCCGCTCTTTCGTGTTCGTTTCTGAAACCCAAGTGCAGAAGTATTACGACGAGCAGCTTGTCCCGCAGGTACGCGCTGCCGGACAGGTCCCGCCCCCGATCGAGCAGGTGCGCGAAAACATACTGGAACTGCTCAAGGCCGCAAAATACGAAGAGGAGCTCGACCGCTGGCTCAAGGAAGCGCGCCAGCGCAACGAAATCGTCCAGATTGCCGATCCGTGATTCCGCCCTCCTCCATACCTTTCTCCCCTTGCCTTACATTTTTGTCTCTTTATCGAAAATAGGGTACATGAATGTAGTCCTGCCAAAAAAGCCCAATGCGCGAAATCGCGTAACTGATGTTATTAGAGACGGAAGGCCACAGAGAGACTGCTGGCATCAGCTTTGCTTGTAGAACGGGGCTGAAAAACTTGCGTGTGTAAGAGATCAGTCAATGACGCGAGTCCGGCTATCGGAGAGCAATGGATGAGTTCTGCTGTTGAGGATGCAGAGAACAATGACCTGCTGGGAGCCGTCGCAATTGAAGCCGAGGTTGCCAGGCTGAAAATGCTTCAGGAGATGTATTCGATACTCGACAGCGAGTCGATACTCGACGATGCAATCTCCCGCGTCTTCGGCCTGCTCGCCGCGCGGTTGAGGCTGCAACAATGCATGCTGTCTTTAGTCGATGACCAGACGCGCGAAGCGAGAGTGGTGGCCGCAGTGGGGGTGAGCGCGCGGGCGCGGGCGCAGGGCCGTTATCGGTTGGGAGAGGGCATAACCGGGAGGGTGATACTTTCGGGGTGTCCGGTCATAGTTCCCCAGGTGAGCGAAGAGCCTCTGTTTCTCAATCGCACGGGCGCGGCAGGTTCGGAGAGCGATGACCGCGCCTTTATATGCGTGCCTCTCAATCGTGCCGGTCGCACCATCGGCGCTTTGAGCGCGTTCGCTAGATTCGAGAGAGGGATGGAGCTTACTGCGATTGGCGATTTCCTCGGCGTGGTGGCCGGAATGATCGCCCTGTCGCTGCGCTATCAAAAGGGCGCGCTCCGACTGGATTCTTCTGAGGCGGCTCCCAGAGCCTCAGCCGCAATCCCTCACAAGGCCGACCTGGGCTCTCTCGTCGGCACGAGCAATGCCATACTCACTGTGGTCGAGCAGGCGCTTCAGGTCGCCCCATCGAAGACCACCGTCCTCATTCGCGGCGAGTCGGGGACGGGAAAAGAACTTATAGCCGAGTTGATCCATCGAAACTCGCCGAGAAAAAACGGGCCGTTCATAAAGATCAACTGCGGCGCGCTCCCCGAAGGCCTGATAGAGACGGAACTCTTCGGCCACGAACGAGGCGCTTTCACCGGCGCGCACGCTCAACGAAAAGGAAGATTCGAACTGGCCGACGGCGGCACTTTGTTTCTGGATGAAATAGGCGAAATCAGCCCGGCAATTCAAACCAAGCTCCTGCGCGTGCTTCAGGAACGCGAGTTCGAACGCGTTGGGGGGAGCAGAACTATCAGAACCGATGTGCGGCTCATTACGGCGACCAACAAAGACCTCGAAGGCGCGATCTCGGAAGGCCAGTTCCGCGAAGACCTCTACTACCGGCTCAACGTCTTCACCATCTGCGCGCCCCCGCTCAGAGAGCGCAAGCCGGACATACTGCTGCTGACCGATCACTTCGTTGAAAAGTACGCCCGCAGCCACTCCAGAGCGGTCAAGCGCATCTCGACTCCGGCAATCGATATGCTGATGAGCTACCACTGGCCGGGCAATGTGCGCGAGCTTGAGAACTGCATCGAGCGCGCCGTCGTCCTCTGCGATGATGGGGTCATTCACAGCCACCATCTCCCGCCCACGCTGCAAACGGCTGAAGTGTCGGGGACGATCCCCGCGCGTTCGCTCACTTCCGCGATATCTGCTCTTGAGCGGGAGATGATAATCGATGCGCTGAAGACGACGCGCGGCAATCAGGCTCAGGCCGCCAACCTTCTTCAGGTCAGCGAGCGGGTGGTCAATTACAAGGTTAAGAAATTCGGCATCGATTGCCGGCGTTTTCGCCCCTGAGGAACGAGAAAACCGGATGTGGGAATCGAACCAGGCTATGGGAAAAGTTTATATAGTGGGCGCAGGACCGGGCGATCCCGACCTGCTCACCATCAAGGCGCGAGACCTCATCTCGGCGGCTGACTGCGTGGTCTACGACTATCTGGTGAACCCGGATATTCTGAGGCACGCATCCCCCTATGCTGAACTGATCTACGCTGGCAAACAATGCGGCAAGTGCGCAATGGTTCAGGAAACGATAAACGCCTTGCTGATTGCGAAGGCCAGCGAGTACCAGATAGTCGTGAGGCTCAAGGGAGGCGACCCTTTCATTTTCGGTCGCGGAGGAGAAGAGGCCGGGGCGCTGGCTGCGGCAGGCGTGGAGTGGGAAATGGTTCCGGGAGTTTCGGCAGGGGCGGCTGTCGCTGCCTACGCTGGGATTCCCGTGACTCATCGCGGAGTGAGCAGTTCTGTGGCATTTGTGACCGGGCACGAAGACCCATCCAAACTTCGCTCTTCGGTCAGATGGGAACTTCTGGCGCAGGGCGTCGATACTCTGGTCATATTCATGGGATTGACTCGAATAGGGGAAATCTCCGACAGACTGATTCGCAATGGGCGCAAATCCGACACTCCCGCCGCAGTGATTCGATGGGGGACATACACTCATCAGCAGGTCTATGAATGCACTCTGTCGGAAGTCGAGTCTCTGGTCGAGAGGGAACAGTTGCAGCCGCCTGCTATAATCGTCATCGGCGAAGTCGTCCGCCTTCGGGGACAGTTGCAGTGGTTCGCGCCCGAAGCGATGGCGATTTCAGCAGGTGACTGATGATCTACTACCCGGTTTATCTCGATCTCAGAGGCCGCCTGGCGCTGGTCGTCGGAGGCGGCGCGGTTGCCGAAGGCAAAACGGAACAACTCGTCCGGGCCGAAGCCCGCGTGCGGGTGATCAGCCCCGATCTGACCCCCCGGCTCGGCGAAATGGTCGAGCAGGGAATCATTTCCTGCCGACGCGGCGAGTTTATCGAAGATGATCTTGACGATGTGACTCTGGTCATCAGCGCGACTGATTCTCCATCGGTGAACGAAAGAGTAGCGCACGCGGCAGCCGCGCGCGGCTTGTTGTGCAACGTCGTTGACCAACCCTCTCTGTGCAACTTCATCATCCCTGCGGTCATCACGCGCGGACGTTTGCAAATCAGCATCTCGACCGGCGGGGGCAGCCCCTCGCTTGCGCAGCGGGTCAAAGGTGAAGTTGCTGCGCTGATCGGCGAAGAATACGAAGACCTGCTCGAAGTGGTCGCCAATCTTCGCAGCGAGGCGCATCGACTCATCCCCGATTACGAAAGCCGCCGCGATCTGCTTCGAGCATTCGTCCATTCCGCCGCGCTTGAGTTGCTGCGCGAAGGACGGCGAGACGAAGCCGAGCAACTCGCCCGCGAGATGCTTTCACAATTCCTCGCTCGACGAAATGACCCAACCCCTCCGGCTCCATCCCCGGCTGAAGGGGATGAAACAGACGACTGACAAATCTGTCAAACATGTCGCAGAAACTTACATTTTTGTATGAACGATTCTGATGCTCCTTCGAAGCGCGGTTGAAACCGCAACCAGCGGAGAGAAATTTTTCAGAGAGCGCGACATCAGCGGCAAACTCCAAACTCAATACGGGTCTCGCCGTGATCGTTGCATAGCTCGACCCCAAAATATTGTGGCCCTGATCGACTGATGCCACAAAATTGTCGGATGATTGTGCTTCGTTTGACTGCCTTCTCAAAGCCTCGCCAGTCTTTTTATTCCCTCTCTTCCGAACAGATAGAAAGATCGATGACCGTCTTCCGATTGATTTTGCGGCGACTGGTATGCTCCTTGCACATTGGCTGCGGTGACTCGCTCTGTTTTCGAGATGACCGCGATGATGAATGCGACCGACCAGACCTTCACTCTGACGCATTGCCCGTATTGCGCGTTTCAATGCGGGATGGAAATCAGAGGGCAGCGCGAGTGGGCGCTCATAGCGGGCGATCTCCAGTTCCCGGTCAACAGAGGCGCGCTGTGCATCAAGGGATGGACAGCCGGAGCCGCTCTCGCTCACCCCGACCGATTGCTCGCGCCGCTTGCGCGCACGCGCGCGGGCGCTCTCGCCCCTGTTTCCTGGGATGAGGCTTTGGATCGCGTGGCGCACGGTCTTCGACAGGCGCAGTCGCGTTATGGGATGAACGCGGCTGGAGTGTTCGGCAGCGGGGCATTGACCAATGAGAAAGCCTATCTGCTAGGCAAGTTCGCCCGAGTGGCGCTTGGGACCTCCAGCATCGATTACAACGGAAGATTCTGTATGTCGAGCGCGGCGGCAGCAAGCAACCGGGCATTCGGAATTGATCGCGGGCTGCCTTTTCCCGTGCAGGACATCGCGCTCTCGGAAACCATTCTGCTCGTCGGGAGCAACGTGGCCGAAACCATGCCTCCTATCATGCAGCACTTCGAAGCGCAGCGGGCGGCGGGAGGAAAACTCATCGTCGCAGACCCGCGACAGACTCCGACCGCTCAGGCTGCGACGCTTCACCTGCGGCTGACTCCGGGAACAGACGCCGCGCTCGCCAACGGACTTCTGCACATTCTGGTGCGTGACGGCTTTATAGATGAAGATTACATCCGTGAGCGCACTGAAGGATTCGAGCAGGTGCGGGGGGCAGTGGCCGCTTACTGGCCCGCGCACGTAGAGCGCATCACAGGAATCCCCGAAGCGCAACTTCAGCAGGCGGCGCGCATGCTCGGCCAGGCGAAAACGGCAATGATCCTGACGGGGCGCGGAGCCGAACAGCAATCGCAGGGAGTCAACAACACGCTGGCTTTCATCAACATCGCTCTTTCCCTCGGCCTTGTAGGAAAGCCTGCAAGCGGCTACGGCTGTCTCACGGGACAGGGCAACGGGCAGGGCGGGCGCGAGCAGGGACAAAAATCGGATCAACTTCCCGGTTATCGAAAAATCGATGACCCCATTGCCCGCCACCATCTGGCCGGAGTGTGGGGCGTGGCGGAAGAATCGATTCCGCAGGCGGGGAAGTCGGCTTTCGAAATGCTCGATTCGATGGGAAAAGAAGGCGGCGTGCGGGCTTTGCTCGTCATCGGGTCGAATGTCGCAGTCTCGACTCCCTCGGCAACTCGAATAAGAGAGCGGATCAAGGCGTTGGATTTTCTCGCGGTCTCTGATTTTTTCCTGTCCGAAACGGCAGAACTTGCTGATGTGGTGTTGCCGTCGGCTCAATGGGTCGAAGAAGATGGCACGATGACCAACCTCGAAGGCCGTGTGATTCTGCGTCGCCGGGCTTTTCTTCCCCCGTCAGGCGCGCGAACCGATATCGAGATGTTGTGCGACCTGGCTGCGCGAATGGGCAAGCGATCATACTTCGCATTCGAGAGCGTCGAAGAGGTATTCGACGAGTTGAGGCGCGCAAGCGCCGGAGGCCCGGCGGATTATTACGGCATCACTTATGAAAAGATCGAAGAGAACAAAGGCGTCTTCTGGCCATGTCCGAGCAAGGATCATCCAGGCACTCCGCGAATGTTCGAGGACGGTTTCCCGACGCCCAGCCGTCGAGCGCGGATGACCCCCATCCGCCATCAGCCTCCGGCTGAGGAGCCGGATTCCTATCGCCCGCTCTATCTCACAACGGGGAGGCTTCTGGCCCATTACCAGTCCGGCGCGCAGACCCGGCGCATAGCCAAGCTTGAGGATATCTCGCCTGAGCCGCTGGTGGAGATGCACCCGGTCACCGCGCGGCGATATGGAGTCGGGCCGGGAGACAGGGTGTGGGTCGAGACCCGTCGGGATGCGGCGGCATTCAAAGTTAAACTCACTGCTTCGATACGCGAAGACACGATTTTTCTGCCCTTTCACTGGGGCGGTCGCCAGTCGGCCAATCGATTGACGAGCGCAGCGCTCGACCCCACGAGCCGCATGCCTGAGTTCAAGGTGTGCGCGGCCAGAATCTCGCTGGTCAGAGATGAGTGAGATGCAGGACTCACGCGGCCCGGATTTTCTGTAATTTATGCACATTGCTTCTGAGGATAGAAAATATGACGGATAAAAAGCGACTGGTGGTTATCGGAAACGGGATGGCGGGAGCGCGGCTTGTCGAAGACGTGTTGGCGCGCGGAGGTGGCGATCTATACGACATCGTGATCTTCGGCGACGAGCCTTATGGCAACTACAACCGCATACTCCTGTCGAGCGTGCTTGCAGGGACTCACGATCCCAAATCCATATTCATCAACCCGCTGGCCTGGTACGCGCACAATGGCGTGCGATTGCGCTCAGGCTGTCGGGTGGCTGAAATAGACCGCGCTGAAAGATGCGTGCGCGCCGAAGATGGAATTGTGGAAGAGTACGACCATCTGGTCATCGCCACAGGGAGCGCGCCTTTCGTTCCGAGGATGGAAGGTCTATGGGGTGAAGCGGGAGAATACAAGCAGGGCGTCTTCGTGTTCCGCACGCTTGAGGATTGCGACCGTATCATCAATTACTCGCAAAGCGCGCGGCGGGCAGCCGTCATAGGCGGCGGGCTGCTGGGGCTGGAAGCCGCGCGCGGGCTTCTCAACCTCGGACTGGAAGTGCATGTCATACACCTGATGCCTTATCTGATGGAGGTGCAACTCGACGAGATGGCCGGTGACGTGCTCCGTCGCAAGCTTGAGCGCATGGGGCTGCGAGTTCACCTGGAAAAGAACACCGCAGCACTGCTTGGCGACGGTCGCGTCACCGGTCTTGAGTTCAAAGACGGCTCGACGCTCGACTGCGATATGGTGGTCATCTCGGCAGGCATTCGACCAAATGCCGCGCTGGCAAAAGAAGCGGGGCTGACCGTTGAGCGCGGCATCGTCGTAGGCGATGATCTCGCTTCGCCTGATGACCCGAACATCTATGCAGTCGGAGAATGCGCGCAGCATCGCGGACAGGTCTACGGCCTGGTCGCGCCGCTCTGGGAACAGACTCGCGTGCTGGCCGACAGGTTGACGGGTCGCAATTCGAACGCGCTTTATCGCGGCTCGAAAGTCTCGACCAAACTGAAGGTCATGGGAGTCGATCTGGCGGTGATGGGCATCAAGGATGCCGCAGACGAGGATGATGAAGTCGTCACCTACGTCGAGCCGTCGCGCGGAGTCTATAAGAAACTGATCGTCCGCCGGGGACAACTGGCCGGGGCCATACTGCTCGGAGACGAAGCGAACGCGCCCGCGCTGTTGCAGGCTTTCGACCGGGGGGCGATCCTTCCTGAAAACCGCGCTGAGATGCTGTTTCCTCTGGCAGACGAAAGAGGAGGGCGATCTATTGAAGAGATGCCGGATTCGGCGCAGGTGTGCAATTGCAACGGCGTATCGAAGGGGCAGATCGTCGAAGCCATCAAGGCAGGCTGCCGCAGCCTCAAGGCGCTGTGCGACGCCACGCGAGCCGGACTCGGCTGCGGTTCATGCAAACCGCAGGTGCGCGAAGTCTTGAAATGCATGGCGGGCGAGGCAGTGGCCGAAGACCCGGCGGTTCATTATTACGTGCCGGGCGTGCCGCTCGCAAAGCCCGATCTAATATGCGCCATAAAAGAACAAAACCTTCGCAGCGTGTCGTCTGTCTTCAACGCGCTGGCCGAGGGGCGCGAAGACGCCGGCAGCAAGGCCGGACTCAGTTCGCTGCTCAAGACCGTCTGGGGGGCCGATTATGAAGACGAGCGCGACGCCCGATTCATCAATGATCGCGTGCATGCCAACATTCAAAAAGATCGCACCTTCAGCGTCGTCCCGCGCATCTACGGCGGCGTGACTTCGCCCGCAGAACTTCGCCGCATCGCCGATGTCGCCGAAAAATACAACGTCAGGATGGTCAAGCTGACCGGCGGGCAGCGAATCGATCTGCTCGGTATTCCGAAAGAGTCTCTGCCCGATGTGTGGAGAGACCTCCGCATGCCTTCAGGTCACGCTTACACGAAGGCTTTTCGAACCTGCAAGACATGCGTCGGCACTGATTTCTGTCGCTATGGCGTGGGCGATTCCACCACTCTGGGAATTCAGATCGAGAAGCGATTTCAAGGCGTCGAAGCTCCTCACAAAATGAAACTTGCTGCTACGGGCTGCCCGCGCAATTGCGCCGAAGCGACGACCAAAGATTTGGGCGCGGTGGCCATAGAAGGCGGCAGATGGGAAATCTACATCGGCGGGGCCGCCGGCTCGCGCGTGCGCAAGGGCGATGTGCTGTGCGTGGTTTCGACTCACCAGGACGTGCTCAAATACATGGGCCGCTTCATTCAATACTACCGCGAGCACGGCAAGTACCTAGAACGCACTTATGATTTCGTCGAGAGGGTCGGAGTAGAAAAAATAAGAAGTGTATTGATCGAGGATAAAGAGGGAATCTGCGGGAGGCTGGACGAAGCGATGCAGGCGGCAGTCGATGCTTACTTCGATCCCTGGCTGGAAGCATCCGATCCTGTTCACCCTTCTCAGTTCGTGAACATCATCAATCTGACGATGGAGAGAAAAAATGAGAGCCACACTGTTGCTTGAAAAAGAAATCGCTATTTGCAATCTTGGTTCTGTCGAGCGAATCCCTGTAGGCGAGGGGAGGATGTTTAGGTTAGGTCGGCTGTCCGTTTCGGTGTTTCGAGCGAGAGATGGAAAAGTATTCGCCACACAATCGATGTGCCCTCATCGGGAAGGCCCGCTGTCTGACGGAATGATCGGAGATGACAAGGTTGTATGCCCGCTGCACTCTTACAAATTCAGCCTGCGGACGGGCGAGCCTCTCGGCAATGACTGCGAGGCGCTGAAGGTTTATCCGGTATCGGTCAATCAGTCAGGCGACATACTGCTGGCGCTGAAAGAATCCTGCTTCGAGGAAGCGAGTGTTTATGAGCAAACTCAACGGAGCGCGTGTAGCCATTTTGGAAGCGCGAATGAGCAATGAGTTGGCGACGCTTATCAGCAGGCTTGGCGGCGAGGCGTTGTGCGCGCCAGCAGTGCGTGAAGAGGCGACGGATGCGGGCGCGTCGGTCGCTTCCCTGATCGATCATCTGAGCGATGGGTCGATAAGCGCGGTTTTCTTTCAGACAGGAGTTGGAGTAAAAACATTTTTCAAAGAAGCCGAGCGACAGGGCCGTCTTGCTGAGTTGCTGGATGCTCTGAGCAAAGTAACAACCATCGCGCGCGGCCCCAAGCCCACTGCGGTGTTGAAGCAGAACGGAGTGCAGATTTCGGTGAGCATCCGGGAGCCTTTCACGACCGCTGAAATACTTCAAGCAATCGATGGTCTCCAACTCGAAGGCACAGGAGTGGCGCTGCTGCACTACGGAGAGCGAAATGAGCAACTGGCTCGGTCGCTTCTTGCGCGCGGCGCGCGACTCGAAGAAGTATCGCTTTATGAATGGCAGTTGCCCCAGGATCTGGAGCCATTGAAGACGCTGATCGGCGAAGTCGTCGGAGGGAGAGTCGATGCCGTGGCTTTCACGAGTCAGATTCAGGTTCGCCATCTGTTTCAGGTTGCCGACGGGCTTGGTCAATCCGAAGAGTTGAAGCGCGCGCTCAACACTAAAACCTTCGTGGCTGCCGTAGGGCCGACCTGCGCTGATGCTGTCGAAAGTTTCGGGGTCACTCCTCGCGTCGTCCCTCAGCCGCCTAAGATGGGGCCGATGATGATCGCTCTTGCCGAGTTCATCGAGCAACACGGTCGCCGCGATCCGTCGCCCTGATCCTCAGTTTGTCAACCACAGAAAGGACCTTATGAAAACGAACCGCTTCTCTGAGGCTGGCCACTGGCCTACCCTCGCGGCCTGCTTCCTGCATTTCGATCTCAGCTTCATGCTGTGGGTGCTGCCCGGCGCTCTGGGAATTTACATCTCCGAAAGCGCGCATCTGAGCGCGGCGGAAAAAGGATTGATGGTAGCAGTGCCAATCCTCAGCGGCTCGCTGTTGAGAGTTCCACTGGGATTGCTCGGCGACCGCATCGGCGGCAGAAGAGTGGGAATCGGAATGCTGGCGTTTCTCTTTCTTCCGCTGACGTTGGGATGGCAGTCGGGCGAGAGCCTGCCAGAGTTGTTGCTGATCGGATTGATGCTTGGCACGGCGGGCGCGTCATTTGCGGTCGCATTGCCTTTGGCCAGCCGTTGGTATCCGCCGGAGCGCCAGGGATTGGTGATGGGAATAGCGGCAGCGGGCAACAGCGGAACGGTGATAACGAATCTGTTTGCGCCGCGACTGGCTAATGAAGTCGGCTGGCATAATGTGCTGGGACTGGCGATGCTTCCTCTGGCTGTCGTGCTGGTGGCTTTCCTGATGATGGCGCAAGACAGCCCGCGATCTGCGACCGCGCGTCCCGTCATCAAATATCTTGCGGCGATCAAGGAAGGCGATCTGTGGTGGTTCTGTTTGTTTTACAGCATAACCTTCGGAGGATATGTCGGATTGAGCGCCTTTCTGCCTCTCTTCCTGCGCGATCAATACGGGCTGAGTCCCGTCGCTGCCGGGGGCTTGACGGCGATGGGAGCTTTTGTGGGAAGCAGCATAAGACCATTTGGCGGATATCTTGCGGACAAATTCGGCGGGGTGCGTTTGCTGTCGTTGTTGATGACGGGAATCGGCGCGATCTATCTTGCCGGTTCGTCACTGCCCGGCATTGCGGGTATGAGCGTGATACTTGTGATCCAAATGAGTTGTCTCGGAATGGGCAATGGAGCGATCTTCCAGCTAGTGCCTCGACGCTTCCGCGAAGAAATCGGAATTGCTACGGGAGTAGTCGGAGCGATTGGCGGACTTGGAGGTTTCATTCTGCCTTTGCTCTTGGGCAACGTGAGGCAGATGAGCGGATCGTTTTCCGCAGGTTTTGTGATTCTGGCGATGATCTCATTGAGTGGAGTGATCCTTCTGAGAATGCTTGCGGCAGCGCGTCAGGGATGGCGACTGTCGTGGAGGATGCCTCACAATCGAGAAATCTTCGAAGAAGCATAGCGAGAGGGCTGGGGATTGGGCGAAAGGAATTGAATCGATCAGCGCGAACAAAAATCGCGTCTCAATTGCCACTGCCGCCTCGATGAGCTACAATCGCGTGCTTGCCGGGGAGGGGCGCAATATGATGTATGAACCGAAAGAAGAGTGCGGCGTATTTGGTATATTCAATCACGAAGAGGCCGCGCGCCTCACTTACCTGGGCCTTTATTCCCTTCAGCATCGCGGGCAGGAATCCGCCGGAATGGTCTCGTCCGACGGCGACCGTCTTCATCAGGTCAAAGGCATGGGCTATGTCAGCGAGATATTCGGCCACGACGAACTGTCGCGCCTTCCGGGAAAATCTGCCATAGGTCACGTCCGCTATTCGACCGCAGGCAGCGTATCGCTGCGCGAGGCCCAGCCTTTTTTGGTCGATGGATACCGGGGACAGATAGCTCTCTGCCATAATGGGAACCTGCCTTATGCCTCCGAAGCCAGAGCCGACCTCGAACTTCAGGGCGCGATCTTTTCTTCGACATCCGACACCGAGGTCGTGCTCCACAAAATAGCCCGGTCGCGCGCGATGGATTTGATCGGGGCCCTGACGGATACCTTCAGCGAAATCGAAGGCGCCTACTCGATGCTCTTTCTCACAAAAGACCGAATGATCGCCGTCCGCGACCCGCGCGGGTTCCGCCCCCTGTGCCTTGGGCAGTTGGGCGATTCCTACGTGGTGGCTTCTGAAACCTGCGCCTTTGACCTCATCGAAGCCACTTACCTGAGAGACGTGCAGCCGGGCGAGATACTCATCATAGACCGCGACGGTTTGCACTCGTCTTTTCCGATGGCGAAAGAGAAACCATCTCTGTGTATTTTCGAGCACGTTTATTTCTCGCGCCCCGATTCCCTCGTATTCGGGCGGTCAGTCAACAAGAGCCGTCACAAGATGGGCCGCCAGCTTGCGCGCGAGCATCCGGCAGACGCCGACCTCGTCGTCCCCGTTCCCGATTCGGGAGTAGCGGCGGCTGTCGGCTATGCGTCCGAATCAGGATTGAAATTCCGATTCGGGCTGGTTCGAAATCACTACGTCGGGCGGACGTTCATCGAGCCAAAACAATCGATCCGGCATTTCGGAGTCAAGGTGAAGCTCAACCCTGTGCGCGACCTCATCGAAGGGCAGAGAGTGGTGTTGATAGATGATTCGATAGTGCGCGGGACGACTTCCAAGAAGATAGTGCAGATGGTTCGTCAGGCCGGAGCGCGCGAGGTGCATGTTCGAATAAGCTGCCCGCCGACTATCGCGCCCTGTTTTTTCGGCGTAGACACCCCGACCCGAGATGAGCTAATAGCTTCAAACCTGTCCATAGAAGGCATAGCCCAGTTCATAGGGGCGGACAGCCTGGGCTATCTGAGCCTCGAAGGTCTGCTCCGTTCCTGCGAAGACCCGATGGGCAACCGCCACTGCACGGCCTGTTACACCAATGAATATCCGATCAAGGTGACAAGTGCGGCGCGAACCAAGACTCAGAGAGAAGAAGGCATTTTAAGCCGCGAAAGCTTCTGGCCTCGAAGCTAGGAAAGATAGGGCCGGCCAACTGCCGGCCCTCAGACGCCTCACGTTCCTCCAAACCCCATAATCACCCGGCCCTCTTCGACGATCGTCGGTACTCTCCGGTCGTTGCCGTTGCGAAGGAGCATCTCATTGAGCCGCTCAATGTCTTTTTTGACATCGTAATAATGCACTTCGTATCCACTCTGGCCGAAATCCTCACGGGCGGCCTCCGTGTAGGGTCAGCCTTCCTTCCCGTATATCCATACCGTCTTCACACTCATCCTCTTCTCCTTGTAGGTGATCTTCTGAACCCTCGACAAGTTTGCCCGCTTGATGCGGCATTGGCAAGTGCGACGCGAAATCAATTGCCTGCGGCTACTCAAGTTCTATTTTCGAGAAGAGAAAATGTTGTTTCTTTATTGTGGAGTAGATTTGGCCCATGAGGTATGCTATTGTGTGAAAGCAAGCCAGATGGGTTTAAGAAGTTGGAAGCCCCTGCCAGTATCGAAAGGACGCACAAATCCGGGAAGGTTTGAAAGTCGGGCAAGTTTCTCTGTATCGAGTCCCGGCAGCAGGGTTGTGATTTCATGCTTGTTGTTTGCAGTCAGGCAAGAATAAGAGGGGACATCAAAGAAATATGAATCTGGCAAGGCCGTCGAAAACACGATCAATAAAGTTCCTGTTGGCTCTCACACTCGTTATCTCGCTCGCGTTGTCGCTTCCCTTTTTCGGAGACACCGCCAATGCGAAGGGCCGTTCTCGCGCGGCCCAGAAATCGAAATCAAAGAGCAAATCCAAAGCGCATTCTTCGCGCTCGAAATCCAAACGCAAGTCGGTCGCCTCTCGCAGCAGGCGCGGGCGGGGCAAACACGCGCGCGGGCGCAAGGGTCGCTGGCGAAGCCGGTATGCCAGAAGCAAGCCTTCGCTCAACAACAATACGGGCATTCATAACTATCTGACTCAGGCGTGGTCAAACCCGCAGCCTCAGACCGCTAAAGAGCCGGGAACCCATATAACCGACAGCGATCTGGCCTCTTCAAATCCCGCGCCTGCTCCGCCGCCGGACACGACGGTGGGGACTGAAAAGATGCCTGCTGCCGTCCCGCCTGCTTCATCGGCAAGTGCGGAGGCCGAAGGCGATCCCGATGTCGTCATACCGACGAATCCGCTTGTCGCCGCTTTTGCCGACAGCCTCGCCCTTCGCCGACTCAGTTATGAAAACCAGGGTTTTATCGTCACCACGATGAACGGCGAGGTGCTTGGCGAAAACAATGCTGACGGCAAGTTCAATCCGGCGTCGGTCATAAAGGTGGCAACATCGCTGACGGCCATTTCGAAGCTCGGCCCTGATTTCCGCTTCCGCACAATACTCTACACCGACGGAAACCTCGACACCTCGACCGGCACTCTTCACGGATCGCTCTATGTGATAGGAAGCGGAGACCCGGCTTTCCTTCATGAAAACGCGCTGCTGATAGTCGATAAGCTCAACCGCGCGGGCATCCGCTCGATCGAAGGCGATCTCATAGTGCTCGGCCAGTTTTACTTCAACTTCTCGGCCAATCGCGACACATCGGCCAAAGCCTTCCGTCAGGCCATCACTGCCGAGAAATGGACTCCGGCGTTGAAGATCGCTTACCCGCGATTCCTCGCCATGCGCCATGCGGAAGAAGGCAGGCCCTACACTGCGACTTATATGCCCGATCAGCCTCCTTCGCTGAAGATAACCGGAAAGACGATTTCTGATCCGTCAGTCGACACTACCAGAATCCATCAGCTTGCGGTTCACACCTCGCTGCCTCTGGTTCGGGTGCTCAAAGGGCTGAACGATTTTTCCAATAACTGGATGGCTCATGTGATCGGGAGCCTGGTGGGCGGGTCTGGTGCAGTTGAAAGATTCCTTGAGTCCGAAGTCGGATTGAGCGGCGAAGAACTCAACATCGCCACGACTTCAGGCCTCGGGGCCAATTATATTTCGCCTCGCGCCACCATCCAGATTCTTCGCAAGCTTGTAAGATACCTCAACAGCAAGGGGCTTGCGGTCGAAGACCTCCTGCCGGTAGCAGGCATCGATGCCGGCACTTTACAGCGCCGCTTCACGGACGCCTATCGCGGGTCGGTGGTGGCCAAGACCGGCACGCTGAGTTCGGTCAGCGCGCTTGCTGGCGTGGCTTACACTCGCGGAAAGGGGCCTCTGCTTTTCGTCATCTACAATCGCGGAGGCTCGGTCAATTCATTCCGGGCGGCTCAGGACGAGACGATCAAGAAAATCATCACCCTCTATGGAGGCCCTGCGCCGGTCGGCTATTCTCAGTCGGGAGCGCCGGGAGTTTCATCGACTCAGACGCCCTCTTCATCCAAATAAGAATCGGCTGTGACCAGGACCTACAGATACCTGTTCGCTCTGAGCGCGCTGCTGCTTGTGTGCGCGATCATACTCAAGCGAATTCGCCTCTCTGATCGAGGCGCGATAGTCGTCGGCCTCATCGAGTTGGCCGCCGCAGCCGCCCTTGGAATCGCGTTCGGGGTTGGACGCAGCGACAGGAATGAAGAAGAGTAATCGCCGGCGGCCGGATCACTGGCCGAAATCATCGCTTTCGAAATATGCCCGGTAAAGCTGGCAGGCATAATCGATCTTTTCCGAATCGACCAGCACGCGCATCTGGCCGCCGAAGGCCAGTTGAGGCAGCACTGACAGCGAGTGTCCGCCCTGCACTATGCAGTCCACCCCGTTTTGTTCGAGCATCTCTTTTATGAGCATCGCCAGAGGATGAAGGTGCGGGCGGCAAAGCTCGACATATTCGACTCTCTTTATTTTCGATTCGGCCTCTGTCTCTCTGAGGCGTTCGGGAACGAGGTTGCACCCGCAGCCGGGGCACACCGAGAGCGGAGAGAAGAAATCCTCGGCGCAAATCGGGCAAAGCATCAACATCGCTACTGATTCAGACCGGTGTGTTGGCGTCGAGTCGACGCGAGCGGGTCGAGCCGTAATCGATGAGCGCGTCGACATCTATCTTCATTCGTTTGGCCCAGGCATGGAGGCTGGCTACTGCCTCGCTCTGTTCGCGGGTCAGCGGCCCGTAAGAACCCTGTTCGAGCAGAGCCACGAATCCCAGCAGTGATTGCAGAGAGGCTTCTATCTCGCGCCCGGCGTTGACTATGAATTCGCTCTTGAGTCGATTGATTTCGAGCAGTTGTTGAGAGGAATTGCGCAACCGGGCGGCGTCGGCGCTTAACCGTTCGTAGGCTTCGGCCAGCCCTTCATCGCCGGTGAATTGAACCGACTTGGCCTCAGCGATAGTCTCATGCGCTTCATCAAGCAGCGCCTTGAGGCGGGTCTGCTCGGTTTGCGATTCAGAGAGAGCTTTCTCAAGTTCGGACTGGCGTTTCTGCAAACCGGCTATCGCGGAGGAAGATTCCTCCGACAGGCGAGCCTGCTGACGAGCGTCGCTGATTACGGCGATGTGTCCTCCGAGTTCGCCCTTGCTGTTGCGAAGCGGGGCGACCGAGACCCTGATGGCCAGATGAGATGGAGCCTGAGCCACTCCGCCCTGCGCGCCGACCGCGCTATGTAGTTGCCCTTCGAGTCTGACGACTGACTGCGCCTGGCTCACCCGCGACCAGAGCGTCTGATCGGACGAAGCCAGAGCCTCACAACCCTGGGCGCGTTTCCCGAGGTCTTCGCTTCGGAGTCCCAGGTAGTCGCGCGCGGCGGCATTGAAGAAAGTCAGCCTACCTTCAATATCGAGGCAGATGACTGCTTCAGGCATTCCGTTGACTACTCCCTGAGATTGGGCTATTGATTCGTGAGCACGGCGCACCTCTTCACGCGCGGCCTGAGCTTCGCCCGATGCCCTTGCCAGCGCGCGCAGGTTGGTGAGCGAAAGAGAAAGCTGGCGACTCAGCCTGTCGGCGAACTCTATCTCTTCTTCTCCCCACTCCCTCAATCTGTCGCACTGGTTGAGGCACAGGAATCCGCGAGTCTGCCCTTCGGCCTTCATCGGGATTATCATCTCCGAAGCGGCCTGCAATGCGCTGGCAGCTTCTGCTCCGAGGAGCGACTGCGCGCGGGCATCGGCCACTGCCAAAGGCTCGCCGCTTGCGGTGGCCGACAGCAGACGAACGACCGCATCGTTTGCGAAAATGGCTCCCACAGCCGATTTCACGCCCTCGGCGCAATGTTCGACTCTGACCGGTTCGGCCTGCCCGTTGTCCGACAACGTAACGGCGAAAGCACGGCTCACGCCGAAGGCGTGACCGAGCACTTCGACTGCGGCTTCGAGCAGTTCGTCGCGGGAGCGAAGACGCTGAAGGGATTCACTCAGTGTGAGGTATGCGCTTTCGACTTTGAGCTTAGGCGACTGCGGCTCTGAGTGCGGGGCAGAAAGAATCTGCCCGATCAACAGAGACGCTGACTCAAGTATGCGCGCATCGTTTTCCTTCCACTCACGCGGGCTGTGCGAATGGGCTTCGATTACGCCGACCACCGTTCCGTCGCTTATTATCGGCGTTCCGAGGTAAGAGGAGATGCCGCTTTCGAGGGCTTCGCGCGGGAAGAGGCAGCGCGGGTCTTCAGGCGCGTCTTCGATGGCCAGAGTTTCGCCCGATTGAACTATGTGGCCGGCAAACCCCTGCCCGATGGGAAGGGGGAGGAACTCCGACGATCTGAGGCCG
>CAZPQE010000022.1:0-1148 GCA_964588615.1 uncultured Clostridia bacterium | reverse complement strand
CCTCCACAGAGCCGCGCTGTCTGTGCCGATGAGAGAAAGCGTTTCGCGGGTTATCGCGTCGTTGAAATCGGGCGCGTTTCGCTGGGCGAGGAGCGCAGAGGCGAATTGGAGCATTCGCTGAGGGCGGTCGTCAGGAGGCTCACTGAGCCGGTCGATTTCGAGGGCGACGGAAAACTTGTTGCCGAGCCGCGCTACAGGCTCCTGAAGCGCGGCGATATTTTCGTCGTTGAGATCGGCGTGAGGGCGGGCCACTGCCAGCCCGCTCCATCCGAACTGCCCCCGA
Source organism: uncultured Clostridia bacterium (assembly GCA_964588615.1). GTDB lineage: Bacteria > Acidobacteriota > Blastocatellia > UBA7656 > UBA7656 > UBA7656. The sequence goes on along the minus strand of CAZPQE010000022.1, from coordinate 865 downwards.
AAGGCGAGGACGGCGACCGGCAGGTTCTCCTGCATCTGAACCTGGGCAGGACTTCCGCCGGCAAAGGCAGCCTGGTTGTAAGAAAAAAGATCGCCGCTACTAGCGCGGCCTGTGCCTGCCAGAGGTCTCTGCCCCGCGCCAAGCAGCGCGGAGGAGGTTGTAAGCTGCGGCCTTGAGAAACTCGCTATCATTGCCATCGGCGTTGTTTGGGGCAGGCTCGAAGGCTGTGAATCCATGGGCAGAATGTTGGTCAGCGATTCATCTCCCTCGCGCCCGACGTAGAGCGCGATCAATGGCATCGAGAGGAAGTCGAGAAAAATGCGGGCGAACTGTCGCGCGCCGTCTTCTTTCCGGTGATGAAACTGGGCCTGCTCGATGGAGTTGTAGAGTTGGGTTTCACGCTCCATCATCACCAACTCAGAGCGTATGCGGTCTTCGTTTTCGCGCCTCCGGCGGAGCAGGCGAACGATGAGAATTATAATCAACCCAAGCAGAACGACCGCGACGGCGGCGGCTATGATCAGCCTGGTGGAATCAAGCAGCAGGTTGTTTATCAGGTCTTTCATCGTCGTGTCCTCAAAATAAAGACGTGGGAAACCTGCGACAACAGGAGCAGAGGGCAAAAAAGTTATACTCACACCTGAGAATAAAGTCTAGGGGCAAAACGCCCGCGCCGCCCTGCTTGACGCTCGCTCAAACGGTCTGCTAGATTGTCTGGCTTTTAACTAAAGCCTTGCGCTCGCTCTCATGACTCGCCGCAGGGACAAAATCGATAGGGAGGCAACAGTTTAGTGAGCACACACAACAAGCACCTGTTTACATCGGAGTCTGTCACCGAGGGACATCCTGACAAGATAGCCGATCA
>CAZPQE010000021.1:0-25607 GCA_964588615.1 uncultured Clostridia bacterium | reverse complement strand
CCCTTCGTCCTTGAGCGTGAAGTACCAGTGGCCCGACGAGTGACGGCGGAAGTTGGATACCTCGCCCTCGACCCATACATCGATGAAACTGCCTTCGAGCGTAACCTTGACGGCAGCCGTGAGCTCGGACACCGAGAGAGGTCGGCGATCCTGCATGAGCAATTGGAGGAAGGTCTGCTGTGACATTGCCGCGCCTGGGAACCTGAGGAGAAAATCGTGTCACTCTTCTTCTATGCCCAGTCTTTCAAGCTCTCGCTGAAGTTTTCTCCAGTCGAAGGGTCTAAGACTGAACACCGTTCCATCGATTTCGAAGGTCGGGACTATGCGGCGGCCTCCGTTGGCCTCTTCGACCAGTCGCGCGCCTTCGGGAGAATGCTCGATATCGACCTCGTCGTAAAAAATGCCCTCATCGTTGAGGAACTCTCTGGCCTTCGAGCAGTCCGCGCTCCAGTTGGTCGTGTAGAGTTTTATGACGGCCACTATCGCCTCCACACTCTAGCGACGATGATCGAACCGGCGAATCGTTCAAGATTCTACTACGAAGAGCCATCAGGTCAATAGTCTGTTCATTGCCATTCATCATGTGCGATGTGACATCATTCACACAATCAGCAGCCCGCGCGCGAGCAAGGGACTTGGCTCCCTGACGGTCGGGCTGCTGACACAAATGGGCAAATCAAAAAGGCGACTTGCCTGCCTCCGCGCTTTTTGGCTGCGGGCTGAGGTGTTCGATGAACCAGTCGGCGGCGGCATTCGAACTTATCTCGAACGCTTCGTTGATGTACATCTCGAAGTGGGTGATGCCGGGGACGACCACCAATTTTTTCGGCCCGGTCAGCGATTCCATCGCCGCGTAAGCGTTGTCGCGGTTGTTGAACAATTCTTCCTTCTCAGCCACTATGAACAACACCGGGCGCGCTCCCACTTCCCGCAGGTAACGAAAGGGCCGGTACTCGGCGACCATCTGCTGAGTCTCCAGATCGACCATGCGCCGGGTCGAGAAACCCGTCTCGAATTCTCCGCCCTGCCCCGTGCGCGCGCGTTTGATGGCGTCTTCGAGCAGTCTGCCGGTAAGAGTCACCGGGCCGGGCTGGGCGTTCTTTCCGGCGATGGCCGGAATCTGGCCGACGACGGCCTTGACGCGCGAGTCCATAGCCGCCGCAACGATGACGTTGCCACCCGCAAAACTCGATCCCCAGATGCCTATGCGATCGGCATCGACTCCCGGCTCTCCCTGAAGATAAGAGATGGCGTTGCGAATGTCTTCTACCTGTTTGAAAGGAATGAGCCGGGTGCGTTTTATTACCACGTCGGTTTTCATGCGGTTGAAGCGGGTGTCGTCGCTGGTCTTCACCTTTTCGGTCGTCGAGACGAAGCCGTCGCTGCCGCCCCATCCCCGATAATCGATCACCATGGCGACCAGCCCCCGCTCGGCAAATCGCGCGCCGTATTTGTCAATCGAGAAATGCACTGCCGCCCACCCATGCGCAAGCACAATGCCGGGCGTCTTGCCCTCAGATGAAAATCCCTTCGGCAGAAAAAGCCTGGCATAGCAGGCCGTGCCGTCGCTGTAGAAAGTCACTTCGCGGGTCGTAACGCCTTCGGCCAGCGTGTATTTCCAGTCTTCCTGAGTCAGTCCGACCTTGATTTTCTTCTCCTGCCCTGTGGCAGTCAGACCGGCGACCAGAGACCAGAGAATAGTGTGCATCAGGATCGCTGTCAGGTTACGTCGCATAGTTCATCTCCTTTTGTTTCGCAATGAGTTTACTTGACCTGCGCGTCATAAGCGCCCGGATGGTTATCAATATCTTCGAACAAAGAAAGGAAGCAACTTCCCGCAGCGCAGTCGCGCGCCGCGAAATCAACTTTACTCTATGCGTGATCTGAATCAAAACGCATCTTCAGATGCGTCTGATGTGAGAACGGGCGCTACCGAAATCTTCTGCCATCTATGCCGTACTTCTTCACCTTGTATCCGAGTATGCGTTCGGTAGTGTCCAGAAGCGCGGCGGCGCGAGCGCGATTCCCGCGCGTGGTTTTGAGCGCGTCGAGTATCAAATCCTTTTCGAAGGCTTCGATGGCCGCAGACAACGACAGCCGCGTAACCGTGCCCGAAGCCGAAGCCGTCTGAAGAGTGGGAGGGAGATGATGGCCGTGAATGACATGTCCTTCGCAGACCAGCGCCGCCCGCTCTATGCAGTTTTCCAACTCGCGCACGTTGCCCGGCCAGTGATAGGAAGTGAGCATATCAATTGCCGGAGTCGAGATGCGCTTGATGCTCTTCGCATGCTCGCGGGCGTACTTGCCCAGGAAGTGATCGGCCAGCAGCAGCACATCGGGCTTGCGCTCGCGCAGCGGGGGGACGAATATGGCGAACACGTTGAGCCGGTAATAGAGGTCTTCGCGGAACGAGCCTTCGGCTATGGCCTGTTCGAGGTCTTTGTTGGTCGCGGCGATCAACCTCACATTGACTTTTATGGTTTCGGTTCCGCCCAGCCGTTCGAACTCGCGTTCCTGAAGCACCCGCAGCAGCTTGACCTGGGTGGAAAGATTGAGGTCGCCTATCTCATCCAGAAACAGCGTGCCGCCTTCGGCCATCTCGAAGCGCCCCTTCTTGCGGGCCTGAGCGCCGGTGAATGCGCCTTTTTCAAACCCGAAGAGCTCGGACTCGATCAGCGTGTCGGGCAGCGCGGCGCAGCTCACCTTGACGAACGGACGCCGCGCGCGGAGCGAATTGTAGTGAATCGCATGAGCGATCAACTCTTTTCCAGTCCCCGACTCTCCGCGTATGAGCACCGTCGTGTTGGTGCGGGCGACCTGAGCTATCTGCTCGTAGACCTGTCGCATGGGGCCGCTCGTCCCGATAATGTTGGAGAATTCGTAACGCTCCTTAAGCTCCTGTTGCAGGTGTATGTTTTCATCGAGCAGCCGTCGTCGTTCGGCATCGACGGAACGCTGGACTTTGAGGGCCTGCGCGATCATCGAGGCAACGACCTTGAGGAACTTGACCGAGCGGTCATAATCGCGGTCTTTCTTGAACCGCAGGTCTATGCCGAGCGCGCCTACGGGTTTGCGCGAGAGAACTATCGGCACGCAGATGAAGCTCATCTCCTGTCCGCCTTTGCGTCGGGCGAGCGCGGGTTCGCGGCTCACCTGCGGGACGACTATCGGCTTGCCGCTCTCGATGACCCGCCCCGTTATGCCCTCTCCCAGCCGATGGCGCGGGTGAGCGTCGGAGGTCGTTCCGTTGGACGCCTCGATGTGAATCTCTCCGCTGTCTTCAGCCAGCAGCGTCACCGCGCTTCCGATCATCCCGTGATGGCGTTCGAGCGTTTCGAGCACTCGATGGAGCGCAGCCTTGAGATTGAGCGTGCCCGAGAGAGCATGGCTCACTTCGAGCAGAGTGCTCAACTTCTTTATATCGCCGGTCTGTTCGGTCATTTCGGGTCTGCCCTCCGTTTTTCATACAAAATTGTCGCTAACATCCATACTGGCGACGCAATTGTAGGCTGAGAGGGGAGGCTTCCGTCAAGCAATAATCGAACTCGTGGATTATCTGTCATGTGATAAGGATTAATTATTTGCCCGCGCTGTCGAATCTGTGATATTCACTTGTCGACCTCATTGGAGTTTTTCGAAGGCAAGCGATCATGAATCTGAATTCACATCAAACACTGACAGAGCGCGCGGCCTCGACCTCCGTTCGCGCCTCGCTTGCCGCCCTGGCTAAGTCGCTGATTAACACTCTGGCAAAGCGCATTCTGCTTGACACAAGCGGATGATGGTCGGGGCAACAGGGTTTCGGGAAAAGGCCATCATCCTAAAACAGGGTGATGGCCTTTTGGTTTTTAACGACATAGCAGATCACTTGCTGCTTGTCGCTGCAAACCTGCGGGGCGCATTTGAAATCGCCGGGAAGGGTAAAACAGATGAAAGAGGATATTCCCCAACGCTCGCTTTACGATCCGCAGTTCGAGCACGACGCCTGCGGAGTCGGTTTCGTGGCCGATCTTTCGGGTCGCGCTTCGCGCCGCATACTCGATGTAGCTCTTGAGGCCATCGGCAACCTGTCTCATCGCGGAGCCGTTGACGCCGACGGCAAGACCGGCGACGGCGCTGGAATCCTTTCTCAAATACCTGTCAGGCTTTTCCTCAGAGAAGCCGAATCGTTCGGCTTCAGATTGCGCGCTGCGGACCTGGCAGTCGGTCAGACATTTTTGCCGCGCGAGGAGGAAACCGCCGGGCAGTGTCGAAAAATAATCGAACGCGCGCTCAACAGACACGGGCTGCTCTGTCTCGGATGGAGAGTCGTCCCCGTTGATGAGCGAGTGCTGGGCGCCAAAGCGGCCACTACCTCGCCTCGCATCGAGCAGGTCGTCATAAGCCGCGCTGATCGCCCGACGGATGAATTCGAGCGCGCGCTCTACGACGCTCGAAAAGAGATAGAAGACGGCGCATCCAACATCAAAGGATTTTATATCCCCTCGCTGTCGAGTCGGACTATCGTTTACAAGGGCTTGCTGGTCTCCACCCAACTCAAATCTTTTTATCTCGATCTCAACGACCCGGACTTCGAGACCGCGCTGGCGGTTTTCCATCAGCGATACTCGACCAACACTTTTCCCAACTGGTTTCTCGCCCAGCCCTTCCGAATGCTTGCGCACAACGGCGAGATCAACACCATATCGGGCAACCGACTGTGGATGAGAGAGAGAGACAGAGAGGTCATCCGCCCTGACGGATCGGATTCGGCGAGCCTCGACAACGCGCTCGAATGGCTCGTCTCTAATGGGCGCGACCCGATGCGGGCGATGATGATGCTCGTGCCTGAAGCCCACGAGCACGCGCCCGACATGGATGAATCGGTGCGCGGGTTCTTCGATTACGCATCGTGTCTGATGGAACCCTGGGACGGCCCTGCGGCGGCAGTCTTCAGCGACGGCAGATTCGTGGGCGCTGCTCTGGACAGAAACGGGCTTCGCCCGGCGCGATACCTCATAACCGATGATGGCCTCATCATCATGTCGTCGGAAGCCGGAGCCGTCGACCTCGACCCGGAAAACATCATCGAAAAAGGCCGACTCGGGCCCGGAAAGATGATCGCCGTAGACGCCCTTACCGGGAGCATCCTCAAAGACGCGGACATAAAACTAGAACGGGCCGCAACTCAAACCTACGGGCAGTGGGTTCGTCAATCGCTGGTCGTCTGTCCCGTAAGCCCCGATCACGGCAGCGCGCCCGCCGAGGATGAGACGGAACTCACAGTTCGACAGAAATGCTTCGGCTACACCGTAGAAGACATCCGGCGAGTGCTCGATCCGATGCTCGGAGAAGGCAAAGAGCCTGTAGGCTCGATGGGAGACGACACACCTCTTGCGGTCTTTTCATCCAAACCGCGCCTGCTCTACGACTATTTCAGGCAGCGGTTCGCGCAGGTGACCAATCCGGCAATCGACCCGATACGCGAGCGCGCAGTTATGTCGCTTACGACTCTCATAGGGCCGCGCGGCAACCTGCTCGAAGAGACTCCCTCTCACGCGAGGCTCATCAAACTGCAAAGCCCCGTGCTGACCGACACGGCTCTCGACTGGCTGCGTCGGAGCGAAAGTCATGGCTTCAGGTCAGCTACTCTTTCAACGCTCTATGGACTGCGCGGCGGCGAACAGCATCTCGAACAGGTCGTCGATGCGTTGACGGAGCAGGCGGTTCAGGCAGTCGACTCAGGGCATTCCATACTGATACTAAGCGACCGGGGCGCAAGCCAGTTCCAGTTGCCTATCCCGATGCTTCTGGCCGTGAGCGCGGTGCATCATCGCTTGATGCGCGAGGGCAAGCGATTGAAAGCGAGCCTGGTGGTCGAAACGGGCGAGGCCAGACAGGATCATCACTTCGCCTGCCTGATAGGTTTCGGCGCGTCGGCGGTCAATCCTTACCTGGCCTTCGAGGTGGTGGCCTCCGAGGTCAGCCGTCGCGGAATGAGCATCGCGGGCGCGCTCAGAAATTACAAGACGGCGGTCGAAAGCGGGCTGCTCAAGATCATGGCCAAGATGGGCATAGCGACTGTGGCCAGCTACACCGGCGCGCAGCTTTTCGAAATCATCGGCCTCGACCCGCAGGTGGTCGAAAAGTATTTTCCGGGGACTCCCGCCCGCATAGGCGGCGTCCGACTGCGCGCCATAGCCCGCGATATGCTGCGCTTCCATCAAGCGGCCTACAGCGAAGGCGGCGAACCCGCGCTCGAAGACGCCGGGTACTATCGCTATCGCTCAGGTGGCGAATATCACAGCTATAACCCGGCGGTCTTTCGCGCCCTCCACAAGCTGGCAAAGACTAGCGAGGAGTACGAAAAATACCGCGAGCATATAGAAAACCGGCCCGCGACTTCGCTGCGCGATCTTCTGGATTTTCGAGAGGGGAACCCCACACCTCTCGATGAAGTCGAACCGGCAGCCGAGATAGTGCGGCGATTCTGCGTTTCGGCCATGTCGCACGGGGCGTTGTCGCGCGAGGCGCACGAGACGCTGGCCATAGCCATGAACCGCATCAACGCTCGGAGCAACAGCGGCGAGGGCGGCGAAGACCCGGCGCGCTTCCGTCAGAGAGAAAATGGAGACCTGGCCAACAGCCGAATCAAGCAGGTGGCATCGGCCCGGTTCGGCGTCACTCCAGAATACCTCATGTCGGCCGACGAGCTTGAAATAAAAATCTCGCAGGGATCGAAACCCGGCGAGGGAGGGCAACTCCCCGGCGATAAGGTTACGGCTGAGATAGCCGCCATCAGGCATTCGACTCCGGGCGTGACCCTGATCTCGCCTCCGCCTCATCACGACATTTATTCGATAGAAGACATCGCCCAACTGATCTACGACCTCAAGCAGATAAACCCGCGCGCGCGCGTCGCCGTCAAGCTGGTGTCGGAAGCCGGAGTGGGCACGGTCGCCGCAGGGGTGGCCAAAGCCTACGCCGAAGCGATTCACATATCGGGGCACGACGGAGGGACGGGAGCCTCTCCGCTGGGCTCGATCAAGCACGCGGGCACGCCCTGGGAGTTGGGGCTGGCCGAAACTCAGCAGACGCTTGCGCTCAACGGGCTGCGCAAGCGAGTCCGGCTCCGCGTCGATGGGGGCCTCAAGAGCGGGCGCGACGTGGCGGTGTCGGCGATGCTGGGCGCGGAAGAATTCGGATTCGGAACCTCGACGCTCGTCGCCCTCGGATGCGTGATGGCCCGGCAGTGCCATCTCAACACCTGCCCCGTAGGCATCGCTTCGCAATCTCCGCACCTGCGCGAGCGATTCAAGGGCAAGCCTGAAATGGTCATAGAGTTTTTCATGTCGGTCGCCGAAGATGTGCGCGCGATACTCTCGCGCCTCGGATTCCGCTCTCTGGATTCGATCATCGGCAGAAGCGATCTGCTGATCGAAAAGACGGACAAACAGCTTCCGAAAGAAGTCAATCTCGATCTCTCCCCGGTGCTGGCTCTCCCGGCGGGCGCGCGCCAGCGGCGATACGAAGCGACTCAGAAGGGCGAGGCTTCGGCTTCGCTCTCCGACCACATACTGTGGGATGCCCAGCGCGCCATCTCGAAGGCCAGACCGGTGGTGCTCTCTTATGAGATAAAAAACACCGACCGGACGGTGGGCGCGCGCGTAGCCGGAGAGATAGCCGAGCGGTTCGGAAACGCCGGGCTTCCCGAAGGCACTATCGATCTGAACTTCCAGGGAACAGCCGGGCAGAGCTTCGGCGCTTTCAACATCGCCGGCATGAGGCTGACGCTCATAGGCGAGGCCAATGATTATGTAGGCAAGGGGATGAGCGGCGGAGAGATAATCGTACGCCCGTTTCCAGAATCGCGCTTCGAGTGGTCGAATAACTCGATCATCGGAAACACGGTTATGTATGGGGCGACCGGAGGGGCGCTGTTTGCGGCGGGCCGGGCCGGAGAGCGATTCGCCGTCCGCAACAGCGGAGGCTGGGCAGTAGTAGAAGGCGTGGGCGATCACGGGTGCGAGTACATGACGGCAGGCCAGGTGGTGGTGCTCGGCAGCGCGGGCCGCAACTTCGCGGCAGGGATGACCGGAGGCGTAGCTTACGTTTTGGACCTCACAGGCAGCTTCTCCAGAAGATGCAATCAGGACATGGTAAATCTGGAGCGGGTCACCAGGGGCGTCGAGGCGCGGTCGCTTCGCGCGCTCATAGAGCGTCACCACGAACTGACCGGCAGCTTCCGCGCCCGCGAAGTGCTGTGGCACTGGGACAGCTACCGCCCGATGTTCTGGAAAGTGGTTACGCAGGGCGCGCAGGCCGCAGCCAGAGCCGAAGCCGAATGCGCCCTGGCGGAAGAAGCCAGCGAGCCGCGCCGCCGCATATCGGCCTCTCATTGACAAAATCGAGCCTCCTACAAAAACGGTCGACAGATAAATAGAAGCGACAATTTTGTAGGAGGCATCCAAACATCCAGGTCGCTTCAGGAAAAAATAATTCCGCGCCCGTCGGAGCGCGCCCGCCTTTGGCTCCTGTCCGGGATTCAATCATCCGACTCGCCCGCTGATTTCCCGCCCGCCTCGACCTGCGCCTCAGCAATCCGACCGTGAGCGAAGGCCATGCCTCTGCCTGCGCGCGAGCCGCTCGCTGCCTCCTCAAGCCCAGGCGACAATTTTGTAGATTCAACCCGCCTGAGGCTACAAATTCGTAATAGCGTCGAATTCAGCCATGAGGCGTCGAAAGTGCAACCCCCTGCGCTTTCAGAGAGATGAAAGAATGCGGACGGGCCTCTCAAACGGCGGTACGGGAGTTGCTCTCTCAGCCTTCTCTCAAGGCACAGTTTACAGAAAAACATGCGAGCCACCCTCAACAACGCCATACCGGTTGCCGACGAGAGGCTTTCCTCAGCCGCCTCGCTCAAGCGGTTTCTCAAGATAGAAACTGAGCGGCTGAGGATACGCCATCGGCTGGGCGCAGGCGGGATCGAGGTCGCAGAAGGCAGGAGCCATCTCATCGATCTGACAATCTCACGGGCCTGCCGGGCGGCGGCGGCGGCAGGCGAGTTCGCCGCTGTCGCCCTCGGCGGCTATGGGCGGAGGGAGCTTGCGCCGTTTTCCGACGTCGATCTCCTCTTCCTCTACCAGGGCAAACAGACCGAGCGGGTGAAAAAAGCTTTCGAGCAGGTGCTCTATCTGATGTGGGACGCGGGGCTGGTCGTCGGCCACAGCTTCAGAAGTGTGAGCGAATGCCTCTCGATGGCAAGAAGCGATCTTCACACCAGGACGGCTCTGAGCACGGCGAGACTCATAGCCGGAGACGCTGATTTGTTCCGGGAACTGATCCAACAGCTTGACAGCAAGGTTTTCAACGACAGCCGCGACAATCAACAACTGATGGAAGCGATCTGCGCGGAGATCGAAAGCAGGCATGAAAAGTTCGGCACGGTTTGCGTTCAGGAGCCCAACGTGAAAGAGAGCGCAGGCGGCTTGCGCGATCTGCACACGGTGCTGTGGGCGGGCCACGCTCTCTTCGGCGCGGCGAGTCTCGAAAAGCTCCGAGAGGCGGGCCGCGTCGCGGAGGAAGAATGCCGCGCCGCGCTTCGAGACTACGACTTCATCGCCCGAGTGCGCAACGAGGCTCATTTCACGACCGGTCGGAGGGCCGATCTGCTCACGCTCGACCTTCAGCCCGAGATAGCTTCGAGCCTGGGCTACAAAGCCGAGCGCGGGCTGATCGCCTCGGAAACTTTCATGCGCGATTACTATCGACGGGCGAGCCGATTGCACAGCTTCTCGCGGAGTTTCCTTTCGCGTTCGATCCCGTCGCGGGGCGAGAAACGTTTCTTCGCTCTGGTCGCTCCGCGCGGGGAAGAAAAAGAACTGGCGGGCGGCTTCAGCATCCAGCGCGGCAAGCTTCATCTCAAGGGCGAGTCTGCCGAGCCGCTCGCTGCGCCAATGAAGCTGATGGAGGTCTTCTCCATCGCTCAACAGGAGGCGGTCGAGTTGAGCGACCCGCTCAGGCTGGCTATCGAAGGAAACCTTCATCAGGTCAGCCGGAGTTTCCGCGCAAGCCGCGAGGCGGGACAGGCTTTTCTCCATCTGCTCCGGCGGCGCGGCGGCGTAGGCCGCGCGCTTCGTATGATGCATGACACGGGATTTCTGGGGCGGCTGATGCCGGAGTTCGCCCGAATAACCTTTCTCGTCCAGCACGATTTCTATCATCGCTACACGATAGATGAGCACTCGCTCAAGGCGGTCGAGAATCTGGATCGTCTGTCGGGCGAACAAAGCGGCAGCGCCGCCCGACTCAGCAGCGTCTTTGAGGAGATCGAAGACCCGGCCTCGCTTTATCTCGGAATGCTGCTTCACGACATAGGAAAAGGCCGGGGCGGGAGCCACGTGCCACGGGGGGTTCAGATAGCCCGTCGAGTGTGCGACCGGCTTCAACTCGACGACCGCAGCGCAGGGGATGTCGTATTCCTGGTTCAGCATCACCTGTTGATGTCGCATCTGGCCGAGCGGCGCGACATCAGCGAAGAGAGCCTGATCGAAAAATTCGTGGGCACGGTGGGCGACCGAGACCGGCTCAACAAACTTCTGCTGCTGACCTACGCCGACACCTCAGCCGTAGGGCCGGGAGTATGGAACGAGTGGAAGGCCGGGCTGCTGTGGGAACTCTACAAACAGGCGCGCGCCTGCTTTACCGAGGAGCGACCCGCAGCCCAGGAGACTGACCGCGCGGCATTGTTCAGGCAGAAGGTGTCGCGGAAACTGCTGCCGGATTTTCTGCCCAGCGAGGTCGAGCGTCATTTTGCGATGATGCCCGAACGCTACGCGCGGGCCAACAAGGCAGACCAGATAGCGCGTCACATCCGGCTGATCCATCGGATGGGCGACGATTCGATGGCCGCCGACTGGCAGCAGATCGAAGAGAGGCATTGCACCGAGATGGTGGTGTGCGCGCGCGACTGCGAAGGGCTGTTTGCGCGGGTCGCGGGCACGCTGACCGCGCACGGAGTCAACATACTGAGCGCCGATCTTTACACCCGCGAGGACGGGATAATACTGGACACCTTCAAACTCTCGCAGATGACCGGACATCCGGTCAGAGCCGAGCACTGGAGCCGCATAGAGCAAAGCATCCGGTCGGCGATAGAAGGCCAACGGGACGTGGCTGCCGGAGTCCAGGAGTGGCTGGCCCGTCACGGGCGACGAAAGCCGAAGGCATCACACCAGCGGCATCCTTCGGCGCGCTTCGATTCCGAAACGTCTGCCGCAAGCACGATCATCGAAGTGAAGGCCGGAGACGAACCGGGCCTGGCCTACAGGATCGCCGCTGCGCTTGCCGCGCTGCACATCAACATAAACTTTGCGAGAATAACCACCGAAAAGAATCGCGCGCTGGATATTTTCTATGTCACCGATGCGGCGGGGCGCAAGCTGTCTTCAAAAGAGATGAACAGAGTCGAATGGGCGCTGATGGAAGCTCTCAGCAGGGAGAAAACGAAGCCAATCAAGGAGGCTATATGAGGAAGATCGAAAGCATCATTCGTCCGCATCTGCTCGATGCGGTCAAGAACGCTCTTCAGGAGGTCGGCGTGATGGGGCTGACCGTGACCGAGGTCAAGGGATTCGGTCGACAGAAGGGCCACACGGAAACCTATCGCGGCAGCGAGTACAAGATCGATTTCGTTCCCAAGGTCAAAATCGAAGTCGTGCTTCCTGACGAGATAGTCGATCTGGCCATCGATGCCATACAGAAGACGGCGCGGACGGGCAAGTTCGGCGACGGGAAGATATTCGTCATACCCATAGAAGAGGTAGTGCGCATACGCACGGGCGAGCGCGGCGAGCAGGCGCTCTAGCCTGTCGCCAGTCGGTTGCAAGGATTGCTGGCGACCGTTCGCCGGCGCTTACATCAAGGAGGAGTGAAGAAAATGGATGCAGATGCCAAAGTTATCGTTGACACTTTATGGGTCGTTATCACTGCCTGTCTGGTGTTCTTCATGAACGCCGGTTTTGCAATGCTGGAGACGGGTTTGTGTCAGGCCAAGAATGCAGTGAATGTTCTGGCCAAGAACTTCATCGTGTTCGCCGTTTCGTCGATTGCGTTCTGGGTAGTGGGGTTCGGCCTGATGTTCGGCGACGGCAACGGATTTGCAGGACTCACCGGCTGGTTCTTGCAGGGCGCTGACAACAGCCCCGCGACGGGCGAGGCATATTCCGGAATCTTTTCATCTTTGAACTGGACCGGAGTTCCGCTCGACGCCAAATTTTTCTTCCAACTGGTGTTTGCCGGAACTGCGGCAACGATCGTCAGCGGCGCTGTTGCCGAGAGGATCAAGTTCCTTTCATTCATCATTTTCTCTTTCTTCCTTGTCGCTGTGATCTATCCCATTGGCGGTCATTGGGCCTGGGGAGGCGGATGGCTGACTAAACTGTCAACCCCGTTTGCCGACTTCGCGGGTTCGACAGTCGTCCACAGCATAGGAGGATGGGCGGCGCTGACCGGCGCGCTGATACTCGGCCCCCGTATGGGCAAGTACGGAAAGGACGGCAGCATTCGCCCCGTCCCCGGCCACAACATGAGTCTGGCCACTCTCGGAACGCTGATACTCTGGCTGGGATGGTTCGGGTTCAATCCGGGAAGCACCATGGCAGCCGATGCGGCCATGATCACCAAAGTTGCGCTCAACACCAATATGGCTGCCGCCGCAGGATGCATACTGGCTACGGCGACTTCATGGATAGTCCTGAAGAAACCTGATCTGAGCATGATACTCAACGGCACGCTTGCCGGGCTTGTCGCCATCACTGCCGGTTGCCATGCTGTGGGGCTTGCGAGCGCCATCATCATCGGCGCTATAGCGGGGGTGCTGGTCGTCTTCGCGGTGATACTCATCGACAGGAAGGTCAAAATCGATGATCCGGTGGGCGCTATCAGCGTGCATCTGGTCAACGGCGTATGGGGAACGCTGGCCGTCGGTTTGTTTGCCACCGAAGGCGGCCTCTTCCTGGGAGGCGGCTCTGCCAGAACCATTTCGCAGCTCATAGGAATCGCGGGGATCGGAGCTCTGGTTTCAATTGCGAGTTCCGCCGTGTGGCTGCTGCTGAAGGCGACTCTCGGCATCCGCGTGAGCGCAGAAGAGGAATTCGAAGGCCTGGATACAGGCGAGCATGGAATGGAAGCATACCCCAGCCCGTTGCCGCCTCCCTTCGAGGCCAAACCTGTTGAAGCGTAGGATCAGTGCATGCTCTGATTAGCAAAGTCGATCTTGCACAGGGAAGTCGGCAATCAAGAGCATTCGCGTTAGTGATGGATAAGAGTTTGAGTTAAGAAATTGTGGGGAGCCTTTTGAAGAAGTGATTGGAGACCACCTTCAAAAGGTCTCTCCCACAGCCGCGCTCAGATCATCGGAGTGATACCTGCGCGGCGGCCCTCCAAACATAATGAACTGCTTCTGTATTTGCAAGTTCACCGCCGCTTGGCGAAGGGCTGCTGACGTAGCACAGTAACCCGACTGCGACTCGTTCGCAGCCACAAACGCCCGCACGATGCGGTTGCAGATACGGAGGCAAAAATGGAAAAAACCACAGCGAAGGTGAAACGCAACTTTGTTTCTCTCTGTCTCTCTATGGTTTTGTTGATGGCAATGATAGCTCTCTGCGACACGACTGCCACAGCTCAGTCGACTCTCTTCAACATCCCCTCGACCGATGCCGTGTCGAAAGGGAAAACCTATATCGAGTTCGACTTCATCAGCCACCTTGAAAGCCACAGAGAAGGCGGGTTTCAGACTTATGTTCCGCGAGCGGTCTTCGGTCTGGGCAAGGGAGTAGAGATCGGAGCAAACATTTCCTTCACCGACGCGCTGGCTCCCGATCAGCCAGTAGAATTCCAGCCCAACATCAAATGGCAATTCTACACTAACGAGGATAACGGCCTGGCCGCTTCGGCAGGCATCATCGGTTACGTGCCCATAGCCAACCGCGACGGCGTAGATGACTTCGCTCTGGTCTACAGCAACGTGAGCAAGAAAATCAAAGGAGCCTACGGGCCTCGTCTGACCGGCGGTGTCTACGGCCTTCTGGGGCGCGAAGACGGTTTGGGAACCAAAGGAGGAGCCATCGTCGGCTACGAACAGCCGCTTCATTCGAAGGTAAGTTTTGTGGCCGACTGGTTCAGCGGTTACAACAGGTTCGGCTACGTGACGCCCGGACTCAGTTTCACATTGCCCAGGAACAGCCTGTTTTATGCCGGTTACAGCATAGGCAACGATGGGCGAAAAAACAACGGGCTGTTCCTTTACTACGGCATCACCTTTTAACCGGCATGCCGTTTTTTTTCGGTGACAGGCACAGACACTGGTCTTTGCGTCTCTGCGGGAACCTGATGCTTGATATTGTGAAAGATCGTCGGTCTGCGACGAAGGCGCGAATTTTCAGTTGGCGTCGCGCGGCGCAGAGACGCAGAGAGCGGCGCGCGCCGCTCCTCCGGGCTCAGGCATAGATGCCAGAGCCTGCATCTGAGAATTCGCCTCGCTGCGAAAGCGAGGTATGGATTGAAATAAATAAATAACAGGAGGAACCATGAGTGCAAAAGAAGTTTTGAAGTTTGCTGCCGACGAAAAGGCAGAATTCGTCGACCTGCGTTTTACAGACCTGGTCGGCTCCTGGCAGCATCTTTCCTTTCCGATCGAAGAGTTGAGCGAGGGGTCGTTCGAGGACGGGTTCGGTTTCGACGCTTCGAGCATACGCGGATGGGCGGCCATCAACGAAAGCGATATGTTGATGATCCCTGATCCGTCGCGCTACTGGATCGATCCGTTCATGGATCGCAAAACGCTGGTGTTGATCTGCGACATCGTCGATCCGATAACCAAAGAGAGTTACTGGGTCGATCCGCGCGCGCTGGCCAAACGCGCCCAGAACTATCTCAAGTTCACCGGCATCGCCGACACGGTCAACTTCGGGCCTGAAGCCGAGTTCTTCATCTTCGATCGCGTGTCGTTTTCCAACGACAGCCATTCTTTCGGAGTGACGCTCGAAAGCGGCGAGGGACACTGGAACAGCGGCCCCCAGGGGCCGGGAACCGGCTATCACGTGCGCAGCAAGGAAGGCTATGTGCCATGTCCCCCGCTCGACACCATTCACAACATCCGCTCGGAGATCGCGGCCACGCTCAAAGAGGCGGGCCTGACGGTCGAATGCCATCACCACGAAGTGGCCACCGCCGGTCAGTGCGAAATCGATTTCCGCTACTCGACGCTGCTCGGCACGGCTGACAACCTGATGATCTTCAAGTACACGGTCAAGAACGTCGCCCGTCGTTTCAATAAGACCGCGACCTTCATGCCCAAACCGCTCTACGGCGACAACGGCAGCGGCATGCATTGCCACCAGTCTCTCTGGAAAGGCGAAAAGCCGCTCTTTGCCGGAGACCAGTACGCCGGGCTTTCAGAGACCGCGCTTCACTACATCGGCGGCATACTCAAACACGCTCCGGCGCTGGCCGCATTCGCTGCCCCGACCATGAACAGCTACAAGCGACTCGTGCCGGGATTTGAGGCGCCGGTCAATCTGGCCTACTCGCAGCGCAATCGCTCGGCTGCCGTCCGCATTCCGCTTTATTCGCAAAGCCCCAAGGCCAAGCGACTGGAAGTCCGCTTCCCCGATCCGTCGTGCAATGCATACATAGCGTTTTCGGCCATGCTGATGGCCGGACTCGACGGCATTCAAAACCGAATCGATCCGGGCGAGCCGCTCGACAAGGACATCTACGATCTTCCGCCCGAAGAACTGGCCGAAGTGCCCAGCCTGCCCGGTTCGCTCGAAGATTCGCTCCGCGCGCTGGAACTGGATCAATCGTTCCTGCTCAAGGGCGAGGTGTTCACCGAGGCGTTCGTCAGCCGTTGGATCGATTACAAGCGCGAAAAGGAGATCAACCCGGTGAGGATGCGACCGCACCCGCTGGAGTTCGCGCTCTACTACGACGTTTAAGCGACGATAAAACTCTTTTCATCCCTGTGCTCACACTTGGAGGCCGACCGGTCACACGGTCGGCTTTTGTTTCGAGGTGAAGCCGGTTTGCTTTGGAGCGGAATACAAATTAGGATTCTATTCCAAAACCAGCAGGCTCGGAGGGAAAGCGATTCTTTATGACTATCGAACCCGGCAGCAGACTCAAGCACTATGAGATCACCTCGAAACTCGGCGTGGGCGGGATGGGCGAAGTCTACAAGGCACAGGACACCACGCTGGGCCGCCCCGTAGCTTTGAAGATTCTGCCTGACAGCGTGGCTGCGGACGAAGACCGCATGCGCCGCTTCGTTCAGGAAGCCAAAGCCGCTTCCGCCCTCAATCATCCGCACATCGTCACCATCTACGAAGTAGGACGCGAACGTATCAATGGCGATGCCGAGCTCCATTACATAGCCATGGAGTACATCGATGGTCAGACTCTCACGACGAAAATTCATGGCGATCGCGCGCCGCTGAAAAAACTGCTCGAATTCCTCGCTCAGGTGGCCGACGGGCTTTCGAAGGCTCACGGGGCCGGAATCGTGCATCGAGACCTCAAACCCGACAACATCATGATATCGGTCGATGGCTACTCGAAAATTCTCGATTTCGGACTCGCCAAACTCGCCGAGCAGAAGAAGCCCGCAGCAGATGCGGTCGAAGAAGCCGACACCCTGATGATGCAGCAGCAGACTCAGCCCGGAATGGTGATGGGCACGCTCGGTTATATGTCGCCCGAACAGGTGCAGAGCAAATCGGTCGATCATCGCTCGGATATTTTTTCATTCGGCTGCATACTCTATGAAGCCGCTACCGGAAAAAGACCTTTTGCGGGCGAATCGGTCATTGACTCCATGCACAGGATCGTCTACGCGCAGGCTCCACCCATAACGGAAATAAACCCGGAGGTTCCCGCCGAGCTTCAGCGCATAATCCGCAAGTGCCTTGCCAAGAGCCCTGATGAGCGATACCAGTCGATAAAGGAAGTCAATATCGATCTGCGCGATCTTGTGAGCAACTACGACAGCCAGCCCTCTTTTTCCGGGACGTTCGCTTCACAAACGACCGCGCAGCCGCCGCTATCGACGACTGCTCCTCAGCCGGCGCTCGTCACCGCGCCTCAGCCTCTGGATCAAAGCGCGATCACGGCGTTGCAGCCGCGCCGCCGCTCGAATCGGTGGATAGCTTATGCTGCTGTGGCTCTGGTATTGATCGTCGCCGCAGTGTTGGCTGTAGTAAAACTGACAGGCCGGAAAGAGCGGCTCGCCCCGTTCGAGGTGGCCCGCGTAAGCCGCCTGACCACGACCGGCAAAGTGACGATAGCGGTCATTTCGCCCGACGGCAAATACGCCGCTCATGTCGTAGACGAAGCCGGGCAGCGAAGCCTGTGGATGCGACAGGTGGCCACTTCGAGCAACGTGCAGATAGTTCCTCCCGCCGATATCGAATATATGGGAATGACTTTTTCGCTCGACGGCAATTACGTTTATTACATCCGCCGCGAGAAGGAAAGCCTCATCCGCATCCTGTATCAGATTCCCGTCCTCGGAGGCACGCCCAAAAAGATCGTCGAAGACGTCGATAGCCGCATCACGTTTTCGCCCTCCGGCGACCGCTTCGCCTTCGTGCGCAACTACAACAAGGAGCGGGAAAGCGTTTTGATAATCGCAAACGCCGACGGAACGAACGAACGCAAGCTTGCTACGATCAAACTGCCCGATCAATACCTGATCCCGGCCTGGTCGCCCGATGGAGGCGCGATAGCCTGCGCCGTCCTCAGAATAAGCGAGGGGCGTCAGTTCAATGTCGATGAGATAAAAGTCTCAGACGGCGCGCAGAAAACATTCACCGTCAAAAAATGGCAGGCAATCGCCGGACTCGAATGGCGTTCGGATGGTCGAAGCCTGATTATGACCGCCGTTGATCGCAGCCCCGGCTCGACGCAGCTTCAGGTGTGGCAACTCTCTTACCCTGGGGGCCAGGCGCGAAGGGTCACCAACGATCTGAACAACTACGCCGGAGTCAGCCTCACTGCGGACTCGAAGACGATGGTGACAGTTCAGACAGAAGCGAGAATGAACCTGTGGGTCGCGCCCGGAGGCAAAGCGGCAGATGCCCGGCAAATAACGTCGGGCACGGTTGCCTACACTTATCTTTCCTGCGCTCCTGACGGACGGGTGGTCTATCAGTCGAATGCCAGCGGCGTGGCCGACATCTGGATCATGAACTCGGACGGCACGGGGCAGAAACAGCTAACCGCCAATTCCGACCTCAATGTCTTTCCGACAGTTTCGCTCGACGGTCGCCACATAGTTTTCTGCTCCAATCGCGGAGGCGACGAAAGCATATTTCACGTCTGGCGCATAGACATCGATGGCAGCAATCCCAGACAACTGACGAGCGGAGAGGGCGAGTATTTCCCGGCCCTCTCCGCAGACGGCAAATGGGTTTTCTATAATCATCTCGGAGCCAGCGACAAGCCCGTTCTGTGGAAAGTATCGACGGATGGAGGAGAAGAAAAACAAGTGACTGAATCCCTCGCCGTCATCGCGGTCGTATCCCCCGACGGAAAATACATAGCCTGTCGTTACAGCGACGGTCAGCCGGGTTTGAAGACAGCGATCATTCCAATCGAAGGCGGTCAGCCCGCGAAGGTGTTCAACTTTCCGCCGTTTTCCTCCAACCCTCAACTTCAACCCATTCGCTGGACGCCGGACTCGAAGGCTCTGACCTGGCTCGAAGAGAGGGGAGGCATCTGGAACGTGTGGATTCAGCCGATAGCGGGCGGAGAGGCGAAGCAAGCGACCGATTTCAAAACGGATCAGATATTCTCCTTCGCCTGGGCGAAAGACGGAAAGCTGGTCTGCGCGCGCGGAACCGTGACCAACGATGTCGTCCTCATAAGCAACGACAAATAATTTCATTCACAGGAAGGCGGCGGGCTGCGGTGAAAGAAAAGGTGCTCATAGTCGATGACGAGGCTTCGATTCGTCTCGTCCTGCGCCGGTTCCTGGAATTGCAGGGATATGTAATCGAGGAAGCCTCAAGTTGCGCCGAGGCCGAAGAAGCGTTTCGCGTCACGCAGCCTGATGCCGCAGTCATCGATTATAAGCTCCCCGACGGCACGGCTCTCGATCTGCTTGCGCGCCTCAAGAGAATTGCGCCGGAAATCCCGCTCATCATTCTCACCGGGCATGCTTCGATAGACCTTGCCGTCCGGGCGATAAAAGAAGGAGCCGATCAGTTTCTCACAAAGCCGGTCAAGATGCCTGTGCTGTCGGTGGTCGTTCAGCGCGCGCTCGACAATCATCGCAATCGCCAGAAACAACTCGCGGTGCGCTCGCGCCAGGCCCGCACTTCGATCAATCCCTTTTTAGGCAGCAGCCAGGCCGTCCGACACCTGGCCCAGCAGTGCCAGCGCGTTGCCGCAAGCGAAAGCCCCGTCCTCATACTCGGAGACACGGGCACGGGCAAGGGAGTGCTGGCCCGGTGGCTGCACAACGAGAGCCAGCGCGCAGACGAGGCGTTCGTCGATTTGAACTGCGCGGGCCTTTCGCGCGAATTCCTCGAGACAGAACTCTTCGGCCACGAAAAGGGAGCCTTCACCGGGGCGGTCTCGACAAAGCAGGGGCTGCTGGAGATCGCTCATCGGGGAACGGTTTTTCTCGATGAGATAGGCGACGTCGATCTGTCGGTGCAGCCCAAGCTCCTCAAGGTGCTCGAAGAAAAAAGATTCCGACGACTGGGAGAAGTGCGCGACCGTCGGGTAGACATCAGGCTCGTAGCCGCCACCCATCAGGAACTCGGGCATCTGATAGCCGAGAAGCGATTCCGCAGCGATCTTTATTTCAGAATCAGCACCATTCCTTTGATCGTCCCTTCGCTCAGACAGCGGGTCGAAGATATTCCGGTTCTGGCTCAATACCTGCTCGACCGCCTGGCTTCGGATATGGGTCGGGGAGAAGTGAAACTTTCCAATGATGCATTGAGGGCTCTGCAATCTTATTCCTGGCCGGGCAACATCCGCGAGCTCAGAAACGTGCTTGAGCGCGCCTGCCTGCTGACAGACAAACGCGCGCTTGAGGCGGGCGATCTCTTTTTCGATATCAGAGCCACTCACCCCATTCAGACAACCGACACCTCACTGACGCTCGCGGAGCTTGAGCAGCTTCACATTCAGAGAGTGCTTGATGAGGAGCGCGGGCACGTCGAGCAGGCAGCCCGCAGGCTCGGCATACCTAGAAGCTCTCTTTACCAGAAACTCAAGAAGTACGACCTTTCAAAATCCAGAATTCAGACCTGAGCGTCCAAATTTCAGACCCGGCTGCCTGCGCATTCAAGCCGCGTTTTTCGAAACAACCGCTATTGCCCGCATTTAGCTTCACGCCGGTCAGCGGCAGGCTGTGGCATCAGTCTTGCTCCATCGCCTGACAGGAGATAACAGGTCTTATATGTTTGGATGTTTGCCGAGTCTCTCCACGGCCCCCCTCTGTAAGGAAGGTATTCATCGCACAGGCGAAGCGGCGAGCGCAGGGTTAATATGAGACATCAAGTTAGTGTGGGGAGGGATGACCCACCGAATGAGCGCCGGAACAGGCTCGATTTCTGACGGGGAGTTCGCGCTGTTCCGGCGCTCGACTATCACAGATGAAAATTCTGGTGTCGAGCGTCCGGAGTCCGTCGCCTGAGATTTATCGCCTTACGTTTCTGAAATATGCCATTCTCTGAAGCCTCGATTCTGCTGCTCCGCAGGAACGGCAATGATCCAAGCGGCGGTACATTCCGTTCCTGTGGAGATACTCTCCAAAAATGCGCAGCAGGCCGCCAGCCTGCTGATCTTCCAATCTTCATGCTTTCCTGAGCGTCAGATGTCTGGCCGAGGGCGTCCCGGCCATTGAATTTCTCTCGCCTTCTCAGGCAGAATCTCAGCTTCAGTGGAAAGGATCCATCTCAGGCGGCTGTCGAGCCGCATCCGGGCGACGAAAAAAATGAAGAAAAGAATTACCTGCCTCCTCGTTTCGCTCTGCTGCCTGGCCTCGGGCGCTTCAGCGCAGTCCGACCTGTCAGCCAACAAACTGATGCAACTCGTTGGCGCCCCCGGCATTTCTGGCTTCGAGAGAGAAATACGCGAAGAGATAAAATCGCAACTGCCCCGATGGGCCGAGGCGCGAGTCGATGAAGCGGGCAATCTCATAGTCACCACAGGCAGCAATCCTCGCACGCTGGTTGTCGCTCCTCTCGATGAGGACGGACATATGGTCTCGCGCATCACCGAAGACGGATTTCTCCGTCTGCATCGCGTCACCTCGGGCGCATCGCACCGCCTGTTCGATCAGTTTTATTATGGCCAGCCCGCATCGATCACCAATCGGCGCGGAGAAAAAATCCCGGCGGTCATCGCTACCCTTTCGACTCATCTTCAGCGCGGCGCGGCGCAGGGAGAAAACGAGCGCATCAGAACGCTCGATGATCTGTGGGTAGACCTGGGAGCGCAGAGCAGAGAAGAAGTCGAGCGCCTGGGCATTCGCAACCTCGACGCGGTGACGCTGCGCGAGCGCGGCCAGACGTTGGCCAACAACCGCGTCGCTGGCCTATCCGTTCAGTCGCGCGCCGCTGCCTTCGCTCTGCTCGAACTTCTGCGCGCGAGCGACCCGGCTTCAGCAGGCCCGATCGCTTTCGTCTGGACTGCGCAGACTCAGTTCGGGGCCAGAGGGCTTGCGCGCATAGCTCACTGGGTCAAGCCGGATCGCGTTCTGCTGCTGGGTCGAACTGTAATGACTCCGGCAAACTCAATCGATGCGCGAGGCAGTGTCGGGAGGTTCGGAGCCGGGCCGCTGATTGCCGCAGGCGACAGCGAGTTGAAAACGCTTGCCGAGCAGAACAACATCGCCGCGCAATCAACGCCCGATGCCAGATTGCAGACGCGCCCGCCCGCTGACTGGCAGGGCGTGAAAATTCACACCGCAAGCCTGCCCGTGCTGTTTGCTCAAACGCCTGTCGAGACTATCGATCTCGGCGATGTGGAAGCGATGACTCGGCTCGCCCGCGCATTCACAGGATTGAAAGCCGCAGCGTCGGCCACTGGTGGCGCAAGCTCGATGCGAGAAGCCGCCGATGGCCGCCCGACTGCCGACGCATTCGACATTCTGCGCGAGTTGATCGAAGTCTACGGCGTGTCGGGTCACGAAACTCCGGTGCGCGAAACCATAAGAAAACTTCTCCCTGCATGGGCTGCCACGCAGACTGACGCCAAAGGAAACCTCTCGGTCACGGTGGGCAAAGGCGGCAAAGAAATTCTCTTCGTCGCCCACATGGATGAAGTCGGCTACGAGATAACTTCGATCCGCGAAGACGGCTCTGCCTTAGTGCGCAAGCGCGGAGGTTTTTTCGATTCACTCTATGAGGCGCACCCGGCGCTGGTTCACACTGCAAAGGGAAGAGTCAACGCCGTCGTCGCGCCGCGCCCGAATTATTTTCAGGCCGACCGGTTTCAACCTGCGCAGGACTCGATCTACCTCTATTTCGGAACAGACTCGAAACAACAGACCGAAGCGATAGGCGTAAAAGCGGGCGATTCTGTCACCGTGCGCAAGGAGTGCATGAAGCTTGCGGGCATGCGCGCGACCGGTCGTTCAATGGATGATCGCGTGGGGTCGGCGGCGCTCATCGCAGCCCTTCGCCGAATCGACCCCGCCAGGTTGAACAATCGTGTCACCTTCGCCTGGGTAGTCGAAGAAGAAGTGGGTCTCAACGGCGCGGCATTCATGGCCGAGCGATTTCATCCGCCTTACGTATTTGCAGTCGACACCTTCGTCTCATCGGATTCGCCCCTCGATCCTCAGCGCATGGCTTACGCGCGGCTGGGCGGCGGCGCGGTCTTTCGCGCCATCGACAACAGCAGCATCGCCCCGATTGAAATGCTCGACCGCATCGAAGCCATTGCGCGCAGTCGAAGGATACCGCTCTACACCGGGACGACCGGCGGAGGCAACGACGGTTCGATGTTCACACGCTTTGGCAGCATCGATATGCCGCTGTCGTGGCCAGGTCGATACTCTCACTCTCCGGTGGAAGTGATGGATCGCCGCGACCTCGACTCTCTCGTTCAACTCATCATCGCGCTCGCGCATGAGCTTTGAGCAGTGGTCAGTGGTCAGTGGAAGAATGCGGAGCGCAGAGTGCGGAGTGCGGAATAAATAGAAAATCCGGCTCAAATCTATTCCGCATTCTACATTCCGCATTCTGCATTTTCCCTGCTCCCCTGCCCCTCTTCACCCTTCACCCTGCTCGTCAGCTACTTGATGCAGATGCCGCCGTCTACGGGGATGACCGCGCCGTTGACATAAGCTCCGGCCTTCGACGCGAGATAAATCGCCACCCCCGCCATGTCCGCCGGTTCGCCTATGCGGCCCAGGGGGCAATCCGACTTGATCTGCTCGTCGAAGTTTTCAAGCATCCATTTGGTCATCTGGCTTTCAAAGGGGCCGGGCGCGATTGCGTTGACCGTGATATTGCGCGGGCCGAGTTTGACGGCCAGCGCGCGGGTCAGATGATGCACCGCCGCCTTGCTCGCCGCATAAGCGTAGTTCTCGATGAAAGGCACATGAAGGCCGTCTATCGAGCCGATGTTGATTACGCGCGCAGGGTCCTGGGGGCGGGCGGCTTTTTCAAGCATCGGCAGCAAACCCTGGGTGAGAAAGAAGAGCGACTTCACATTCAAATCCATCACCTTGTCATATCCGCTTTCAGGGTATCCATCGAGAGGCGCTCCCCAGGCCGCGCCCGCGTTGTTGACGAGTACGTGCAGCGCCTCTTCGCGCTGGGAGATTTCCCCGACCAGATGGCGGCACCCATCCATTGCGGAGATGTCCGCCGGGATCGAAATGCATGCTCCGATGGCGGAAAGCTCGCTTGCCACGCTGTCGCACACTTCCCGCTTGCGCGATGAGATATAGACTTTCGCGCCCGATTCGACAAACCCGCGCGCTATCATCAACCCGATTCCGCGCGAGCCTCCGGTGATCAAAGCTGTCTTGCCTGCGATTGAAAACAAATCCTCAACGTATTGATTGCTCATTGTCGGCTCCTTTGTGCTGACGACTGCAAATAGTCATTCCAGATCGAAATTTTCGGATGGCTGAAACAGGGGCGGCCCTCAGTGGCCGCCCCTACAGGTTCGAGAATCAACCTGCGAGATGAAAAAATACATCCTCGAACTGCGCGGCGTCGAGACCCGCGCTCGATCTCAACTCGGCGGGCGAAGCGCATGCCTCTATCCGTCCTGCGCGCATTATCGCCACGCGGTCGCTCACTCTCTCGACGAAACTCATCACGTGCGATGAAATCAGAAATGTCCGGCCCGCGCTTCGCTCCGCTTCTATGCGCAGCCTCAGTTTTCTCATCATTTCCACATCCAGCCCGTTGAGCGGCTCGTCGAGAACCAACACATCGGGCGAGCCTGTCCATGACGCGGCAAGGCCGAGTTTCTTTCGCATGCCCAGCGAGTAGCCCCCGACGAGTTTGTCCGCCGCATGAGCGATCTCGAAAAATTCCAGTTCCTCATCAATCCTGGTCGGGTCGGCTTCCTTCAGCCCGGCGACCAGTCGCAGGTACTCGCGGCCTGTCAGTCGCCCGTAGAGAATCAGTTCTTCGGGCAGGTAGCCGAGATGACGTTTCGTTTCCACCGCGCGATGCGCTATGTTCAGACCGCACACTTTCACGCTTCCCGCGTCGGCTTCGGTTATGCCTGTCATCATTCGAATCAAAGTCGATTTGCCCGCGCCGTTTCTGCCGACGAGCGAAAAAACTTCTCCCCTCGAAATCGATAAACTCACATCCGCGACTGCCACGATGTCGCCGTAACGCTTGGTCACTGATTCGACTTCTATGAGATTCAATCGGCCTCCGTGATGAGATAGTATCTGACTCTTTCGCGCCCGCGCTCGGTGAGCGAGTGCATAGCGTAGACATAAAGCAGCAACCCGAACGGCCAGAGCATGGCCGCCATCGCGCCCGCGCCGAGGCCCAGGGTGGCCATCAGTATTATCGAAAGGCCCGCCCGCGTGGGCATCTCGAACGACAGCGCGGCGGCAATGGAACTTACCATCCACCACAGCCACAGGCATTCGGCAAGTAGTGGGAGCGCGTAGCTCATCGGCAATCGAGCCGTAAGCATCGCTGCTATCCACACTGCGGGCGCGGCGGGCAGGCTGACCAGCCGCCCGTACCACATCTTCGCTTTCCAGATGTCGAGTCCGGTCGTCCCCGCCGCCCGCTCAAGCCACAGGTGCGGAAGCTGGTAATCGATGAGCACAGGAAGCAGCGAAACGAGAGCGGTCGTCGCCACCACGCAGGCCGCTTTGACGGCCATCACCGAAGGCAGCCACGTCAGGTCGAACCATTTCGAGACCTCCTCATCCATCGGCAGCCAGTTTCCTGTCAGCATCGTCACAAGCAAAGCCAGGGTGAGCAGCGCGAGGAGCGCGACCGCATAGACGGCTGAAGAAAACGCGCGCAGCGTGAGTTGAAGATCGCGGGCAAGCTGCGCCGATACGACCGCGCCGAACTTTTTCTCAAACGCCGTGTTGAACACATTCCATCGCCTGC